>DASYYI010000439.1:0-10608 GCA_035933995.1 Candidatus Acidiferrales bacterium | reverse complement strand
CCTCTCTACAATCTCAATTCCTTCCATCTCGACGCGATTATGCAGCGGGGCAAACGCAGACATCTTCGCGATGGCGGCCTTTACGTCAGATGTGATGACGGTCGGCTTCGCATATTTCTGGCCTCCGTTCACGATGCGGTGACCTACGATATCAATCTCGGAAGATTTGGAGACGGCGCGCGTTTTGCCAGAACACAGCGTGTCGAGCAACAAATCAATCCCTCGCTGGCGCGATCCAATCGCAGTCTGTTTTTCGAGCCTTTCACCCTGGGATGTTTGAACTTGCACCTCTGCTTGATCCCCGTTCCATTCGATTTTGCCTTTCCAAATGGGCGGCGGCGGAGATTTTGGCGCCGCGTTTGCAACTTGGTAGAGAGACATTTTCTGGCTGCTCGAACCGGAATTGAGCACCAGTACTTTCATTGCTTAGTAGGGCCACTTCCAATCGCGGATTTCCGGAAGGTCGTCTCCGTGCTCGCAGATGTATTCTTTGTGCTGAACCAACTTCTCCCGAAGGAAATGCTTGAAATGCGCGCCAATGCGTTCTAAGCGAGGAACGCGGTCGACGACGTCACCTGCCAGGTGAAATCGATCCAAATCGTTCAGTACGGTCATATCGAACGGAGTCGTTGTTGTTCCTTCCTCTTTGTATCCGCGAACGTGAAGATTGTCGTGATTCGTCCGCCGGTAAGTGAGGCGATGGATCAGCCAGGGATAGCCGTGATACGCGAATATGATGGGCTTGTCCGTTGAGAACATCGAGTCGAAGTCGCGGTCGGAAAGGCCGTGTGGATGTTCGGTGGGGGACTGGATGGTCATCAAGTCCACCACATTGACAACGCGGATCTTGATGTCCGGAAAGTGTTGGCGAAGCAAATCCACGGCCGCGAGTGTCTCCAGAGTTGGAATGTCCCCGGCGCAAGCCATAACGACATCTGGCTCCGCCCCTTGGTCGGTACAGGCCCATTCCCAAATCCCGATTCCAGTCGTGCAATGCTCGATGGCGCTTTCCATGTCAAGCCACTGCAGCGCCGGTTGCTTGCCGGCGACAATCACGTTCACGTAGTTGCGGCTGCGCAGGCAATGGTCAGCAACAGAAAGCAGCGTATTCGCGTCGGGAGGCAAGTACACGCGAACGATGTCGGCCTTCTTGTTAATCACGTGATCGATGAAGCCAGGGTCTTGGTGTGTGAAACCGTTATGGTCCTGCCGCCACACGTGCGACGTGAGCAAGTAGTTCAACGAGGCGATCGGACGCCGCCACGGAATCTTTCGCGTCACCTTCAACCATTTCGCATGCTGATTGAACATGGAATCCACAATGTGAATGAATGCTTCGTAGCAGGAGAAAAAACCGTGCCGCCCCGTCAAAAGATAACCTTCCAGCCAACCCTGGCACATATGCTCGCTGAGGACTTCCATCACGCGGCCGTTGGCTGAAAGGTGCTCGTCAGTCGCCAGAATCGGTTCCATGAAGACTTTTTCGGTCGCTTCGTATAACGCATCGAGGCGGTTCGATGCGGTCTCATCAGGACCCCATACGCGAAAGTTATTGGAACCGGCGTTCAGTTTCATTATGTCGCGCAGGAATTTTCCCAGGACGCGGGTCCCTTCCACGAATTGCGTCCCCGGTTTTACGACGTCGACCGCGTAGTCGCGAAAATCCGGGATGACCAGATCCTTTAGCAGCAAACCGCCATTGGCATGAGGGTTCGCGCCCATTCTGCGGTTGCCCTCCGGCGCAAGCTCCTTCAATTCTGGAACCAGCTTGCCTTTTTCATCGAAGAGCTCCTCGGGCTTGTAGCTCTTCATCCAATCTTCCAGGATTCTCAAATGGCCGGGATGTGATGCAAAATCTGTAATCGGAACCTGGTGCGCCCGCCAAGTATCTTCCACCGGTTTTCCGTCCACCACTTTTGGCCCCGTCCATCCTTTCGGTGTTCGAAGAATGATGATCGGCCATTGAGGCGCACCCGTGGACTTGCCCGCTCGCGCGTTGCGCTGAATCGAGTGGATTTCTTGAATCACCGTATCGAGCGTGCGCGCCATCAGTTGGTGCATGCTCTGCGGTTCGCGGCCTTCCACAAAGTACGGCTTGTATCCGTATCCTGTGAAAAGGTGAGTCAACTGGGCGTCATCCATGCGGCCAAGTACAGTCGGATTTGCAATCTTGTAACCGTTCAAGTGCAGGATGGGAAGAACGGCGCCGTCGCGTGCCGGATTCAGAAACTTGTTCGAATGCCAACTCGCGGCGAGCGGGCCCGTTTCCGCTTCGCCGTCGCCGACCACACAGCAAACCAGGAGACTCGGATTGTCAAATACGGCGCCGTAGGCGTGCGCAATCGAATAGCCCAGTTCGCCGCCTTCATGAATCGAGCCCGGCGTCTCGGGAGCGACGTGGCTGGGGATGCCTCCCGGAAACGAGAATTGCTTGAAGAGTCTTCGCATGCCCTCTTCTGTCTGCGAAATGTGGGGATAGAACTCGCTATATGTGCCCTCTAGGAATGTGTTTCCCACCAAGCCCGGCCCTCCATGTCCAGGCCCGGTGACATAGATGACGTCCAGGTCGAACTTCTTGATGAGACGATTGAAATGAACATAGATGAAGTTCAATCCGGGTGTCGTGCCCCAATGGCCCAGCAGGCGCGGCTTGATATGTTCGAGCTTCAGAGGCTCGCGCAGAAGCGGATTCTTCAGAAGGTAGATCTGCCCGACCGAGACATAATTTGCCGCGCGCCAGTACGCGTGCATCTTGCGCAGTTCTTCGGAGGACAGTGGTTGCTTGGACTCAGAGAGGATTGCCGATCCTGCGGAAGCCGAAGCCATAGAGATGACCTCCCATTAGGAGTCAAACGCCCGTGGCCGGACTACCGAGCGATTACAATCATATCGCATTTGCTTTGCAACGGTGGAGTCATCACCTCGACCCTCAACTATCCGTATTCCCCGATGGCCGTAACGTGACCTGCATCACGCGCGCACGTGACCTTGGTCACTTGCGAAAGCGAAAATTCGAGCCATACTGAAACGAAGGACCAATCAATGGCGGATGAGAGCACCAGCGGCTTCAGAATCGTTCCGCGACGCAACGGGTGTACAATAGGACGCGGTCCCTATATGCGCGCCCCTTATGGATTGGAAATAATCGAGAATTGCCTTACTTGCCCACACCTGCAAGAGCGGGTTTTTTGTAATCTTTCGCCGCCAGCGCTGCAACGTCTATCCGCCATCACGTCGGCTTCTTCTTATCCAAAAGGTGCAACGCTATTCGTGGAAGGGCAAATGGCGCGCGGTGTGTTTGTTCTGTGCAATGGCCGGGTGAAACTTTCAACATCGTCAATCGACGGGAAAACTCTAATCGTCAGAATTGCGGATCCGGGAGAAGTGCTGGGTTTGCCGGCCACGATTACCGGCAAACCGTACGAGCTCACAGCAGATGCGGTTGAGCCAGTGCAGGCGAATTTTATCTCACGGACTGATTTTCTAAACTTTCTTCGCGACCATGGCGAAGCAGCTCTTCGCGTGGCCCAGCAATTGGGCGAAACGTATCACGCCGCCATCGCTGAAATGCGCTCCATAGGGCTTGCGCACTCCGCCGGAGAAAAGCTCGCTCGGTTTCTGCTCGACTGGTGCGCCAGTCATGGAAATGGAAAAGGGGAAACCAGCGCGAAATTGACGCTGACTCACGAGGAAATCGCCCAAATGATCGGAGCCTCTCGCGAGACGGTTACTCGCCTTTTTACTGACTTCAAGAAGAAGCAACTATTGCAAGTTAAAGGTTCGACGCTCATTCTGTCTAACAAGGAAGCGCTTGAGCACTTGGCCGGAAGCTGAACCCCTGCCGCAGATCATGCCGCGCGGCATTAAAACCCTTCGTTAGCCTCCATAGGAATGAACCAGCCCCTTCCACCAAAGATTGTTCGAGCGTCACAGCGATCGCGACCAAGGTCCCCCACGCTTCAGCCTCCGAGACGTTGCGATTGCGATGAGGAGAACAATCATCACCGCGCCTCCTACCGAGGACCGCTACAAATGGCGCAAGGGTTCCTCGATCGTATCAGCCGGAGTTCTCTTCGCGTCCCGCTCCAGCGATTTGGTTACCAGCTCCTTGGAACCGAGACCTACCGCCAGCGCCAAAGCGAAGACAATTCCACCGAAAAGAATGCCGAAAGCAAGCTCCACGATGCCCGCGGCAATCCTCAGATGTACCAGCGCCATTGCGACCGTTAACACCATTACGAGCCACCGGGTGCCAACGCTGAGCAGGCGCGCGTACCCCAAGTTCAAATTGACGGCTCCGATTAATACGCTCCTGGCCACGTAGCGAGCAATGACTGCCCCAACCGCCAGGATGATGATGGCGCCCACCAGGTTCGGCACGTAGGCGAAGATGCTTCGCACCAACGAAGAGGTCATGTCCGAATTGAAGGCCGCGATGCCAATCAGAAATCCGGTCACGACAATCGCGCAAGCTATCGTTCCCGACACGAGAAGCGTGGGGCTGCTCTGGGGCGACCACTCCGCCAAAGAGGAAAGACCCCAACGGGATACTCGTTCATCGAAGTGCATACTCGAGAGCAACCGTCGCACGATCATCCACACAATCCAAGCCAAGAGAAAAGAGATCAGAAGCGCCACCAAGAGGGCAATGAATCCGGGTACCAGAGTGGCCAGCCTGGTAACGAATCTGGTCGTCGACTGATACAATGCTTGTTTGACTTGTTCCCACATGATTCCCTCCTTTGCAGACCTACGGATTGAAACGATCTGGCCAACGCCATCGCGACACCAGGTATGGCTTCCCCATCTCGTAGGCAAGCGCGAGCCGCTCAAGCCGGTGTTCGATCGCATTTTCCTCGGCGGTTTCTAATTCGCGTGCGTAGGAAGCAACCCATCCCAGATACAACGGCGTCAGGGACCGCAGAAGATGATCGCGGTTAATCGTCCGCAGACGGTGAGCGAGTGCAAAGTCGTAGATGATCCGCACCCAGAGTTCGTCCGGGATATGGAACTGCCCGGTTGGCAGGCGCGCCAGTTTCCTGAGTTCCAATAAACTAGCAGGAGGCAGGACCAGTCCCCATATCTCCTGCAGGTCTCGAATGCCCAGTTGGAACGAATTCACCAATCGTTCGATCTCCACGGTTCCTGCCGTCTGGGGCGCCGACGTAGGCTCGTTCAATGCCCTGACTGGACTCGAGGTTCGCATTCTTTGCCAACAGGCTGCGTTTCTCTCCATGGCGAGAAAAATGGGCCCAAGGATCTCGCTAAGCAGGGAACTCACATATGCCCAGTCGCTCGGAGGATAGATGCGCGCTCCCAGATACGCTTGAGCCGCTTGGAGGTTGCCGCACAAAACCAGTGGAACAAGTGACGCGAGCAAATGCATCCCGCTCCCGCTTGTCTTGCCATTCTGCTCTCCGTCCAGGAGTTTCTGGTAGAGTCTTTGAGAAATTCCCAAATCTGGTCCCAGCGGATTTTGAATCCGCAATCCGTAAAGGCTTCGCGTAAGCGGGGAGATGATGCTGCTATTCAGCAGCCCTTCAAATTTCCGGCGGGCATAGCCCGGCGTGACAAAATCACAACTCGCTTCGAGTAACGGCTCCGCAAGCCGGCAAACCCATTTCGACGGTGCATGTTCCAGTTTGGAGGCAATGACACAGCATCCACGAACTCCAAGCCTCTTGCCAATTGTAAGAATGGATTGGTAAGCAGCCAGCATGCCCTCTACAGATGTCGTCGGTGAGCTTTGATTCTGCAAAGCCCAGGGGATTAGAGATATCGAGTCTTGAGCGTGTGCAGCAGAACCGGTCGACGTCGTATCGGAAGCACGGCGGTTCTGCAGCACTACGATTCGTGGACTTCCCGGGAGCGTTCGAAGGGCGCCGCAGACTTCGGCAACATCTTCCTGACTCAGATCGGCGACGATGCCGACCACAAGGTCAGCGCTATCGATTTGTCCGATTTCTTGCACTGCTTGTTGCGGCGCGGAGTCCACTTCCAAGGTTCGAACCTCAAGTTTCCGATTTTTTCACAACGACATTGACAGAATCCCCATCAAAGGAATTCGTAGCCAAGAGGGACGACTGTCCAGCTCGTAGCGCACTTCATAAAGTACCTTTTCCAGTAAGAACGTATCCAGAAGCGCACGGAATTCCTCCGTGCTGGCCGGCACGAAGTCCACACTCCCGAGCGTTTGCCGATACGCCCGCACGAATTCAGCGGAAACCGAGCGCTCCCAAAGCTGCGCCCAGGGTTGGAGCGTTTCAAAATCACCGGGATGTCTCGCAATGTAGGCAATCAGGCTAGCGTATGCGGCATAGCTGAAGGAACGCACCATGCCGGCGACGTCCTTCAGCGGGCTTTGCTTGGATCGACGGCATGCCAACGAGCGCGCCGGTTCTCCTTCGAAATCCAGAATTACGAAATCTGTCTTCACCCGCAGTACTTGTCCCAGATGATAGTCGCCGTGAATTCGGATGCGCTGCGTCCGAAGGTCCGAGCTGCCCAGCGCTTCCAGACGCTGTAGGAACCGGCGGCGCCGAGTGAGTACGGCGCCAGCGATCTCGATTACTTCATCGGACAAGTACGGCACCCGCTCTTTGAGAATATCGAAGACAGTCGATGCGTGTTGGCGAATGTCGGCCATCAACGTCTTCAGATCGTCGGCGCTCAAAGGTTCAGGCAAAAATGCCGGATCGCCAGCCGGCGATGCCATCGCCAAATGAAGTTCGGCGGTGCACCGCCCAAGCGCGGCGGCGGCATCCAGATAAATGCCTACGTGATCTCGCGCCAACTGAGATGGCGGACGCTCGGCAAGTTCCATAATATCGCCCAGTTCGCCGCTCAAGTTCTCGGGGACGGCCAGAGGAGCACGGGCTTCGTAGTAGCGGTCGAGCTCTTCGATCGTCCACTTCCAGCCGTCGCCTTCGTTTGCAACCAGGCCCTGCAAAATTCCAAGTGTCGAAGTGTTGCCATTCTCCGTCGGCGTGTACTCGATCAAGCCCGCAAAAGGTGGAACTCGATCGAAGCCTACCTTTTCGGTCAGGTGTCTTCCGATTTCACACTCGGGATTCACACCGGCCTCCTGGCGACGGAACAGCTTCAAAATAAACCGGTCCCCAAAAAGGACCGACGTATTGCTCTGTTCCGCGGAGCCGCGTCGCACATGTAAAGGAGTTTCCGCACTTCCCAAGACATCCTGAAAGGCCTTTCCCCGCACCCCTCGTATAGCACCATGGCGGGCAGGAATCTGTTTTTCGTTTTCGATCAATGCAAGCAACACGACGCAAGTTTCGTCGTCTAACACGGCGTCGTGAAGCAAACCGGGATTGTCCTGCACGACTACCGGAGCGATCACGGCGTTCGGAGCCGCGCGGCGCACTTCTTCCGCGCGCTCGCCCAAGGTCACTCCAAGCGTGAGCAGATAACTATCGGGCACTCCGGTGTCATACTGCACTTCCAGCAGTCCCAGTGCCGATTTTGACGCCTGCAAAACGGCCCAGTCCAGAACTCGCATCGCTTTAATCTGACGGGACTTCGCAGCAAACCAGCGTTGCGCCGGAAGAAACTTCGTCAGATACGAATTCTCGAGGCGGCGGCTTTCCGTGCCTTCAAGAATAGCTCCCCAGTTATTCCCGAAAGCCAGCGGCGAATTTTCCGTGAGGTCCACGCCGGCAGTGCTGGATTCTTGCTTGGGATGCAGCTCCAGCCACATGAAACCGTACGGAGCCAGCGTAAGCCGGTAGGGCTGCTGCTCCACGACGGGGAATTCCACATACCCCAGCATCTCAATCGGGAGCATTCCCTCCAATTTCGATAGATCCAGATCGACGGGCTGAGCGAAGCGGGAAAGATTCGCCACGCAAAGGATTTGCTCATCTCCGTCCCTCCGCAGATAGGCCAGCACCTTGCGATTCGCCGGATCCAGAAATTCAATGCTGCCGCGGCCGAAAACGCGAAAGAGCTTTCGCAAAGCAATCATGTTGCGCATCCAGTTCAAAAGCGATGACGGATCGCTTTGCTGAGCTTCCACGTTGATCGCTTCGTAGCCCCACACCTGGTCCATGATCACGGGACTGTAAAGTTGTGCCGGAGTGGCGTTGGAGAATCCGGCATTCCTGTCGCCATTCCATTGCATCGGCGTTCTCACTCCGTTGCGGTCGCCAAGATATATGTTGTCGCCCATCCCGATTTCGTCGCCATAGTAGAGAATCGGGGCGCCTGGAAACGAGAAGAGCAGGCTGATCAGGAGCTCGATTCGCCTTCGATTGTTGTCGACAAGAGGGGCCAGACGTCTGCGGATACCCAGATTGATGCGCATTCTCGGGTCGGCGCTATACGCCAGATACATGTAATCGCGTTCATCGTCGGTCACCATTTCCAGCGTCAATTCATCATGGTTTCGCAAAAACAGGGCCCACTGGCAGGTTTCAGGAATGCTAGGCGTTTCCGCGATGATGTCGGTAATGGGCAGCCGGTCTTCCTGCCGCAGCGCCATATAAATGCGCGGCATCAATGGAAAGTGGAAGGCCATGTGGCATTCGTCCCCATCGCCGAAATATGGACGCACATCGGTCGGCCATTGGTTCGCCTCGGCAAGAAGCATACGGCCGGAGTAATTTGCATCGATCTCCTGCCGAAGTCTCTTGATGACGGCGTGCGTCTCTGGAAGATTTTCGCAACTCGTTCCTTCGCGCTCCACTAAATAAGGGATCGCGTCCACCCGCAAGGCGTCCACTCCCATATCCAGCCAGTACCGCATGACCTTGATGACTTCTTCGACTACTCTCGGGTTGTCATAGTTTAGGTCGGGTTGGTGCGAGAAAAACCGGTGCCAGTAATAGGCCTTGGCAACCGGATCCCACGTCCAATTGGACTTTTCTGTGTCGCGGAAGATAATTCGGACGCCGCGGTATTTTTGGTCCGTATCACTCCAAACGTAAAAGTCGCGTTCCGGCGAACCGGTGGCAGCTTGACGGGCGGCTTGAAACCATGGGTGTTCCTCGGAGGTGTGATTGATCACCAGCTCGATTACAACCTGAAGGCCTCGGTCGTGAGCGGCATCCAAAAACGATTGGAAGTCCTCTATCGTTCCATACATCGGATGAACGCCCAGATAGTCGGAGATATCGTATCCGTCATCCTTGAGCGGCGAAGGGAAGAAGGGCAACAACCACAGACACGTGACGCCCAAGTCCTGGAGATAATCCAGCTTTTGGATCAGGCCGGGAAAATCACCGATTCCGTCGCCATTGCTGTCCTTAAACGCGCGCACGTGCAGCTCGTAAATGATCGCATCCTTGTACCAAAGGGGATCCGCCGCACTGCCCTGTCGCTTCGCCATAAATACTTTCCTAAGACCTCAAGGAGTATTCCCAAACTACGGCTGGAAAAGGGGAAACTTCCGGTTAGAGGTGGTAATCAAAATCCGGCTCCGTACGAATCGGCTGGCCGCACGCAGAGAACATGCGCCGGCAGACTTCCAGGCGCCAATTCCACATAATTCCGCACTCCTCGCCACAGAAATCGCCCGTCGCTGAGGAGATCATGAGCTTGGAACGGGTTATCCGCGTCGAGCCCCAGCGAGCTCAAGTCCAAATGTACCCAGCCGGACTGTTTGTGAAAGGAATCGAGATTCACAACCACAACAATCACATTGGAAAAATCATCGGTCGACTTGCTAAAGCATAGTAGCTGCGGATTGTCCGTGTCGTGAAATCGAAGCCTGCGGTCGCTTTGCAATGCCGGATTGTCTTTGCGGATCCTGTTGACCCGGGCGATCAAGTCCCTCAAGCTTCCCTCCGCATTCAAATCTCTGTGCTTGATTTCATATTTCTCCGAATAGAGGAACTCTTCGCTGCCTGGCTCCAGCGCGGCGTTTTCGCACAGTTCGAAAGCAGGTCCGTAGATTCCATAGTTGGCTCCCAACATGCCCGCCAACACCAGACGAATCATAAAAGCGGCGCGACCTCCAACTTGCAGGAATTGCGGAAGGATATCGGGCGTCGCCGGCCACAGGTTGGCACGAAAGTATTCCCGGACATCCGTCTGTGTCAATTCGGTGAAGTATTCGCTCAATTCCTGCTTGGTGTTCCGCCATGCAAAATAAGTGTAGGACTGAGAAAAGCCGATCTTCGCCAGCCGGAGCATGACGTGAGGACGCGTAAAGGCCTCAGCAAGAAAAATCACGTCGGGATGTTGTCCCTTGATTTCTCCGATGCCCCATTCCCAGAAGGGAAATGGTTTCGTATGCGGATTGTCAACCCGGAAGATACGTACTCCTTGATCGATCCAAAATTGAAAAACGCTCTTCAATTCCTCCCACAATGCAAGCGTATCCGAGGTCTCGAAATTGAGCGGATATATATCCTGATACTTCTTTGGCGGATTTTCCGCGTACTGGATCGTTCCGTCCGGACGTTTCCAGAACCACTCGGGATGCTGGCCTGTATAGGGATGATCCGGCGAGCATTGGAACGCGATATCCAGCGCAACTTCCAGCCCGTGTTCTTCGGCCTTGGAGAAAAACCGCCGGAAATCTTGTAGGGTGCCCAGCTGCGGATGAATCGACTTGTGACCGCCCTCAGCCGATCCAATCGCCCAGGGACT
>DASYYI010000402.1:0-2203 GCA_035933995.1 Candidatus Acidiferrales bacterium | reverse complement strand
GATGCCTTCGAAGAACCCGATCATCATGATCCGGAAATACAGTCCCGGGGCCAGCGACGGCCGTCCCAGCTTCGCGTGATAGAAACCGGCACAACTGCTCTCGCAGAAACGGTCGAAGTCCGCCTTCTCCAGAATGTCGTTTAGCCGGCTGTAAAACGGGTGCCCCGGCGCTGTCGGCAACTCCCCTCCGTACCACAGTGACTCCTGTCGCTCTCGCTTCTTCCGCGTCCCCATCGCCATTGGTAGATGTTAGCGCGGTACCGATTTAGATCGGCCCGTTTCTAAGCTTCCCCTTTCAAACCGTGCATGCGGTTTTCCCGCACACGGCTTAACGATGATCTTATTGGTGTGGCTTGCGCCGGGTATTTTACAGTACCCCGCAGCCTGTACAAACCCATACCCACAAACCGTTCATGGGTCCACTTCTCAAATCGACCCGGCCGTTGCCCCCCGCGCCGAGCCATCCAGCGTGTGAGCCGCGACCAGACATATCTGTCGAGTTGATTGAATTTCCTCTCGGCATTACCCGTGCGGAAGTAGTTTCCCCATCCCCGGAGCACGGGATTCAGCGTCGCGATGATCTGCTTCACATCCCTCCCGCTTTGCCGCGAATCGGTCAACTCATGCACGCGTTCCCGGATTCGCTTCATCGCTTTGGGCGACGGCCACCGCTGCATGAAGTGCATGCGCGGGTTCCGCTGTATGCTCCGCTTCTTCCGAATCGTGCAGCCCAGAAACACAAAGCTCCCCTTCCCACGTCTCAGGTCCACCATCCGCGTCTTCTCCGGATGCAGTTTCAGACCCAGCCGGTTCATCACCAGCCCGATCCGCCGAAGCGCTTCCTTCGCCTGCAACTCCGTGCGACACATCACCACGAAATCATCGGCGTACCGGACCAGCACCCCCAGCGACGAACATCGCGCCGCCCAGATGCGATCCAGTTTGTTCAGGTAGATGTTCGCCAGCAGCGGCGAGATCACTCCGCCCTGCGGTGTTCCCGCCAGCGTTTCCCTCACCGTGCCGTCTTCCATCACTCCCGCTTCCAGCCACTGCCGTATTAACTTCAATACCCTTCGATCCGAGATTCGCTCCTTCACCAGATCCATCAACGTATTTCGATCGATGCTGTCAAAGTAGCCCTGAATGTCCGCATCCACGACGAAACTGTGACCCCGGTTGCCCGCTTCGCGGATCGCTTCCAGTGCCTGTGTCGCGCTTTTCTTCGGGCGGAAGCCATAACTCGATGGCTGAAAATCCGCTTCGAAGATCGGCTCAATCACCAGCTTCGCCGCCATTTGAATCACCCGGTCTCTCACCGTCGGTATTCCCAGTGGCCGCTGCTTCCCGTCTGCTTTCGGTATCCATCGCCGCTTCACCGGTGAAGGACGATACTGGCCTGCCTCAAGATCGGCCTGTATCCCTTCGAGAAACCGCGTCACCCCCTGCTCCTCGATGGATCGCAGCGTGGTTTCATCCACGCCCGCCGCTCCCTTGTTGCTGCGCACCCGCTTCCACGCTTCCCACAGAACGTCACTCCTGTAGATCCGGTCGTACAGCGCGTGGAATCGTCGTGTCTTACTCGACTTGGCACACACCCATAGCCTGCGTTGGAGTTGTTGTACTTTTTCATCGGGGTTTTTGGCCGTTTCCAGCATGCCCTCGCACTTACCCCCTTCCAGGCCCGATCAAAGCAGGGTCCCTTCCCTCCGGCGCGTTGTGTTGCACGCCTTCACCGGTACTACGAACCCCTCGGACACCCTCCCAGCTCCGCACGATTTCAGCCTTCCGGCTTTATACGCATGGTCTTCGCCCGACGAGGCCGCCGGGGAGGGTCTCTCCTGTTCCGCGATCTTCTTTAGAAACGTGCCGCCGCCCGCTACCCCGGAGAGGTCCAGCATTCCATCCGGTCTCCCAGAATGCTGTCTGTTGCCTTCGCCGTGATATGAGCGGCTCGGCCCTCCCCAACACCTTTCGGCTGAAAATATGACGAGGCTGCAGCGTTCACTTAATGTTGCGGCCCGCTTCCTTGCTCCCTGCTCTTCCACAGGCTTTCGACGCCCCGCTTGCGTCCCGGGAATCTCGTCCCTCGACTGGGGCCTGCTACCGGGCGCTCCGGCGCTTACCCGGACGGGTCTCTCACCCGCAAGAAAATCGCGTCTTTCAGGACGCACCATATCCCGATATTAGAGCCAAAACATTTTCA
>DASYYI010000378.1:0-4264 GCA_035933995.1 Candidatus Acidiferrales bacterium | reverse complement strand
CTGAAGCGCACCGACACATTTGTGGTCTCGACTTCGGAGGAGCAGATTGCGGTGCCGAAGCGTTCACTCTTCCGCGTGGATGCTTTCCATGACGGCGCTTCCATCAGCGTGATGCAGGGCGAACTGCAAGTCAGCGCTCTGGCCGGAGCCGCGGGCGCGAAGACTCTCGTAAAGGGTCAGACTCTCGCCTACAAATCGAAAATGGAGACTGCCACTATCTCCGCAAACCCCAAGGCTGACGCGTGGGATCGTTGGGTGAACGGCCGCGAACAGAACCTTCAAGTCGAGACCACGCAGTCGCTGTCTTATGCGAACGCGCCCTTCAGCTACGGCATGGGCGACCTTTCCGCCTATGGGGGCTGGAATTATTTTGCAGGCTACGGTTATGGCTGGCAGCCGTTCGGCATGACGGCAGGCTGGGCGCCATTTTCAATGGGCCAATGGGCGTCTTATCCGGGATTGGGTTGGACGTGGATCAGCTTCGAGCCATGGGGTTGGGTTCCTTATCACTTTGGCGATTGGATGTTCTCGCCGCTGTATGGCTGGATGTGGTTTCCGGACAATTTCGGCTTCTGGGATCCCGCGCCGGTGAATTGGTACGGTGTAGGAAACCAAGTGGCGTGGTCGCCGCGTGCGGGAATCGGCGCGCAGATGCCGACAACGCCGCGCATCTTGATTCTTAGCGGCTCGAAATCAATCGGCAACATGAGTTCGGTACGAATTATGACTGCAGGCGGGAACAGCCGACCTATCCAAGCATTGCCGGGTGCGCCGCTTGAAAACGGCCGAGTTCCTCGCTTTGGAGGTGCGGCCTCGGCCACGAATCACAGCGCACCGATGCAAAGTCCGAGAGCATTTGTTCCGACCGCTCCGAGCATGGCTCATTTGCAGAGGTCGCTCGCCGCAAGCAGCGTGCCTGCGATGAAAATGAACACGCGTCTGCCGTCTACGCCCGCGCCGCAAATCCTCCGGGTCGAGAACGCGATGCGCATGCCGGCCGCAATTCCTCATCGTCCGGCGCCGATGTATGTGCCGAGAGAGCCAACGTCAACAGGAATGGCGTCGTCTGCGGGTATGGGCGCACCGTCGGGTAGCTACTCAGGGCCATCTTTCTCCTCACCGCGCGCGTCGAGTCCCACCGTGAGGGGCGTAGCTCCCGCTCCCGCGTCGCATGCGGTTTCTACTGGCCGACCACACTAGAGGCTGCGTGCAACTTTTGTGCCACGTGCGCGAGTTTAACGCACGATGATTCCCGCGTAGCCAACCACGTCTTCGCGGTCGCCATTTACGTCACCTGAAGTTGCATATTGCAGGAGTTCCGCGCTCGTCGATCCTAATTCCCGCGCAGCGGTGATCATCGCAACGGCGGGGCCGTAGCCGCACATGGTAATGTTCTCGCGACGCACCGTGTCGTACAGCTCCCGCGCGTTCAACGCAAGAATCGCGTCAATTGCCTTGCGATCCTTCACGCGTGTGATGGCGTCGCTTTCGCGATGATTCATGTCCGAACTCGCGACAATCAACACGGCTTCCTTCTGCCCGCGAACCACCTGCGCAACCGCGCGGCCCAGCATTTCCAGCGCGTCGAAGCGGTCCGTCCCGATTACGATGGGAACAAACGTAAAGTCGCCCGCGAGTCTCTGCAGGAATGGCAACTGCACTTCGAGCGAATGCTCCAGCGAATGAGCCACCGCATCCTCGCGCAACGGGGGAAACGCGTCTTTCAGAGCGTCCGCAAGCGGCGCGTCAATTTTCGCGTCTCCCAGCGGCGTGGTCCACGCACCCTCCGAGAGGATCGCCAGCCGTTCGCCGTGTGGATAATGCCGCGGACCCAGCAAGATGAATCGCGAAGGCAATTCGAGCGCTCCATACACAGTCCCTGCTACATGTCCCGAATACATGTATCCGGCATGCGGTACGATGCACCCCCGCGCGCGGATTTTTTGGGAAGCGACGGAAACGCAGCCGTCGATTTGGCGAAGCAACATTGCAGCGTCAACGGGATAAAAACGTCCAGAAACAGCGGCGGGGCGAATCATGAAAGCCTTCCGGTGGGATTGTACTGCGATTTCGTGGCCGCTGCGGAATTAGAACGCTTTGGAGGCCTTGCCTGTGATCGACTGCGCCACCGTGCTCCCCGGGGCGTATTTAATCGTGACACGGTCGCCGGATTGATAGCCGCCCTTGTCAATCAATGGTTGCAGTTTCTTCGCCACGTCCGGAGAAAATGTGAACGTGCGCACAATATAGGAGTTCTTCGGGTCGCGCACCATGATCGAGACCGTGTCCATGCGGATCACTTCACCCTTGAAAATATCGAGCCTCACCTTGGGCGGCTTCACGGTCTTCGCCTTAACGGTGACGGTCTTGCTGGTGGTCACCTGCGCGGACGCGGAAGGCGCCCCAAGCCCTGACGCCACGGCGCCGAGCAACACCGCGAAAAAAAGCACTGGGCCGGTTCGTCTAGACATCTTCGACATTTTCGTCCAGGGAGATTTTGAGCGACTTCAGAAATTTGATGTCCTGCGGCGTGATATCGACTTTTGCTTCCTCCGTGCGCTCGTCGAGCACTTCTTCGTCCACGCGAATATGCAGCGATTCGAGGAAGCGCCGGTCAGTGGTCGTCATCTTCGATTCTTGCGCGGGCCGCTGCGCCAGCCCAATCGTCGCGTCCAGCTTCAGCACAATGTCGTAGCCGGCCGAGCGCACATTGGCAATGGCTTCGGCGATCTTCTCCGAATCTGCCACGGAATCGTTGATCGCGTGTCCGAGTTCGCGGAGCAAAGCTTTTAGGTTGTCATCGAGCCGCAAGGTCGTCCTCCTCGCTCTAATCCGATTTTATGGCGGCAGCCGCAAGGATACAAGCACAAGTGCGCCACCTGCCACTGCACCTTTGGCCAGCCCTATGTATTAGAATGGGGGCATGAGCGCAAGTGGATATTCGCGTTCCGGGCCCAATTGGGTTTCCGCGCTTTGGCGCGGCGGCTCGGCCATGTTTCGCGCTTTTTGGAAGCTTGCCCGTCAGCTTTTCCATGAAGCTGCCGGGACGCTCTTTGCTCTGTTCGCTTTATACGCCGGTACAGCCGCGTGGAAGCAAGGCCATCAACCCGGCGGCCAGTGGATCGCCGCGTTCGCTCTGGGCTACGCGGTCATGATGATTTGGTTTTCGTTTTCGTCTTTCCGCAATGCGCGCCGCGTGCGCTAAAGTGCCCAGACAGATGAATAAGATTCCCACAAAGGCTGAAGCGGACACCGGGAAAAAACGAAGGGAAGCGCCAAAGGAATTGCCAAGAAACTATCCCGCTGCGCTACCGATCGACGTGGTGGTCACGCCGGAACATCTTCAAGGCTGGGATGCCGAAGCCGACTTGGGCTTCCCTGGCCAGTTTCCATTCACGCGCGGCATTTATCCCACAATGTATCGCGGGCGCTTCTGGACCATGCGCCAGTACGCCGGCTTCGGCACGGCCGCCGAATCGAATCAGCGCTACCGCTATTTGCTCTCGCAGGGCCAGACCGGACTTTCCGTGGCCTTCGATCTTCCCACGCAAATCGGCATGGATTCCGACCACGCGCTCGCCTGCGGCGAAGTCGGCAAAGTTGGCGTGGCCATCGATTCGCTGGACGACATGGAAACTCTTTTTGACGGCATTCCGCTCGACCGCGTCTCCACGTCCATGACCATCAATTCCACCGCCGCGATTCTGCTCGCGCTGTACGTCGCCGTCGCGAAAAAGCAGGGTGCGAATCTTCGCCGCCTTTCTGGCACGGTGCAGAACGACATCCTCAAGGAATACATCGCGCGCGGCACGTACATTTATCCCATCCGGCCTGCGATGCGCATCGTCACCGATATTTTCGCGTGGTGCCACACGGAAATTCCCAATTGGAACGCGATTTCCATTTCCGGTTATCACATTCGAGAGGCGGGCTCAACCGCTGTGCAGGAAGTCGCTTTCACGCTGGCGAACGCCATCGCCTACGTTGAAGCGGCGCTGACCGCCGGCCTGCAAGTCGACGATTTCGCGCCGCAGCTTTCCTTTTTTTTCAACTCCCACAATGGCCTGCTCGACGAAGTAGCGAAGTTCCGCGCCGCTCGCCGCCTGTGGGCTCGTCTGATGCGCGACCGCTTCCACGCTCGGGACGAGCGCTCAATGCTTCTCCGCTTTCACGCGCAGACGGGCGGTTCCACTCTTACCGCGCAGCAGCCGGAAAATAATCTCGTGCGCGTCGCGTTGCAGGCGCTCGCCGCGGTTCTAGGAGG
>DASYYI010000347.1:0-7439 GCA_035933995.1 Candidatus Acidiferrales bacterium | reverse complement strand
CGTGTATGATTTCAACCTGAAGGTTCCCTCGCGATGCCGAAGCTCGCGCAATATCGCGCTAAGCAAAATGCCGCGCCAGCCGTAAGTCCAGCGGCCGCGTCACCGGCCGGACCGGCGAATGTTTCCATACTTCATGTGGACATGGACGCGTTTTTTGTGTCGGTGGAGTTGCTGGACCGTCCGGAGCTGCGCGGACTGCCCGTGGTGGTGGGCGGGCAGGCGAATCAGCGCGGTGTGGTCACGTCGGCGAGCTACGAAGCGCGGAAATTTGGCGTTCATTCCGCGATGCCGCTGCGCACTGCGGGGAAACTTTGCCCGCACGCGGTTTTTCTCGATAATCGCCACGAGCTGTATTCGCAATGGAGCGATCGCGTCGCGACAATCCTTGCGAAATATTCGCCCGTGGTCGAGATGGCTTCGATTGACGAAGCGTATCTGGACCTGACGGGCACGGAGCGGCTGCTCGGGCCGCCGCTCGCGGCCGCGGATCGTCTGCTTCGCGATATTACAAAACAAACCAGCCTGCCGTGTTCCGGCGGGCTGGCGAGCACGCGGCTGGTCGCGAAAGTGGCGAGCGACCAGGCCAAGCCGCGCGGCCTGGTTTGGGTTCCGCAAGGAAGCGAAGAGGCTTTTCTTGCGCCATTGAGCGTGCGAAAAATTCCCGGCATCGGCAGAGTCACGGAAAGTGCGCTGGCGAGCATGGGCATTCAAAATGTCGCGCAACTTGCGGCTGTGGCGCGCGCGCGCCTGGAAGAGACATTTGGCCGCTGGGGGACGGCGCTCTACCGCAAGGCGCGCGGGCAGGACACGTATGAATTTTTCGTCGATGCGGAGCCGAAATCCATTTCGCACAATTGCACATTCGGCACCGACACTGCCGATCGCGAAATGCTGGAATCCACACTGAGCCTGTTGACGCAGAAAGCGGGGAAGCGTTTGCGCGATGCGGGACTTTTCTGCCGCACGGTGACGGTGACACTTCGCTTCACGAATTTTCAAACCATCACGCGGAGTCATACGTTTGCGAATCCCGCCGATCTCGATGCGGTGATTCTGGCGGGGGTTCGCGAATTATTCCACGGCGCGTGGAACGGCTCGGCAGAGTTGCGGCTCGTGGGCGTGGCGCTGTCTTCATTCCATGCTGCCTCATCGGCCACGGGCCAGCTCGAATTGCTTGATGCCGGGCGCCGCGAGAAGCTCGAACGACTCGCGCAAGCCGCTGACCGTCTGCGCGACCGTTTCGGATTTGCGAAAATTCAACTGGGCGGCTCTCTGCCTCGGCGCGACGATTCGTAAGCGCGCACTCGCAATAACTCGCGGCTCTCGACCTCCCTGCCGTATAATTCGGCCTCATGCCTTCTACCGGAACAGGCTACACACCACCGACGAACGCTGGTTCGAGAAAACGTGGCGGCCTCCGCGATTACTGGCAGCGCGTGACCGAAGGCCTGGCGATTCAGCAGCTCTGGGGACAGATGAAGGCGGACGCTCGGGCGACGTATTCGTTTTATTCGCACGATGTGGATTGGGATGCGATGGGCAAGGGGCGGCACTGGAAACGCCCGTTTCGCATTGCGTGGGCGCTCTTCCAGGCGATGCTGATGAAGCTGACGCCCGCGCGCCGCGTTCTGCTGCTGATCGCGTGCGTCCTGTTGTTGGTCAACCTGAAGTTCAACTTCAGCGACCGGCAAGTATCTTTCGACCTCGGCGGCTTCGGCACCGCGATTTTATTTGTCCTGCTTGCACTGGAGCTTGCCGACCGGATCACCATGAAGCGCGACCTGGAAATCGCGCGCGAGATTCAGCACTGGCTGGTGCCCGAACATCCGCCGGCGGTCCCGGGCGTGGATATCGCATTTGCGACGCGTCCCCAGAACACGGTCGCCGGCGATTATTACGACGCGTTCCTGCGCGCGGGTCCCGAAGGCCATGCGGGACAATCGCTATTGATGGTTGTCGCTGACGTGGCTGGCAAGAGCGTTCCGGCGGCGTTGCTTATGGCCACATTTCAAGCCAGCATTCGTTCGCTTGCCGGGCGTCCGGGGAGCCTGGACGAACTGGCGCGGGCCCTCAATCAATACGCCAGTGACCACAGTCTGATGGGCATGCGTTTCACAACGGCGTTTCTTGCCGAATACGACTCCTCCGCGCACAGCATCCGCTATGTGAACGCGGGACATAATGCACCG
Source organism: Candidatus Acidiferrales bacterium (assembly GCA_035933995.1). Lineage (GTDB taxonomy): Bacteria > Acidobacteriota > Terriglobia > Acidiferrales > UBA7541 > DAHUXN01. Next base: position 5,250 of record DASYYI010000347.1, on the reverse strand, counting down.
TTCTTGCGCCGCGCCGCTGGGACGATGGAACGTCTCTCCGAAGGCGGAATGCCTTTTGGAATTGATGCCTCGACGGAATACCGGTCGGAGGCGGTGGCGATTGGGAGTGGCGATCTTCTGGTGATTTTTACTGACGGTTTGGCCGAAGCCGTCAATGGCAGCGGCGAAGAATACAGCGAAGCGCGGATACAGACGCGCGTCGAAACGTTCACGCACGAGTCCGCCGCAACGGTTCTGGCGCTTCTGATGGGCGACGTAGACACGTTCGTCGGCCCAGCGCGTCAACACGATGACATCACCTGCATGGCCGTTCGCTTTCTTTAGTGCTTCGCACGATACTTCGCACGCACATTGCAGAATGAACGAATCCGGCGATTCGCATTCCCCGCACTCTTACGGACACTGTGGTTTGCCCTGACTGCTATTGAGGCACATAATTCAAGCATGGACGCGCGCCAATTGGCGGAACAAATCTGCGAGAAACTGCGCGGCGCAGGGCATCAAGCCCTGTTCACGGGCGGATGCGTGCGCGACCTCCTCCTCAAACGCAATCCCGTGGATTACGACGTGGCGACGGATGCGCGTCCGGAAGAAGTGCTGCATCTTTTTCCGGGGAGCATTGCGGTCGGCGCGCAATTCGGCGTAGTGATTGTCGTCGAAAATGGTCTGCAAGTTGAAGTCGCGACGTTCCGGTCTGATCTGGGGTACGCGGATGGCCGTCACCCGGTGGCCGTAAGATTTTCGGCGACACCTGAGGAGGATGCCCGCAGGCGGGACTTCACCATCAACGGCCTGATGATGGACCCGCGCGACGGGCGCGTTCTGGATTTTGTGGGCGGGCAGGCGGACTTGGCAGCGGGCATTGTTCGCGCGATTGGCGACCCTGAATTACGATTCGACGAGGACAAGCTGCGGATGGTTCGAGCGGTACGCTTCGCGGCGCGTTTTGGCTACGTGATCGAACCTGCCACCCGAGAGGCCATCGTCAAGCGCGCGGCTGAAATCCGGCAAGTGTCGCGGGAGCGATTGCGCGACGAGCTGACAAAAATGCTCACGGAGGGCGCCGCGAGACGCGCTTTTGAGCTGCTTGATGAAACGGGTCTGCTGCGTGAACTGCTACCGGAGATCTCGCGCATGAAAGGAGTCGCCCAGCCGCCGCAGTTCCATCCCGAAGGCGATGTCTGGATACACACGCTGCTGATGCTCGAGCAGCTTCACGCCGGCTGCTCGCCAACGCTTGCCTGGGGTGTGCTGCTGCACGACGTGGGCAAGCCGCCGACGTTCAAAGCACCCTCGGGGCCAAACGACCGCATCCGCTTCGACGAGCACGTAGAGGTGGGAACACGAATGGCCGAGGAAATCTGCCGGCGGCTGCGCTTTTCCAATGACGACACCGAGCAAATCGCATTGCTGGTGGCGAATCATCTGCGGTTCAAGGACGTGGCGCAGATGCGTGCGTCGACGCTGAAGCGGTTCGTGCGTCTGCCGCGATTCGAGGAACATCTGGAACTGCACCGGCTCGATTGCCTTTCCAGCCACCGCGACCTGACCTGTTACGATTTCACCCAGCGCTTCCTTGCCGATACGCCGCCGGAAGCGGTGCGACCGGCGCGCATACTGACGGGCGACGATCTGAAAGCAATGGGATATGCGCCCGGGCCAGCGTTCAAAGAGATGCTGCGCGCGGTGGAAGATGCGCAACTAGAAGGTAAAATAAGAACCCATGAGCAAGCGGTTGAAATGGTAAGAGATACATTCCTCAATGGTGGCTCGGGGATTTTGCAAAGGAGAAATGCATCACGAAGCTGATTTTGAACGGTGGCTTGACAGCAAATCTACTGGAAACAATAGCCTTATATTCCCGTTGAATATCTGAGTGTCTTGTGCTAAAGATATCTAACACAAGGCAATGAAGTGGTTGTAACTCTTCCCAGAGTTTCTGCATCGAATAGTTTAGGCTAGGCCCGCCGGTTTTGTTCCTGCGTGGCCGAGAGGGGATAACAATAATGTCCAAGACACAAACTGCTGTACCTCATGAATTGCCGATATTGCCTCTGCGGGATACCGTGCTTTTTCCAGGCGCCGTGATGCCGTTGACAGTGGGGCGCGAGAGTTCCCTGGCGCTGCTTGACTCGCTGCAGGGCGAAGAGAAAATTCTGGGTGTGGTTGCGCAACTGGATCCTCGCATCGAAGACCCGGTCGGCACGGATCTGCACCAGATTGGCGCGCTCGGCAAAGTCCACAAAATGGTGCGTACGCCGAATGGAAATGTAGTTGTGTTTCTCGAAGGATTGACGCGAATTCGCGTGGTTGAAATTCTGGGGCTGAAACCATTTTTGCGCGCGCGCGTGGAAGAACTGCCCGATGTGGATGACGCGCCTGAAGCGGAATTGACGGCGCTGTTTCGAAACACGCAGGAGCTATTCCGCGAAGTTGTGGCGCGTTCGCCGCAGCTTTCCGACGACCTGCAAGGCGTAGCGTTGAATATGGAGTCTCCATCGCAGCTGGCCGACTTTGTGGCCGGGACGCTGCCGTCGCTGAGCACGCTAGTGCGCCAGGAGCTTTTGGAAACGTCGAGTGTTCGCAAACGCCTGGAATCGCTGATCCGCGAACTGACGAAAGAAAAGGAAGTGCTGGAGCTTCGCGCGAAAATTCACGATCAAGTGCAGGAACAGGTGAACCAGTCGCAGCGCGAATTTCTGCTGCGAGAGCAGCTGAAGGCCATCCAGAAGGAACTGGGCGACACCGACGACACGCAGAGCGAGGTCGCCGAGTTGCGCGAAAAAGTGGAATCGAGCGGCATGTCGGCGGAAGCGAAAAAAGAGTGCGAGCGCGAATTGAAGCGCCTGGCACGCATGACTCCCGCATCCGCGGAGTACATGGTGTCGCGCACTTATCTGGAATGGATGACTTCGCTGCCGTGGGCGAAAACGTCCGGCGTTGAGGACATCGACATCCCGAAGTCGCAGGCGATCCTTGACGAGGATCACTACGACCTGGAAAAGATCAAGCAGCGCATTCTTGATTATCTGGCGGTCAAAAAACTTCAGCCGGGCATGAAGGGCCCGATTCTTTGCTTCCTCGGGCCTCCGGGAGTGGGGAAAACGTCACTCGGGAAATCGATTGCCCGTGCGCTGGGCCGCAAATTCGTGCGCATTTCGCTGGGCGGCATGCACGACGAAGCGGAGATTCGCGGCCATCGCCGCACGTACATCGGCGCATTGCCGGGTCAAATCATTCAGGGCATTCGCCGCGCGGAAACGCTGGACCCTGTGTTCATGCTCGACGAAGTCGACAAACTCGGGCGCGATTTCCGGGGCGATCCCTCGGCGGCGTTGATGGAAGTGCTCGACCCGGAGCAGAACCATTCGTTCCGCGATCATTACCTCGACGTGCCGTTCGATTTGTCGAAGGTGCTGTTCGTGGCCACGGCGAACTGGATGGACCCGATTCCAGAGCCGCTGCGCGATCGCATGGAGATTCTCGAGCTTGCCGGTTACACGGAAGAGGAGAAGATCCATATCGCCAAGAGGTTTTTGATTCCGCGCCAATGCAACGAAAACGGGCTTAAGGCCGGCGAGCAGATCGAATTCGCCGACGAAGGCCTGCGCGAGATCATTCACGGTTACACGCGGGAGGCGGGGGTGCGGAGCCTGGAGCGCGAAGTTGCGACTCTGATTCGCAAGCAGGCGCGCCGAATCGCCGAAGGCAAGCTGGAAAAGCTGGTGGTGACGCCTGAAGTGGTTCGCGAAACCCTGGGCGTGCCCAAGGTGCACATCGAAAAAGAGGTGGAAGAACGCGTGTCGCGGCCCGGCGTTTCCGTGGGACTTGTGTGGACGCCCGCCGGCGGCGACATCGTGTTCATCGAAGCGACGAGCATGCGCGGCGGCAAGCAGTTCACGATGACCGGGCACCTGGGCGAAGTCATGCAGGAGTCCATGCGCGCGGCTCTCTCGTGGGTGCGCGCAAACGCCGAGCGTTACGGCATCGATCCGGATTTCTTCCGCAAGCAGGACGTGCACATCCACGTACCGTCAGGCGCGATTCCGAAGGATGGTCCTTCGGCGGGCGTCGCGATGGTGACGGCGCTGGTGAGCCTGTTGAGCGGGCATGCCATTCGTCCGCGCGTGGCGATGACGGGAGAAATCTCTCTGAGCGGCGTGGTGCTGCCGGTCGGGGGCATCAAGGAAAAAGTTCTTGGCGCCAAGCGCGCGGGGATTCGCGAAGTGATTCTGCCCGCGGAGAACGAGCCGAACGTGAAGGAGGATTTGCCCGCGGACTTACTGGAAGGGCTGCAAGTCCACTTCGTGCATTCGGTGGACCAGGCGCTCGAACTGGCGCTGGGCAAAATCGAGCCGTGGCCGCGCGCGGTGGGAGGCACGGGGCATCGCGAGGAGCGTCCCCCTGTGAGCCCGATTCACTAAAACCGCGAATAGCAACGTGCGACTGTTGTACGAGGGGCCCGGCCAACGAGCCGGGCCTTTCCTTTTTGTGACGCGACGCCGCAGTATTTTCGACGCACGCATTCGCTGGGAAGTATTATTTCTCCTGATGGTCTCGCTCACTCCAAGACAGGTTGCCGTGCGCGCGCAGGAAGCTGCATCGCAGCTTGTTGCGGCGTTGGATCGCGACGCGCTTGTGCCAAAATTTTTGCGCTGGTATGTGAGCGAGAAAAAACGCCCCGGACGCACATCGGAGCCGCAGCGTTATCGCGATCTTGTCGAAACGATTCGCCGCGAAGCATTGCTTCTTCTCGCGCTGCAAGTTGAGTCTCAAGCGCCACAGAGCCTCGGCATTCGGCCAGGTCAACGAGTCACGCCCGCGCAATCGAGATTGGTGAAATTGTTCCGCGAGGAATTTTATGCCGCGCTTGGCCGCGGCCTGGGTGGGAGCGAAGAAGACTTCGACGATTTTCGCCGTGATATCGAGCTTTTTCGCAAGCTCTATGCGGAAGTGCCTCGCGTATCAAAGCGCAGCCGGATGCTTGCGGCGCCAAAGGGGCCTTTCGTGGACCGTTGCGGGCTGTTGCTCGATGCGCCGATGCTCGACCAGGCGCGCCATGCTGCGGCTAAATTCGAGGCTGAGCTTGTCGCCACGGCTGCGGCGGTGGTGAAGAAGGTTTTCTCGCGCCGCAAGCAGCCATAGTCGGTCCTTGAGCAATCATACCCGTTCCGAACATCCCTTTGTGAAGCAGTATTCAGAGCGAATTTTGTCCCGCCTGGGCAGCAAAATCACACGAATGCGATTGGT
>DASYYI010000372.1:0-20914 GCA_035933995.1 Candidatus Acidiferrales bacterium | reverse complement strand
TATCCGGAGTCAGGCTATTACGCGGGCGCGATGTATCTGGATTATGGGCTCTCTGCCGCAATTTTCCTGGCGATTTTTGTTCCCACGTTGTTCATGCCCGACCTAACGCACCTTTCCTACATGACGAAAAATCTGCTGTGGATTGCGTTTGGAACCGTGGTGTGCCTCGGGATGGCGCGTCCATCGTACAGCTTGTGGCTCGCGGTGGACTACTGGATTGCGCCGTGGAATTCCGAGCCGGTGAAAAAGAACGACGACACGCTGGAACTGCCGCTGGTCAGCCTGGTGATTCGCACGGATAGCGACGAACCGCACCAGGGCACAAGAAACCGCTGGGAAAACTGACCTGTCTCATAAGTTCCGTGGACTAATGTCATTCCGACCTCAGGGGTTAAAACCCCTGATTTTTTTTCGACCTTTGCGCCACGTCTGAAGCCGTGCCCTGACCAGAACCGTTTTGAGATGACTGGGCTGTGTTGACATCCTGACCCGGACCCGCCAAAACGAAAAACAGATCCCTCGCCGCATGGCGGCTCGGGATGACAAATTCGCGGAGAGGCGGGTTCGACACCATGATGTCAACAGAGCCAGATGGCTGGATGACTTCTAGAAATATTTGTGGTTCCGCTGTTGCAGTGAAACCTGCCCGTTGAAACGCCCCAGTTACTGAGCCGGCGGTTCTGGAATTCTTTTTGTACCGCGCAATTCTGCGTCTGTGTATTTGATGTCGCTCTTCGCGAAGGCGAAGAAATTCCACGAGCCGTACTTTTGCTGGAGCTGAGGGAGGACGGCGTCAACGAGTGCGTCGCCGGATTTGCCGTCCGCTTGCGCTTTTTGAATCGCGGCGCGCAAATCCACCAGATAGCCGCGGAAATCGCGAACATCGGCCGCGTGGCCGGGTTCGTTTCCGTGCCCGGGAACGAATGTGGCGGTTGGATAGTCGGCAAGAAGCGTATCAAGCGTGGCGATCCAGGGTTTTGTAGATGCGTCGATTAGATTCGGCAACGTGTGATTCCAAAACAAGTCGCCGCAGAAGACAACGTTCGCAGAAGAATCGTAAACAACTGAATCGCCTCCTGTATGGCCGGGCAATGAGCGGACGACCAGCGCGCGGCGGTCGAGGTACAACGTGACACCGTTTTTATAAGTGATCGAGGGCAGACCGAGCGATTCCACTTCTTCTTTTTGCTGCGTGGCAATTTTCGGGCCGAAGAATTTCGCGTTCTCGGTGCGCTCCCATGACCGTACATTTTCTTGCGCCAAAATTGTTGCGCCAGCGTCTGCAAAGATGCTGTTGCCCGCGACGTGATCGAGATGGTAGTGCGTGTTGACGACGAATCGAATCGGCAGATTTGTTTTCTTGTGGATTTCATCAAGGAGCGTTTGCGCGGCGGCGACGTTTTCGAACGTGTCGACCACTGCGACGCCGTCGGAACCAACCACGAAACCGGCGTTCGCGCCGGAGCGCGCGGATTTCGCGGCAGGATTGTCGATCGCGGCCCATGCGCCGTTGCCAAGATCGTGAAGCGTGAAGGCAGCGGGCGCTTGGGCAATGCCTACACAAACGAGAATGCAAATCGAACCGGCGAGCACCAGGAATTTAGATCGCATCGTCATCTCCCCATGAAATTGCCGCGCCTGCGTGTGAGCCGCGTCAGAGATTCTTCAGAAAAAACTCCGTGATGCGTTCAAAAAGCTGGATGCGCGCCGGGCGATCTGAAATCGGGTGGCCGCGTCCGGGAAAAATCATCAGGGCGGCCGGATATTTACCTGCGGCAATGAAGCCATTGAGCATTTCAGACGTGTTTGCGAAGTGAACGTTGTCGTCGCCCGTCCCATGGACTTCCATCAACTGTGTTTGCAAATGCGACGCGTAGGTGACCGGAGATGAATCCTTGTAGCCTTCAGGATTCTCCTGCGGCGTGCCCATATAGCGCTCAGTGTAAATCGTATCGTAAAGCTTCCAGTCGGTGACAGGCGCGACGGAGACCGCAGCTTTGAAAATATCGGGCGCGTTGAGGATGGAGTAGAGCGTCATGTAGCCGCCGTAGCTCCAACCCCAAATGCCTATGCGCGAGGGATCCACGAACGATTGCGATTTGAGCCAGCGCACGCCCGCGAGCTGGTCCTGCAATTCGATTTTACCGAAGTGATGGTAAACGGGCGTTTCGAAAACGTGGCCACGTCCGTAGGAGCCGCGATTATCAACGGTAAAAATAATGTAGCCTTTCTCGGCCATCAATTCGTGCCAGAGGAAATTCATGCCGCCCCACGCGTTGCGCACTTCCTGCGCGTGCGGGCCGCCGTAAACACTGATCAGCACCGGATACTTGCGCGACGGATCAAAATTCCGCGGCAGAATCATCATGGCGTGGAGCGGCGTGCCGTCGTCGGCGTTGACCGTAAAGAATTTCACCGGCGATAAATCGTAGCCGGCCAGCTCGGCGACTCTGTTTCCGTCAAGAATGGTGACGCGCGTGCCGTCAATGCGGTCAAGATCCTGGCGCGGCGGCGTCATCGAGGTGGAAAATGTGTCGACGAAGTACTGCGCGTTGGGCGACATTTCGACGGAATTCGTTCCTGCATCGCGCGTGACACGGGTGAGGCTCTTGTCGGCGAGAGAAAGACGATAAAGCTGCGATTCGGTTACGTTGTCTTTGTTCGAGACGAAATAAACGTAGCCGCGGGACTCATCGACGGCGAGACCATTTTCACCGCCGGGACCAAAACCGGAAATATCTGAAATTTGCCAGTCACCGCTGGTGAGTTGTTCGAGTTCCTTGCCTTCGATGCTGTAGAGATAAAGATGGCGGTAGCCGGTGCGCTCGCTGGACCACAAGAATTTCGAGCCATCGGAAAAAAAGTAAAGGTCTTCGCTGAGATTGATCCAGTATTTGTCGGTTTCGGTGAGGATGATTTTCGAAGCGCCGCTCGAAGCATCGACGAACATCAAATCGAGGCGATTCTGCGCCCGGTTCAAGCGCTGGATCGCGACTTGCTGTGAATTCGGCAGCCACTTCACGCGCGGAAGATAAATGTTGGTGTTGGAGCCGGTATCCATCCACGTGGTGTCGCCGCCACTCACGGAAATTACGCCGACGCGCAGAATCGGATTCGGGCTGCCCGCCTGCGGATAACGCGTGGTGAGATTTTCGCCGGTCATCGAAGCCATATCAATAATCGGGTACGGCGTCACAGGGCTTTCGTCGAATTGCAAATACGCTATGCGCTTCGAATCGGGCGACCACCAATACGCCGTGCCAAGGTCGAGCTCCTCGGGATAAACCCAGTCGACCTGGCCTTTGCGGAGGGCTTCCCTTCCGCCGGTTGTGACGGCGTGCGACGCGCCGGTGGCAACGTTCACAGCCCAAATATTGTAATCACGTATGTAGCTGACCCATTGGCCGTCGGGAGAGAATTTCGGGTCACCGAGGTCCTCGCTCCCGGCGACAAGATTTTTTGCCGAGCCGCTTTCGGTATTGAAGAGCACAAGATTCCCACCGCCAATGAAAAGCAGCGACTTGCCGTCGGGCGACCACGAATAGCGCGCCGCAGTGGCACGGCCGAAACCCGTGCGCTGCGCAACTTGCTTTTTCGGCGGCGGCATCAGCGAGGTTAGTTTTTCAGCGGACACGAGGACGCGGCTCTGGCCGGTGGCCGCATCGATGACGACAAGGTCCATGCCCTTACCCGCGGGGCGGAAATAGCTGAGATGTTTGCCATCGGGCGTCCATGCAACGCCACGCAAAGTTTCTCCGCTCAGGCTCGGTGCGCTGTAGATGCGCTCGACAGTGAGATTTTTGTCGCCAGACTGCGTTGCCGATTGGGCGCGTGCAGCAGGAATCGCAATCCACGTGGCGCAAACAGTGGCGCAGAGGAGCCAGACGGCATACGAGATTTTTGCGGCGTGTCTGTTGCGAGAAGAATGCATTGATGCCTCCGGATGAAAGCGGGTCATTCTATCTCGCGCGCCAGGATTACGAAATGGGATTTCGGGCAGCGGAGTTTTGACGGCTGGCGCCAGCTAAGCGAGTGGTTCGTAGTAGCGGGGACCGGCACAGGCGCGGCAGAGGGTGCGGCCGCTCGCGACGACCTGGCGATTGAAGTTGATGCCTTCGCCGCATTTTTCGCAGACGATGCGAGGCACCTTGTAGCCCGGCAAATCCTCGGGACGAATTTCAACGTGTACCGGCTGCGTTTCGAAAAGGTCCGCGTCCGGAAGACTTCGGTACGCATTTTGTTGAGCTTGTTCCTTTTGGAGATCGGGGAACATTTGTCGAGCGCGCTCCTTCGAATCTTCGCGAGCAACGATGCGCACGCCGCGGCCGCTTTGCAGGTCGACAAACGTGGCCGCCATTTTTCCCCAGTCGAAAAACTTCAGGCTCCGTTTGCCCAGGCGGCAGCCGGTGACGAGCGCGATGGCGTCCGTGGCGCAGCGGTCGATTTCAATGTAGGTCACGAAGCGCTTGCGCTCTTTCTCCGGATTATCAATTTTCAATTCGCGGAGCCCGAGCATGGCCATCCGCACACCGAGGACTTGTCCGGCGCAAATGTGGCCGTGCGCTTGCGTGGCAAGTTCCAGATATTCATCGAGGGTTTTCATGGAACGCTCTACATGATGATACGGCGTGTCTGATGCGTGGGATATAGAAATGTGAATTCAGAAACCTGGTCGCCGCCTTCAGGCGAGACTCTCACTTGCTAACTGGCAACAGCGGCTGACCGATTTCGACGGTGAACAACGAATGCGCCGATCGTGACGGCAACGCCCAGCGCGAATAGACAACCATCGCGGACCAGCGTCCATGAGTCCAGCTTTTCATTCGGTCCGAAGCAGCCACAGTTGATCGCAAGGTGCAGCGCATAAGAGCGAATCACGACGGCGTAGAAAAGCGCCAGCAACAGCGCGGACGCCAGCGAGACGTATCGTAAAGCAAAGCCGGTGAGCAGCAATATGCACAGGCTCAATTCAACCCACGGCAGCGCGTGCGCGAACGGGCTGACCATGCGTGGCGGCAAAAGTTGGTACGAATCCACCTGCATCGCGAAGAACGTCATCGACAGGCCCAGCGAGGAGGGCGTGATTTTCAAGGATGCCAGCGTCCACGGGACGGCATTTTGCGGGCGCAATTTCCCGTACGCAGCGGCGAGAAACACCACGGCGAGCGCCAAACGCCCGAAGAGCAGCAGAACGCGGCCCACACTCCAGCGAGAGGATGGCGTCATATCGATTATTTCTGGTTCAAGAGTTGATCGAAGAATTGCCGAAGAATCGGCCAGGAAATGGCTCCCTGCATTGGCGGATATTGCTGGCCACGAGCGGAAATCACAATCGTCGGCGTCCCACGAACGGGGAGTAGTTCGCCCTCGGCGAAATCGCGCTGAATGGCAACGTCGACCGCGCAGCCCTTGATCTGGCTCTGCGAGTTGCCCTCGCAGCCTTGCATCAAACGCTCGACGCGCTTGAATTCTGCCGGCGTGAGGGCCGCCTGGACGATAGGCTTGATAATCCCTTTGGGATTCTCGGTTCCGTACTCCGACCATGCCATTTGATTGTCGAAGATGGCGCGTTCGACAGTCTCAAATTTTCCGATGCGCGCCGCCGCATTTACCCAGCGCGCGGCTTGGCGGGAATACAGGTGGCCCGGCAACGGAAAGTCACGGTGGATCAGGTACACCTTGCCGGACGCAACATAGTCGTTAATCAAGGGCCGCAGCGTTTGCTCGTACAGCTCGTCGCACACTGGACATTCATAATCATCATAAACGATCATCTTGATGGGAGCATTCGGATTGCCGAGCGATTTCTCGGCGGAGAGCCGAGCCCAATCCTCGGACGAGCCTGAGTTCTGGGCCGTTTTCGGTTTCGCGAACATGGCAGCACCGAAGAGCAGGGTTCCCGCGGCGCACAACAACGTGAAGGATCGAAGCAAGGGCTGATTCAAGTCTTCCTCCCAAAATGCAAATCCGACGGGCATTCTAGCGCGATACGAGCATATGCAACGCCACAAATGCAGGCGCCTGTCGCCAAACAGAAACGGCAAGTATACTTCAGTTCAGATGCTTGGGGAGTAAGATTTGGGTGGCTGATTTGTTGCGCATAAGCGCCGGGAGTTACGGCGGTACGAAGAGGCGCGTCAGAGTGGATTTGTTGGAGATGTCATACAAGTATAATCGTTACATACACATGCAAGCAGTCAACAAACTTGACAATGATGCGCTCAACATGTAGAATGTGCCTCGCAATACTTTGCATTCGTCGGCGCAGTTACTCTAAGCAAGCAGAGCGAGGGAGGGGGCTTCACCAATGAGCAAAATCATAGGAATTGACCTGGGAACCACCAATTCGGTCGTCGCTGTGATGCAGGGCGGCGAGTCTACCGTAATTCCGAACCAGGAGGGCGCGCGGACCACGCCGTCAGTGGTGGGAATTACGAAGTCGGGGGAGCGGCTGGTGGGACAAGTCGCCAAGCGGCAATCGATCACGAATCCCGAAAACACAGTTTATTCGATCAAGCGCTTCATGGGCCGCCGATACGATGAGGTCGGCGAGGAAATGAAGCGCGTGCCGTACAAAATTGTGCGCGGTCCGCACGATGACGTGCGCGTTGAGATTTCTGGGAAGGTATACAGCCCGCCTGAAATCTCCGCCATGATTCTGCAGAAACTAAAGAGCGCGGCCGAAGATTTTCTGGGCGAGAAAGTGACGAAGGCGGTCATCACCGTGCCCGCGTACTTCAACGACGCGCAGCGCCAAGCCACGAAGCAGGCGGGAGAAATCGCGGGCCTCGAAGTGTTGCGCATCATCAATGAGCCGACGGCCGCGGCGCTGGCGTATGGGCTCGACAAGAAAAAAGACGAGACGATCGCCGTATACGACTTGGGCGGCGGCACATTCGACATTTCGATCCTGGAAGTAGGCGAAGGCGTGGTCGAAGTAAAGTCGACCAATGGCGATACGCATTTGGGCGGCGATGACATTGACCAGCGGATCGTCGACTGGATGATCGCGGAATTCAAAAAAGAGCAAGGCATCGACTTGAGCAAAGACCGCATGGCCATCCAACGCCTGAAAGAAGCGGCAGAAAAGGCGAAGATTGAGCTGTCGCAATTGGTGGAGACGGAAATCAATTTGCCGTTCGTCACGGCAAACGAATCCGGGCCGAAGCATTTGCAACAGAAGCTGACGCGCGCGAAGCTTGAACAATTGATGGAAGATTTGCTGCAGCGGACCGTCGGGCCCGTGAAACAGGCGCTTTCCGACGCGGGAGTGACGCCGGACAAGATCGACGAAGTAGTGCTTGTCGGAGGCTCAACGCGCATTCCGCGTGTCGTCGACATCGTAAAGAATTTGTTCAACGGGAAAGAACCGCATAAGGGCGTCAATCCGGACGAAGTGGTTGCAATCGGCGCGGCGATTCAGGGCGGAGTGCTGGGTGGCGAAGTGAAGGACATTCTGCTGCTCGACGTAACGCCGCTGTCGCTGGGCGTGGAAACCATGGGCGGCGTGATGACGGTGCTGATCCCGCGCAACACGACCATTCCGACGCGCAAGGCGGAAATGTTCTCGACGGCCGCGGACAATCAAACTTCGGTCGAGATTCACGTGCTGCAAGGCGAGCGGCCCGTGGCCAGCGGGAACCGCACACTCGGAAAGTTCCACCTGATTGGGCTGCCGCCGGCTCCGCGCGGAGTGCCGCAAGTCGAGGTGACGTTTGACATCGACGCGAACGGTATTTTGAACGTGTCGGCGAAGGACATGGCGACGAATAAGGAGCAGAAAATCACCATCACGGCTTCGTCCGGCCTAAGCAAAGAAGAGGCCGAGCAGATGCGCAAGGAAGCGGAGTCGCACTTGGACGAGGACAAGGCAAAAATCGCCGAGGCCGAGGCGCGCAACCGTTGCGACAATCTGGTCTACCAGACCGAAAAGCTGATCCGCGAAAATCGCGAAAAGCTCGCCGAAGCGGACGTGAAAGCCGCGGAAGAAGCAGTGGAAGCGGCGAAGCGCGCGCTTGCAGAGGGCGGCGTCGAGCGGCTCAATCAAGCGGCTGAGGAGTTGACCAAGGCTTCGCATAAGTTGGCGGAGGCGATGTACAAGGCAACGTCAGCTGCGGGTGCTGCGGCGGGCGGCCCGGGCGGGACTTCTTCCGACGGCAGCGCAGGCACTGCGGGTCCGTCTTCCAGCGGTTCGAGCGGCCAAGGCGATGTGGTCGATGCGGAGTTCGTGGACGTAGACGAGTCGAAGAAGCCAAACTAATTGCCCCATAGTCATCAGCGGCGCTCCGGCGGGCGTCATTGAGTGCTGCCGGAGTTCCGCGAACCTCAACAAGAAAGAGAGAGACGGTTGGATACGACCACGGGGATCAAACGATCCGGGCCGCCGCAAGCGGTGCAGAAAGTTCGGGACAATTATTACCTGGTGCAGGTGATGCTGACGGGCTCCCCTTCGGCGGACTGGCGGCGATTGTTTTATGAAACGAAGCACGATGCGGCGGCGGAATTTCGTCCGCGCTCGGTGGAGATTTCGGGCGCGCTCATGCGCTTTCGCTCGGAGCCGGAGGCCGTGCAGCAGAGGATCGGGATGATCGACCTCTGGGTTCAGCATGCGAACGAGAAAGAATTATCAATGGTCAATCGCAATAGTGACGACCAACGCCGCAAACGCGAGGAACTAGCGCGCGAAGCGGAAGAACTCAATGAATGGAATGCGCGCTGGGCGAAGCTGTAAAGTAAGAGCAAATTCCCCCCTTTCGTTTGCAGCAATTTTCGCGCTGCCGCAAGTCCGGAATCGGAACCTGTAAAGTCACGGACGCAAGATGCCGACCACGACAAAACAAGATTACTACGAACTGCTGGGCGTGCCGCGTAAGGCCCCGCTCAAGGAAATCCGCCAGGCATACCGCAAACTTGCGCGTAAATATCACCCCGATCTGAATCCCGGCGACAAATCCTCGGAAGAAAAATTCAAGCAAATACAGGAAGCGTACGAGACGCTTTCGGACACGAAAAAGCGCCAGATGTATGACCAGTTCGGTTTCAACACTCCGAATTATGGCGGAGCGCCGGGCGGGGCAGGCGGAGCGGCTGGCGCGCCGGAAGATGTCCATTTCGATTTTGGCGGATTTGATTTCGGCGGCGCGGGCGGCACCAGTTTCCGCGACCTCTTCAGCCAGGTGTTTCGCGGCGCGAATGCAGCGCATGCCGAGCAGGAAGCCGAGCCCGGCAGCGACCTGGAATATCAAATCGACATTAAATTCGCGGAAGCAATGCACGGCGCGGTGAAGAAGATCACCATCACGCGTCTCGATGCTTGCCCCGCGTGCCATGGCACCGGCGCGACGCCTGGCACGGGCCAGCAAGTGTGCCCCGCGTGCGGCGGTTCGGGACAGGCGACGCAAGTAAGCGGGCGCATGAGGTTCCAGATTAATTGTCCGCGTTGCGGCGGATCGGGCAAGCTGCATACGGTGTGCCGCACGTGTGGCGGCGAAGGGCGCGTGCGCCGCTCCGACACAATTGATTTTCGCATTCCGCCGGGCGCCCAAACGGGCTCGCGCTTTCGCGTGCCCGGCCGCGGCAATGCCGGAACGCACGGCGCGCCTCCGGGGGATCTATACATCATCACGCGCGTGGAACCGCACCCGTTTTTCGAGCGGCGAGGCGACGATCTTTACACAATAGTGCCTGTCACCGTTTCGGAGGCCGCGTTGGGAGCGAAAATTGAAGTGCCCACGATCGACGGACGCGCACAGGTGCGCATTCCGCCCGGAACGAACAGCGGCAAAGTCTTGCGATTGCGTGAAAAAGGCGCACCTTCCGTACGGCGACCAGGACATCGCGGCGACCAGCTTGTCGAAGTACGCATTGTGGCGCCGCGGCCCGAGGACGAGCGCGTACGGCAGTTGCTTCGCGATTTGGCGAAGCATGACACGGAAGACCCGCGCCACGAAATTTTCTCGCGCGCGTCGTTATGAGCGCCCCGAGCCACGCCGTGAGCAGCATGGGAACATAAATGCCGAAGCAGAGAAAAAGAGCGAAAGCCGGCTACATGATTAGCGCCGTCGCGGAGCTTTACAAATTGCATCCGCAGACGCTGCGGCTCTATGAACGCGTGGGCCTGCTGAAACCATCACGTTCGCAGGGGAACACGCGGCTGTACACGGACCAGGACCTTGAGCGCCTCGAAGTGATCCTTACGCTGACGCGGGACATGGGCGTGAACCTCGCCGGCATTGAAATCATCCTGAACATGCGCGACAAAATGTCCGACATGCAGCAGCAGATGGAAGCGTTTATCGGATTCGTTCGCGGTGAGTTGGCCAAGGGCTTCAGCGCCGCGGATCGCCAGGTGGTGCGCAATGCCATCGTGCGCGCCATGCCTCCGAAGGCGATTCGCATCGAAAAGTAAATTCTTGGCGCAATCAGCGGGTGCTTTCTTTTGAGTGGCGCTCGATGAAGCGCTTGGTGAAAATCACCACGCCGAAGATTTGCGTCCATTCGGACACGACGTTACCAACCACTTGGCCCCATCTGCTTCCCGTATCCATGTGCGCGAAGAGCACGACCCAGCCCGCTCCCGTTATAAGCAAGAAAATACTCAGGGAATGGTCGCGAAGAAGTTCCAGTGCTGGTCTGAGCGGACTCTTCGGAAGGCGGCGGCTTTCGGCTGAACCTTTTTCGTACAAATACTTCGTGGCAAACAGCATCACGACCACGCCCGACCAGTCTGCAATCGCATTTCCGAAAAATGAGCCAAGATGAGTGGCAGGATTGGAGACGCTGTAAAGACAAATCCACAAAATCAGAATGCCGGTGCAAATGATGCTCAGCGAGTGCGGATAAAACCAGCGATGGCGTCTGTCAGGTTTAGCCACGGTCAGCCTCCGGGACGAAAATGCGATTCGCGATGGATTATCACAGAAGGACGGAGAGGTGCAGACAGAAATTGCGCGCGGGTTAGGCACCCTTCAGCGGGAGGCGCGAACCTAACTCGATTTCAGTTTCGGGAATGGATAACGCAGACCATCACGTAACGCGAAAACGGGGGATGACCTCGCCTGCCAATTAGCCCTGGGGCCAGGGATCGGCAGGGACGATATCGGGATCGTCAAACATGTTTTCGCTGGTGATATTCTCGATCGGAGCATCGCCTTCGGCGCGAGGAGCAAGCTTCTTTTGCGCGCGGCGCTCGGCCTTCATGCGCTGCTTTTCCTGGCGCTTCATTTCTTTCTGGCGCTTCTGAAATGTTGATTTCGATCGTGTCGCCATAAAAGCTCCTTGAGTTCGCGTTACAGCCCTCAGCGATTCCTCAGATAAAATATACAGAGGCAATTCGCGCGAAGGCCGCGTTCTAGATTACGAGGGCAACCGAATCCCCGGCAAAAGTCGCCTGGCCGTGGAAAAAGACGCCTATGGTTACCAGCGCGGCTCGCGCGGCTGACGTGCCGCTTCGCGATAGTCCTCATTCGAGAACCGCTCGCGATTTCCGCCACGATTGCCGCCCCCGCCGCTGCGCCCCGGACCGCCACCGCGTTCAGGGGCGCGGCCTTCGCCTTTCGGCCGCGCTTCATTCACTTTCAAATTTCGCCCGCCCACTTCTTTGCCGTCCAAGCCGGCAATCGCCTTGGCGGCTTCCGCGTCATTCGGCATTTCGACGAACGCGAATCCGCGGGCGCGCCCGGTTTCCCGATCCATCGCCAGATGAACGCGCGTGACCGTTCCAAACGGCGCAAACAGCGCGCGCAGATCCGCCTCTGTCGTTTGGAAACTCATGTTCCCGACAAACAAATTCTTCATGCTCACCAATCTCCTTCTCTCTTGAATCGAAAAATGTGATGCATCCAGCGAGGAAGGCGGATAGGCGAACAGCCAAAAACTGGCCAGAAAGGCGGCAACGCAATCCGGGCTTCTTCGAAATGCAATCCAATTATAACACGAAGTCGTAATTCTCGGATGTGGACAAGCGCCGGGGCATCGGCGCCGATTTTTGGTTGAGCAGCGCAAGGAAACCGCATCGCCGTGTGGCATTGTGGCTCAGAAACCGCCCCGGGCGACGTTCGGTATCCACAGGTTCCACAGCGATGCACAGGCGTCGGCTTGCACTGGGCACGAGCAGCGCATATCCTTGCGGCATGGCACGAGAAGATTGTCCGAATTGCAGTGGCACAGGTTGGAAAGTTGTCGAGCAGCCGGAGCCGAATCAGGAAGCGCGAGCCTTCGCGCCTGCGGATGGGGCGCACGCCGGCTCCGCACCCGGCGAGCCGAAGACGGTCTGGGCCATGCCGTGCGATTGCACGGTAGGCGACCGGCACTCGCGCATTCTCGAACGCGCCCGCCTGCCGAAACGCTACCAGCACTGCAATTTCGAGAGCTTCGAAACTGACCAATACGATCGCGAAATCCATGGGGCCCAGGCGGGGGACTGGAATCGCAGCCTCGCTCAAGCGAAGCTCGAGATACAAGGTTTCGCGCGCAACTTTCCGGTTGGCACCGAACACGGGCTCTTGTTGATGGGGACTTGCGGCGTGGGAAAGACACACCTTGCGGTTGCGGCGCTCGAGGAAATTATTTTGCGCGGGCACTCGGGACTCTTTTACGATTACCGCGATTTGCTCAAGCAAATTCAGGACAGTTACAACCCGGAAAGCAATTCCACGGAGATGAGCGTCCTCGAACCCGTACTGACAACGGAAGTGCTGCTGCTCGATGATTTGGGCTCGTCGAAGCCGTCTGCGTGGGCGCTGGAAACCGTAGGCCACATTCTGAATACTCGCTACAACGATCACCGCGTCACTTTGCTCACCACGAATTTTCTTGATGTGCCCGTGCCGCCTGCGCCGGGTTCCGCCTCCACAGGAATGCGAAACACCTCCGTGCGGCCACCGTCGGGCGAGGATTCACTGATGGATCGAGTCGGTATGCGCATCCGTTCGCGACTCTTTGAAATGTGCCGCACCGTGGAAATTTCCGCGCTCGATTACCGCAAGGAAATCCGCCATGCTGGCCACTTCCACGCGTAGGCTGAATTCGAAATAGCCTCACCTACAAATTTCGCTAGAACAGATTCAAGTTTCCATGCGCTATTTTGTGCGGCAGAGGATTGTGTGTTCGGGGTCAATCACTAAACGCGAAGGGCGCTGGCGCGCCGCGAAATGGAATTTCGTTACGGGCCCTGTGGTAATGACGTGGCCGAGCAGTTCCAGTTTTCCCTGCGCGTGTGCTGCGTAAATCGGCACAGATTCGGTGAAGACATTGGGCACGCTGTTCTGCTGCAGCGTACCTTCGAGTTCGAACCTGCCTCCGCGCGAGTGAACTTGATAATCCACGCTGTATGCCGGGATCCCCGTTTCTCGCACCCACTCGTCGAAAAACCAGTCCATCGAATGGCCGCCTTCCAGATCCATGGACGGCGTCATGAAACGCTCCACGGCTTTCTGGAATTGCGCGGTGGAGAGCGACTGAAAGCGATGCTCGCTGAGGACGTAGCGCAACATTTTGCCGAAACGCGCATCGGGATTCCTGGATTTCGGGTCGCGCAACATCTCGCGCAGCATGTGAATCACCCACGCGCCTTTGTCGTAGACGACTGTGTTGTACGCATCCGGCGTTTTGGACGAATCCAGGCGATAACCGAAATCGAGCGGCCCAGCCTCTTCGATGGCCGCATCAGTGCCCGGCGCCTTCGTCAACAAAATGTCGTGATATCGCGCGAGCCAATTTTGGAGTTCATGCTTACCCGGATTGTGCGAGTCGTCGTACATCAATGACTGATAATCGGCCATGGCTTCTTCAAGCCAAAAGTCGCGATAGCTTGCCGGAGCCACCACGTTGCCCCACCACTGATGAGCCACTTCATGGAACGGAACAAGCTGCGCGATTTCTTCCTGTGCGCGCTCCGCCACGCCGGCTTGCTGCTGCGCCGCGGGCGGCAGAAAGACCAGCGTCGTAAGGTAGAGCAAGCCGGGCCAGCCCTGGCCGAACGAGCCGGGAATTTGCGAGACATCGAGTTTCGGAAACGGAAATGGTCCGTTAATGGTTTCGTAATAGTGAACCGAGTCCAGCAGTTTGCTTCCGAGCTTCTTGAGCACCGCCGGAGGATTAGGCATCAGTGCAGAACCCAGATTTTCCGTTCCGTAAATTTGCCCGGGCAACGTGCCAGGCAGGCGCGAGGCGGCGTTCTGCTGCAGACGCGCGACGATTGCCTGTTCGAGTTCCTGATTCGCGTAAAGAGCGATCTCTGGCTTGCCCACGACGGTCTGCTCGGCGTAGTCACCGAGATTAAAGCCCGCGACCGACATGGGCTGCGTGCTTTGCCAATGGCCCGTGCGCTCGGAGCCGTCCACCGCGGTTTCCGTCTGATGGCCGGTGGCGACCAGGGTGAGGCGTTTCGGCCAGTGGAAATTCAAATCAAACGAAGCGAATCGCTCCTGCCCGGCCAGGTGCGGATACCAGCTCCCGCGCGCGCCGACGAAATACACATTGTTGCCCGCGTCCTCGATAACCGTTCCTTGATACGCCACTCGTAAACGATATTCCGCGCCAGCCGTCGCGACTGTGGGCAGCACGACGAAAAGTATGTCATTGCCACGACGCGCAATTTGCTGGCGGCGCAGATCTTGATTCTGAAAAAAGACGAGAGGCTGGCCAGCCGCGTCAGTGACGCTCGAAACGTGGAGAAAGCGGGACAGCTCCAGTTCAATGACGCGCTCTCCGGAGCGCAGCTCCTTCCAGTGAATTGTGGTAAAGCCCGTCAGGCTAAGATCTTCGGCGATCGTGGTGTCGACCGCGTAATCGATGGGCAGAGATTCTTCTTCGTAAGGCGGCGCACTCGGCGCCGCAAATGATGTCCAGACGTCGAAGAGCGTGGCTCCATTCGATTCGCGGGGCTGACCCATCAGCACGGTTTCCGCATGACGCTCGTCCACGATCACGTCGAAAGCGCCAATGACGTTCGAGTTGAGTGCTGCGTAGAAAAACGGACGCGGCACGGCAGAAAGCCAATCTTGAATGATTCGGAGTGACGATCCGGGATCGAGCTTCGCAACAATTGGATTCCAATTCTGGACAAAAGTTGGATCGCTGGATGGCGCTGTTTTTTGCTCGACGAGATCCCGCTGGATTTCCTGGGCCGTGCCGTCGTCGAAACGCAGATACACTTGCGAGAATTCAACATCAACCAAGGGAACTTTCAAAAAACGCAGGACCGAAGCGCGTTCGGCTTGGTCGGGCGGGAGAGCGAATACGCGTCCATGACCCGTAAAAACAGCTCCCGACGTACGCCCGTCGGCCGGGGCGAGAAATCCGAGCGTGCCATCGGTAAAAGTGAACGAGACGCCATCTCGCCGCAGGATAAGGTTGTGAACATTGAATACGCGAGCGCCGTCGACAGGCAGCGTGCTTAGCGTTTGATAAAGTTCCTGTGGAGACGGTGATGACAGCGAAACCTGTGGAGATGACGCGGCGGCTTGTGGGGGTTCGAGCCCACACGCAATATTAATCGCAAGAAAAACAGCGAGCGCAAGAATTATGCCGGTTCGCACGGGTTTGACTCTAACAATACCTATGTGATGCGGCAAGTGATCGGGGCGAATTCGGCGGGACGCCGTCTTCCCGTCAAGAAAGGGCCTGGCGAAGGTCGGCGATGAGGTCGGCGGGGTCTTCGAGGCCGATGGAGACGCGGACGGTGCCGGGCTCGACGCCGGCGCGAAGAAGCTCGGCGCGCGACATGTTGTAATGCGAAGTGTAAATCGGCAGGATGACGAGCGATTCGACGCCACCGAGGCTCGCGGCCAGAGCAAAAAGCCGCACGCGATCGCAGAATCTGCGCGCGGCGGCGAGGCCGCCTTTCAAATCAAAGGAGAGCATGCCGCCAAAATCGCGCATCTGGCGGCGCGCCAATTTGTGATCGGGATGCGAAGCAAGTCCGGGATAGTGGACGCGCGCGACTTTTGGATGGCGTTCGAGGAATTTCGCGACGGCCAGAGCCGTTTTGCACTGACGCTCGATCCGCACGCCGAGAGTTTTCATTCCGCGAATCAGCAGGTACGCTCCAGCAGGGTCCATGCAGCCGCCGAGATAAATAATGTTGTCGCGCACGCGATGGATCCAAGCGTGCGAGCCGGCGACGGCTCCCGCAATTAAATCCGAGTGGCCGCCGAGATATTTCGTGGCGCTGTGAACGACCATATCGAAGCCGAGAGCGAGGGGTTTCTGCAGGACGGGGCTGGCGAAGGTGTTGTCGACGATGGAGACGAGATTGAATTCGCGCGCGATGGCGACGGCGCGGCGCAAATCGACGAGGCGCAGCGAGGGATTCGTCGGCGTCTCGACGTAAAGCACGCGGGCACGCGGCGTGACAACGTCCTCGATGCCCGCGAGATCGGCTTCGACGTGGCGGACGCGAATTCCGAAGCGGGGGAAAAGGTCGCGCATCAGCCGGTAGGTGCCGCCGTAAAGCTGCGCCGTGGAAATGACTTCGTCGCCGGAGCTCAACACGGCGAGAAGGGCGCTTGAAATCGCGGCCATGCCGGAGGCGGCGACAATGGCGGCTTCAGCACCTTCGAGGGCGGCGATCTTCTCCTCGGCGATGGCGAGCGTGGGATTGCCGTAGCGCGTGTAAATGTAGGCGGAACTTTTGCCTTCGGCCCAGCGCTTCATCTCGGCGGTGGATGAAAATGTGAACGTCGAGCTACGGATGATTTCGGGAGCGACGGGGCCGCTGCGGCCGTGTTTGGGCTCGCCGCGCTGGATGGCGATGGTGGCGTCAGCCCAGGGTTGCGTCGATTTGCTCGGTTTGGTTTTCGTGCGCGATTTCATGCGGGGCAGATTGCAACTTTACGGCGCTGGGCGCAAGGGCCAATTTGGTTCGACAGGGTCGGTTCGAGTGCCGTCGTGCTGGAAATACAAGACCAAGAGAGTACAATCCCTTAAAATCATCTACTCCCCGGTACGTCCTTTACGGGCGCGCATTTCGACCAGCTTAAGATGTTTTTTCAGTGCCGGATGCACGACGATGTCACGCGAGAGGTCGAGTTGAATAAGCGGGTCGCTGTATTTGAACTCCAAAGTGGAACCACCTGCGCGACCCCCGATTCTAAATGTTCCAACTATAGAGTATTCGAAGAGCGTTCGAATGGCCGCCTGAGGGTCCATCTCGACGATGCCCGTAGACTCAAATTCTTTCTCAAATTTTCGGTAGGTGAACCGCTCGTTTCTCAGCCGACGAAGTACCTCGAACAGTCGATCCACGATTGGGTACTGCTTGTGCATTTCGTCGAGAAACTCACGATAAATTCTTTCCGAATAAGTTGCTTCTGCGGTGTAGATGTCACGGTTGTCAATCGTCTCTTGATGGTCCAATAAAGCCGTATCTTTGCAATGCTTGCAAAAAGCAATGAGGTCTCTAGGTCGAAGCAGTGTCCTCCGCATGATATAGCGAAAATTACTGAGTCCTTGCCGCATGGGATCCGTCGGAAACACGCTGTTCCACGCGTTCTCTTCGCTCGGGAGATCTAGTGATTTCGCTATTCTTCGGTTTATTAACTGCTGCAGGCTACTGTCCGTCCAAGTCAAGAATTCGATATCTGAAAACGCTTTATTTTTATCGTTGTACTGAAGACAATCGTAAATGTCCGATCGCAGAAAGACGACACATCGGAGTGATTTGCCTTTACGATTCGCCTCGATGTTAAGGTCGCGGGCGGCTCTGAGCAAACCGATCATTGAGGACTTAAAGAAAGGGCTGTTGTCCCACCCATCGTCGAGCTTGTCAAAGAGTACAAAATACAATTTGTCGGAGAGAAGGGCGAGGACGGTATCTTGGATAGACTCGGTTGTGGCTCTTATTGAGTCCAGGATCGCCTTTTCCTGAGGTTTCGTTTCCTCAAACTCTATGGCACCGGCCGAGAAACCGGTGTGATCAAATTTCGGTAGCTCCAACTTCCTAATATGGCGAAGCCGGTCGAAAAGTGAAGTGAGTAAGTGTTTGAGGCCCGGCGCGGGAGTTCCGTAGGCCGACTCTACGAAACGTTGCAATTCAGCCATCTTATCGTCGCTCGTTCCGGACTGCCTCGCATCTTCAATCAGAAGTTTGGCAAGTTCGATGAGGATGATGTACCGCCAAGTGATAGTGTTCGTTGAGTCCGCGGATTTTGTTTCATCCCTTACCAAGTTGTGCAGCGCCCATGGGTAGTCGTCAAACGTCAAGCCGGCTACCGGCGTGGAGGAGTCCGCACTGGCTTCAATCGCGGAGTAGATGGTACTTTTTCCAGTCCCTTTGCGCCCTATAACGAACATCTTTTCGCCGCGAAAAATTCGCAGGAACGACTCTGTCTGCAAAAAATAATGGATTAGATTGGGATCGCGCTCAGCTTCGATATGTTCGAAATCTACTCTTTCCAGTAGATTGCTCACGAAGCTGGCCTCATCGAATGGCGTGCCATCAAAACGATCCTCTCATGTAATCTTCGCCACGGTAAGCTAAAATAGGGAATGCTACCTCGCACGTTACGTGCCCTCGCGAACTAATTGTTTGAAGCGACCGCGGGTCAGGCACGCCTCCCGACCGCTGTTCCCAACTGCAAACAAACAGAACAAAACCCGTCAGCACATACTTCAGTGGCCGTTGGAAGCGCTGGCGGCTTCTTCGTCCTCGGCGGCGTGGGGTTTGTGGGCGGCGATGATTTTCTGGGCGATTTCGGCGGGGACGAAATCGTAGTGAGAGAATTCCATCGAATAACTGGCGCGGCCCTGCGTCATGGACGTCAAATCATTCGCGTAGCTAAGCATCTCCGCGAACGGAACCTGAGCTCGCACAACCACATTTTGCCCCCGTGTTTCGCTGCCGCTGATGTGGCCGCGGCGCGAGCTGATATTGCCCATGATGTCGCCGGAATATTGATCGGGCGCGTAGACTTCTACTTTCATAATGGGCTCGAGGAGGGCGGGCTTGGCCTGCTTCATCGCTTCCTTGAAGGCGAGAGCGCCGGCGATTTTGAACGCCATGTCGGAAGAATCGACGTCGTGATATTTGCCGTCGTAGAGGCTGGCGCGAAAATCGACCACGGGAAAGCCGGCAAGGAAGCCGCGCTCGGACGCGTCGCGAATTCCTTTTTCGACGGAAGGAATCCAATTCTTTGGAATGGCGCCGCCGAAAACGTCGTCGACGAATTCGAAGCCGCTGCCGCGCGGGAGCGGCTCCATCTTGATGCGGCAAAGGCCGAACTGGCCGTGGCCGCCGGTTTGCTTTTTGTGTTTGCCTTCCGCGTCGGCCTTGGCGCGAATGGTTTCGCGATAGGCGACCTTGGGCGGCTTCAGCGTAAGGTCGACGTGATAGCGCTTGCGCAATTTTGCGACGACAACTTCGATGTGCTGCTGGCCGGCTCCGGCGAGGAGAAATTCCTTGGTCTGCGGATCGCGGCTGAAACGCAGCGCGGGATCTTCCTCGAGGATGCGATGAATAGCGACGCCGATGCGGTCTTCGTCGGCGCGCGTTTTCGGCTCGATGGCGAAAGTGATGGAAGGCTCGGGGAGATGCGCGGGCGGATAGTACAGCGGCGCGGATTTGTCGCCGAGCGTGTCGCCGGTGGTGGTGTCCTTCAATTTTGCAATGGTGCCGATATCGCCGGCGTGAAGCTCGTTGATTGCGGTGGCGGTTTTTCCCTGGCGCACTTCGACGTGCTGGAAGCGTTCGACGGTGTTGCGATTGAAATTCGCGACGTTGGCGTCGTTGTGCAGCACGCCGCTCAGGACTTTGAAATAGCTGATGCGGCCGGCGAATGTGTCGGCGATGGTTTTGAAAACGAAAAGCGAGAGCGGCTCTTTGTCGCTAATCGCGCGCTCGATGGATTCACCTTTGCGAGCAGGCTCTTTGTAGGCAGTTGCTTTGCCGCGCTCGGCGGGCGAAGGGAATGTCTCGACGATGAAATCGAGAATTGCGTCGCTGCCGATATTGCGCAGGGCGGAAGCGGCGAGCACAGGATAAATGCGTTTTTCGAGCACGGCTTCGCGCAGGCCTTTCTTTAGATCTTCGACGGGGAGCGTGCCCTTGTCGAAAAATTCCTGCATCAACTCGTCATCAATTTCGGCCACCATTTCGACAAGAGATTCGTGCGCGGCTTTGGCGGCTTCGGCCATGTCGGGGGGGATGTCTTCGACTTTCGCTTTGCCGTCGCCGTCGGGGGCGTAAATCAGGGCCTTCATCGCGACGAGATCGACGACGCCTCTGAAATTTTTCTCCGCGCCGATGGGGAGCTGGATGGGCACAGCGCCGCGTCCAAAAACTTGCTGAATGGATTCGAGGGCGCGGTCGAAGCTGGCGAGTTCGCGGTCCATCCAATTGATGATGAAGGCACGCGGCAGATCGTATTCCGTCGCGTAGTCCCAAACTTTTTCGGTGACCACCTGGCAGCCCGCCGCAGCGTCAACGAGAATCAGCGCGGCATCGGCGGCGATGAGCGAAGCTTTCGTGTCGTTGATGAAAGTGGAATAGCCGGGCGTGTCGAGGAAATTGATTTTGATTTTTTCGGCGGCGCCCCATTCGGCGTAGGCCAAGCCGGTGTGGATGGAGATTTTTCGCGCTATTTCTTCGTCGTCCCAGTCGGTGACGGTTGAGCCGTCGGTGACTTTGCCGAGACGCGGCGTCATGCCCGCAGTGAACAGCATCGACGACACGAGCTGCGTTTTCCCCGTGTCGCCGTGGCCTACAATGCCCACGTTGCGAATTTTCTCCGTGCTATAGACTTTCATGGTTCACCTCGCGTAGATGGAAATGTGGCGGGAAATCGATTCTCTGAAAACCGTGCAAGGAATTTCCGGATCAGGACACTCGATTGCAGTTTTGTAGCGGCGGCCGGAGGGCCGGAGAGAAAACGGCGAGCACGAACATTTGTGAGGCGCATCGGCGGACCGCGTCGCC
>DASYYI010000370.1:0-1577 GCA_035933995.1 Candidatus Acidiferrales bacterium | reverse complement strand
CTAGGAGTCCGTCCGAGAAATAGTTGTGGAGTTAGTGAGGAAGGGGAAAGCTCGCCACGATGCAAGGCGGTTTCTCGGACGGATAAGTTACGGAAGAACGGATTCGCCCGGAATTTCGGGAAAAAACTTAGCGATGCGAATGTGGGATCGTTGCTCTCACCCCAGTATTTGGCTGCTGCCCCGTGGCTCTACTCATAACAGATTCGATACAGCTTCAGTATGTTATGCGTGAGGCAGACCAATGACCATTCGCCTCTAACCTTCTCGATGCCCCGTAAAAGAAACTGCCGGAATCCACGCGCCTGCTTGATCTGGCCGAAGACCGGCTCCACGATAGCCTTGCGCGCCGCGTACACCGCTTTGCCGGCCTTCGTCTTCAGCTTTCGTCTCATGCGATCGACACGCGTCGCTCCTTTGGGCAACGGACCGCGCGGGCATGGTTCCTTGTACTCGTCATGCTTCTGGCGTTCGGTGGCCACATATCCTTGAATGCGGCGTTCCGGATTCTCTTCCGCGTCCAGGCTTCTCAGATTCTGCTCTGAGCAATAGCCGCTGTCTGCGAGAACCTCGGTGGGTCTCTGCCCGCTCTGCTCTTCGACGGTTGCCAGCATCGGTATCAGCTGCTCCTTGTCGTTGGCCGCCTGCGTCACCGCCTGCCCCACGATTAACTGAAACGCCGGCTCAACCGCAGCTTGCGCGTTGTATGCCTGTACGAACCCGTCCGCGCCTTTCATGATGCGCGACTCCGGATCGGTGAAGTTGTACTGATCCTTCTCTTTGGGTGCGGCCTGCTTCGGGTCTTCGCCTTCCGCTGCCGCCTTCTGGCGCGCTCTTTCTTCCACGGCGCGTTTGGCTTCCTTAATCTTCTTCAGCCGCGTCTCGCGCCGCTCCAGTTCCGCCGGGAACTCGTCGCCAGCCCGGTCCCTGCCGTAGTGGGCATCTTCTTCCGCATCCGCTGCTTCGGCCTGTTCCAGCAGACCCTTCACTTCGGCTTTCAGCTGCTTTTCCTTCTCCAGCATCCGGTCATAACTCATCGCTTTGTGCTTGCTGGCGTTGGCTTTCACCTTCGTCCCGTCCAGCGCTACTCGGCCCACCTTCATGGCCCCGGCCTCCAGCGCGATCTTCAAGACCTGTTCAAACAAGCCTTCCAGCGTCTTCAGGTGAATCTTGCGGAAATCGGAGATCGTGCGAAAGTTCGGCTGATTGTCCGCCGCCAGCACCCGAAAAGCAATGTCCTCGACCAGCCGGCGTTCAATCCGGCGCGAACTGAATACTCCCACGCAATAGCCGTACACCAGTACCTTCGTCATCATCAGAGGGTCATACGGCGGCTGCCCCCGCTTCTCGTCCCCGTAGACCGCGTCCATCGCCGACAGATCGAGGTTATCCACTACGTCGCTGACGAAATACGCCAGATGCTTCTCCGGCAGCCAGTCGCGCAGGCTCGGCGGCAGCAGCAACTCTTCATCCGGATAGTAAGGACGATAACTTTTGCCCATGAAACATTATGGGCTCATCCTGTTTCAAAGGGCCAGGTCAAAATGCGGGTTGAAGCGAATTCTCGGACAGACTCCTAG
>DASYYI010000341.1:0-22015 GCA_035933995.1 Candidatus Acidiferrales bacterium | reverse complement strand
CGTGTATGCCCTGACGAAGGGACAAGCCTCGCCGACGATTGCGAAAGGGCAAAAGACGAAGTCGATGTCTGAGCCTTCGATCATGGACGCGATCAATCCGGTGTTGCTGGCGCTGGCGTGCGGATACACGTTTGTGGCGCGGGGATACGCGCTGGACACGAAATATCTGTCGGAGATTATCGCGCAGGCGATTCAGCATCGTGGCAGCGCGCTGGTGGATGTGCTGCAAACGTGCCCGACATACAATGACCTGCACACCAAGGGATTTTATGCCGGACAGGTGGAAGGGCAGCCGCGGCTCTACCGGCTGGATCAGACGGGCTACGATCCAATCGTGCACAATGCTGATGATCCAGTGGAGATCGCGCAGAAGAAAGCGCAGGCGCTGCTCAAGACGCAGGAGCCGGGCGGGCGCATTCCGCTGGGCGTTTATTATAAGCTCGATACGGCGACTTACGAAGATCACCTGAAGGCGAAAATCCCCGGGCTGCAGGAAAAACCTCTCGCGGAATTAGATCTATATCACCGCGACATCTCGGCAAATTTGAAAGAATTGATGTAGATCGCGCCGCGAGTTTGCTCGGCTGGGCCAAGTAGATTGCGAGTCGCGTTTTTTTCCGCCAACAACCTCCAACTTCAATACTATTCGGGACCGAGGGGCAAAAAATACTGCGTGCCTTTTACTGGCTGTCGGAGGCGGCGCAGCAGTTCCTGCAAATCCTGGTTGCGCTCGACGAAGTCGATGTCGGAGGTGTCCACAACGAGCAAATTCGAGCCTGAATAACGGAAGAAAAAGTGCTCGTACGCCTGGGCGACCGTCTCCAAATATTCGGGCGAGATATTCGATTCGTTGCGCGCGGCTTTTTTCGAAATGCGCTGGCGCAGAACTTCGGGCTTGGCTTGCAAGTAAATCACCAAGTCCGGCGCTGCGACGGACGCGGCCAGCATTTCGTAATACCTTTCGTAAATCTTCAGCTCTTCATTTTCGAGATTGATGTACGCGAAAATCTTATCCTTCTCGAAAAGAAAATCGCTGACGACAGGACCCGGTTTCTGTTCGCGGTCAATTTCCATGAGCCGCTGGTGCCGCTCCATCAGAAAGTACATCTGCGCGCGGAAAGCGGCTCCGGGCTGCTCGTCGTAAAATTGGCTCAGGAAGGGATTGTCTTCGCAATCGAAAACGCGCCGGGCGTGTAAACGCTCCGCCAGTATTTTCGCCAGCGTGGATTTGCCGACGCGGATCGGTCCTTCAATGACGAAGTAGCGTGGCGGCTTGAATTTTGGTTCGGGCATGGGGCGGCATTATAGCAAACGCCGCAGAGCGCCTTGCGCGGTTTGTGAAGTGCGATGGCATCTTCGACGGAAACAGGTGGTGACGGTGCAGTCTTGCCGGCTGGCGTTCCAGTACGGAGAGAGCGGGACCCCAAACCATGAGTTGGCTCACCATTACGAGCGCTTTTGACCATAAGTCTTTGAAAGCCTGGCCCGTTTCTTATTGATTATGCAATATTTAGGAGGTCGCGCCCGGCTGTACTTTAGGCCGATCTTCGCGTATAATGTGCGCATGGCTATAAACGTGCTCCGTATCCCAGGCCTCACCTATGACCGTGTCCATGAATATCGCGTCGGCCCCAGCGGCGCGATTGAGCATCGCTGGACTTTGCAAGAAGGCGGCCAGCGCAGTGACGGCACAAGTGAATGGGTTGTCGCGACCAACGATTTCATTCGCACGGCCGTATGCCATGCGCAGTCGCATGTGAGGGACTGGTTCCAGGCTCGTGGGATTTCCTGCGAACGTATCTCCGCGCTGATCGAAGAGGAGCGCCGGACTAAAAAGCCCGCGCGGGGCAAGACGGCGCCGGTGCTGGTAGGGGCGGGCCGCAAGAAGTAAGTTCCCTGAAGTTTCGGCTTAAGGTTTCCGCGCGGCGGGGTTTCTACGCTCGTATATTATTCAGCGGTTCAGTCCTAATGCTGTCGGATGCTTTGGCTGGTAAACTCCGAGCTCGGCCCCGCCTGGAATCTTTATTGCGGTAACAAGGCCCCACTGAACATCTTCAATCGGGCGCGTGACTTCGACTCCCTTGCGCTTTAGTTCCTTCACCGTAGCCGCAATGTCGTCGCACATCAGATAAAGCTTGTCGTGCTCCGCACCCTCGGCGGGATGTATCCCCAACTCTGCCGGAGGTAGCGCGAAAATAAGCCATCCGCCTCCCGCATCGACGGATGGGAAGCCGAGAATATCGCGAAAGAATGCGCAAACCTTCTCCGCGTCCTTCGCATATATCAACGCATGGACGCCATTGATCATGGATTCGTCGTTTTCCCGTGAATGCTTCACCGGCGGTAACTGCGCTAGTCTAGCGCGAAGATACACGGCGCAGAAAGTTGTCTTGAATTTCTACCAGCTTCGCGCTACGGCGGCGACGATGTGCGCGAGTGCATCCAGATCGCGTAGGTCAATCACCTCACCGGGTGAGTGTGAATAACGCAGCGGCCAGCCGAGTGCAACGTCGATCGAACCGTATCGCAAAAATGCCGAGCCGTCATTTCCTCCGCCCGTGACTCCGTATTGCACGGGAATGTGATTTGCGCGCGCGAGAGCGACGACTTTCTCTTCGAGCCTGCGCGGTACGATGCTTGAACTATCGATGGCGCGTACTACGAATCCTTCGCCGAGCTTTGCATCGCCGAATCGTTTCGACTCAAGCGGCGAATCGGAGCTGACGAAAGTATCGACCGCAAAAACGTAATCCGGCTCGTTGCCCTCTGTCGCAAGGCGCGCCGCAAGTTTTCCGGCGCCCACGAGTCCGAGTTCTTCGCCTGTTGACCACACGAACGTCACGTCACGATCCCTCAGATTCGGCCCCAGCGCCCAGACGGCTGAAATCAATGCGGTGTCGCCCATGCGGTCGTCGAAACTGCGGGCATTCGCGCGAGTTCCGGCGAGCCTGCGATATTTCTTGGGAATGGTGATGAAATCGCCGACGGCTATGCCCAGCTTCGCCACTTCTTCTGGAGAACGCGCGCCCACATCGAGATGCGACATCAGCGCGCGCCCGACTGGCCATTTGAATCCGGGCTCGTCCCATCCGGCGGGAAGTTCCATAATTCCCGGGACGGACGCGCCGCTTTTCGTGTGTACGAGCGCCGCGTGCCCCAAAAAAAAATCGGAGATTCCGCCACCGCCGCTCACAGCGAGCGTGCCATTGGGCATCACTTCCTCGACGATGTAGCCGATTTCGTCCATGTGGGCGATGACCATGATTTTCGGCGCGTGCGCGCTCGGCAGCGCGCTGGCCAGGTGAAGAGTCAAATTGCCGGCGTCGTCAGTTTCGGTTTTCGCCCATTTCGGGAGAAGTTGCTTTACGGCTTCGCGTACCAGACCCTCATGTCCACTCACACCGTAGGTTTCGACGAGGCGCGAAAGGATTTGCTCGTTTGTTGGCGGCGTATTCATCGTGGCTGGGTCCATTGCGGCGGCGGCATCGGAGACTTCGGACTTTGTAATTGAGCCCTGCAAATACGCCTGCAACAAGTCCGTCAAATCGTTCAGATCTGTCGCGCTGATCATTTCCGCAGGCGTGTTCGGCCAGTCCGTAGCAACCGCGAGATGGGCGGCGCGCTCCGGCGCTTTCGGCGTTGGCAAATAACTGCGTGGCATCAGCGCCGCGGAATAATCCTGTTCGATGGGAATTTTGTTCTCTTCCGCGATTTTCTTCAGGTCGGCGGTCAATCCTGAAAACTTCGCATTGGGGTCCTGTTCGCCCACCAGGACGCCGCCGCCCATGTCGCGGCGCGGCCCACGATGCAGCGTCGGCTCCATTGGAATGGGCGGGCTAGCCGTCAGGCGACCAACGTAGATCAATTCGTCAGGCTGCACGGTGTCGAGCATACGTTCGAGGCCGCGCGCACCTGCCCACTGCTGTGCCACGAATGCCACGACCAGCGTCCCATTCAATTTCGACACATCCAAGCGGCGCAACAATTCCACGAGCGCAACGTCGCCAAACCGATCGCCAATCGCCGGCGACGCGTAAAAGTTCGAATCCAAGGTGTAAAACGTGCGATCTATTGCAACCGGGCTCAACAGGTCGGCGCCCACACGCTTCGCTTGAGTCGCGGAGGTTGCGCCAACGTCCACCCACATATTTTCAATGTCCGCGGGATCAGGTGGATGGAGGCGTCCCGGCAATAGATGCACGGAAAGCCCAGCCACCACGCCGTTAATCCATTTTCCCGAAGGCGTCTGAATTTCCACGGGCTGCGCGGAATAAAGCTGGTTGAACATGGGCAATTCGCCAAATTGAGGCAAGCGCTGAAGCTGAAGGTAGCCGTCGTCGGTGACGTTGCTGACAACGTATCCGGGCTCGTCCATCGGCGCGACGAGCAAGCGCTTCGGGCCGCCGCTGCCTAGCGTCACGATTACGTCACCCAGATTGTCTGTGGTTGGCGAGAAAGCTTTGAGCCGCGCGCGGATTTCGGCGGCGAGACCTGTTTCGTAACCCGGAATCGCAGGCGTTTCGACGAATTCCTTCATGTCTTGCGGCACTGAGCCTGGCACTTTGGCGGCGTTGGATTGTGCGAACGCAGATGGAGCGATGCACGCGAAAATTGCGGCAAAAAATACAAATGTTACTCGCTTGATCATGGTTGATGGCTTCCTTGGGGCGCGATGGCCTTCGGATTTGAGTTTTCACGCCGCGCGGCCGCTCCGTGGACGGGTAGGGCGGATGCGCGAACCCGCGAATGTAACGCAGCTGGAGCGCGGCTGCAACAGTTTCACGCATTCGCGCCGATGCATCGCGCATGGTAGCTGTAGAATCGGGTGTGGAGGCGAAGATGCGAAAATGGAGACGAGATTAGCGAGGGCGATAACGCTGAATTGCGTGATGATGCTAGCGGTGACTGCCGCCGCAGGGCAAGCATCGCAAAGCGGTGCGGCGAATTCGCGGCCGCGCGCGAGAGATTTGGGGATTCGCATTGGCGTTTACGAGCCGGGGCCGCTCAACGCGATTACCGATGTGGCTGGCGTGCGCGTTGGACGAGCGACCATCATTCAAGGCGACAGTGTGCGCACGGGAGTGACCGTTATCTTTCCACATCCCGGCAATATGTATCAGGAAAAAGTTGCCGGAGCCGTCTACGTATTCAACGCGTTCGGCAAACTCGTCGGCTCGACGCAGGTCAACGAACTTGGCCAGATTGAAACGCCCATCCTCCTTACCAATACGCTGAGCGTGTGGGACGCTGCTGCCGCGCTCACGGACTGGATGCTCGCGCTGCCAGGAAATCAAAGCGTACGCTCGATCAATCCAGTGGTGGGGGAAACAAATGACGGGTGGCTCAACGACATTCGCGGACGTCACGTTAAAGCGGAAGACGTGCGTCGTGCTCTCGAATCCGCAAATAACGGTCCCGTCGAAGAAGGGGCGGTGGGTGCGGGCACGGGAACGGTGGCGTTCGGATGGAAGGGCGGAATCGGCACAAGCTCGCGTCATGTTCCAGCGGAGGCAGGTGGCTACATCGTCGGAGTGTTGGTGCAGACAAACTTCGGAGGGAATCTGACGATTGCCGGCGTGCCGGTCTACCGTGAGCTCCAGCCGCCGAAAGCCGCATCCGCCGGGCGGGACGAAAAGCGCAATTCCGCGGACGGCTCATGCATGATTGTTGTTGCGACGGATGCGCCTCTCGATGCGCGCCAATTGCACCGGCTCGCCAAGCGCGCGATTCTTGGCTTGGGGCGCGCTGGCTCTTCGGGCAGCAATGGCAGCGGTGATTTCGTTATTGCGTTCTCGACAACGAATCGAATCGCGAGCGATGCAAAAATCTCGCCGCCCATCCGATTACTGTCCGAAGAGTCTTTGTCGCCGCTCTTCGAAGCCGCGGGAGAAGCCACAGAAGAAGCCATTGACAACTCGCTGCTGCGAGCAACGACGGTGCGTGGGCGTGACGGCCACGTCGTAGAAGCGCTGCCTATTAAACGGCTAAAGGAAATACTCGCCGCTCACGGAGTCCATCCGTAATATTCGCTGTCGGCGACCAAGTTTACTGCGCGCGACAAAGCTCCGCTGTCAGCGTTTCGCGATGGCTCAGTGCCAGGCGATCTACTTTTGTGAGGCTGAACAAATACGCCGCGGCGGCAACAGCGGCGAAGGCGAGAAAAATCGGCGTTGCCAAGGCCAGGCGGTCGAAATGCTTCGTCAGCAGAAAAACGCCGGCGCCGAGTCCGATCAGGATGCCCTGGGTGACCATGCCTATCAACATTGTTACGCCGGCCAATTTCTTTTTTCGGAACGCCCCGAAGTCGAGCTTGCGGGGATAGCAGACAGACAAAATATTCCCGACGGCGAAATTGGCGAGCGTGGCGTAAAGAAGTCCCGCGAACGTTGCCGTCACAATCGCCAAAGGAGGAGGAGCAAAAATCCAGGATACCGCGGCCCAAACGGTAAGAGCCTCAAACAGAGCCGCCACGCCTTGAAATAAATTCTTGCCCACCATCACGTCGCGGAACCGCACGGGCGCAACCAATAAGAACTGCACACCCGTTCCCTCAAATGCAAAGCTGTTGAACACCATGTTCATCTGGATGAGAAAGGTGTAGGCAACCGCAATGGGAAATGCCATGTCGGCTCTGCCGGTGAGAAAATCGGCGTTTCTTCCTTGTTGATGAAATGTGATTCCCAAGAAAATTACGAGAATCACGGGTATCACGAGGTTCAACAACATCGGCCCGCTGCGGAATGCGTACCGAACCTCTTTTTCAAAGACTGCGCCCGATGCTCCCGAGACCCAGGGGATCTCCCAAGAGGAACTGGATGCTTTTGTGTCTGCGCGCGATGTTCTTGTGGGAAGCGCAACCGCCCGCGCCTCGCTCAGATTCTCGCCGCGATATTGCGCAACGAGTCTCGTTCGCAGCAGGAAGAAAAACGCCGCACAATATACAGCCAAGAAAAAGAACCATATCGCTGCCGAAATAGAGTTGCCGCCGAGCACGTACGTCAACGAACGGCCCGCGACCCCGGGCGGAAGCACGCGCGCCACAGGAAGGAGCATTATCACCCAACCAACTTGCATTCGCGTGTGCTGATGCTGCAGGTGATTGATGACAGGACCGATGAACTGAAACGACAGCATCACCAGAATGAAAATGAAGCCCAGTACTTCACGCGTTCGGCGCCGCGCAAGCCACTTCTCGGTCCACAGGAGAACTACGCGCCCGAGCAGCAGATTCATCGCCGCGAACAGGAGTAGAACAATCAGTCCCCACAAGAACATCGCTGGCCGGGCAACTACCAACCCCAACCACATGCAAAAAAGCCAGAATAGCGAAGTCACGGCTCCCGGATCGAACAGGCCGTAGATCAGGCTGAGCGCAAAAAAACTGCTGAAGCGCAGGGGAAAACGGAGCAGATTCGCAAAATCAAATTGCACGCCGAACGAGGCAGCAAAAAGGGGATACAACTGCCAGAACAGAAAAGCAATCCACAGAAGACCCTCAAGCCACTGCCATTCGTGGTGGGCCACGAGGAAGTAGGTTGCGATGCCCAGCAACGCGCCGCCGCCAAATACGAGGCCGGTCATCGTCAGACCGATAAGAGCGGTGGACACGGCTTCAAGGCGTCCTTTCAACGTTCGTAGCGAATTGCGGAAAAGCAGCCAGCGCAGGCGCGCAACCAGCGCAATTTGTTCGCGCGTTGACGGAATGGCGTTCATCCCAGCCACGTCAATTCCTGGTCTGTCTGGCGGCTGCCGCCGACGATATCGAGGAAAATTTGCTCGAGCGTGAGCTTGCCGTCCGCGGCGGCTCCTGAAGCTGCGCTCCCGGCGACTCCCTGGCGCGCTTCAATTCCCGCGCGCAATTCTTCCAACGAGCCCTGGGCGACCAGCTTGCCGCGCGAAATGATGCCGACGTGGCTGCACAGCCGCTCGACAATCTCGAGCACGTGCGACGTTAAGAATATGGTTGCGCCGCGCGCAATCATTCGCTGGAGCATGGACTTCAGCGTGCCGGCGGCGATAGCATCAACACCCTCGAACGGTTCATCGAGAAATAAAATCCTGGGTCCATGAATTACCGCGGCGGCCATGGCCAATTTTTTCTGCATACCGTGGGAATAATCGGTGATCAACGATTTGGGCCGGTCGGCGAGCTGCATGAACTCGAGAAGCTCCTTGGTGCGTTGCGCTGCCGTTTCGCGGTCGAGCCCGTACATGCGCCCCGCAAAATTCAGATATTCAGCGCCAGTGAGCCGCCCAAAAAGAGCGAGGCCTTCGGGCACGACGCCAATTTGGCGTTTCACTTCGACGGGGTTGTCGGCCAGATCGACATTCAGGATCCGCATCGTGCCCGCGGATGGAGCGAGCAAGCCCGTGAGCATCTTGATCATCGTGGATTTGCCGGCGCCGTTTGGCCCGAGGAAGCCAAAGAATTGGCCGGCGTCCACGCGCAAGTTTACTTGGTCCACAGCAACCAAGTCGTCGAAGCGCCGGGTTAAGGCTTCTGTCACGATTGCGGGTTCAGTTGACATGGCAGACGAATCTAACATAAGGGCGGAACGGGACGAAGGAGGCGTGCAAGAAAAACCCTTCTAGCGAGTGTTGACAGGTGCAGTGGCGGCCAATTGCGGGAAGAGCGCGAGCACCGCCGGCAGGATCACGCGAAATGTGCATCCGCCTTCCGCGCGATTGAATCCGAAAATCTGTCCACCGTGTTCCTGAACGATGCCATAGCAAATGCTTAACCCGAGGCCCGTTCCTTTTCCGACAGGTTTTGTGGTGTAAAAGGGATCGAACACGCGCTCCGGATCACGCAGTCCTGGCCCGGAGTCGGAAAAATCAAGCACCACGCTGCCGCGTTCGGTGCGCATACGCACGGTCAGTACTCCGCCGCCCACCGACTCCATCGCATCGACGGCGTTGTTAATCAGATTGTAGAAAACTTGCAGCAGTTGATTGGGGTCGCCGCGCACGGCCGGAAGGACGGCGGGATTGTCCGCATCGATGCGGACCTTTTTGTCGCGCAGATCGAGCTGGCGCAGCTCAATGGCGCTGGTGAGCACGGATTTCAAATCGAGCAATTGCTTTTCGGTGGGGACCTGCCGCGCAAAACTGAGCAAGTTCGTCACCAGCACTTTTGTCCGGCGGGCCTGCTCGCGGATTTTTTCGCCGAGCGTGCGCGAACGTTCGCTGGCGGTGATGTCGGTTTGAATCAATTCCGCGTAGCCGAGAATCGCCGTGAGTGGATTATTAATCTCATGCGCCGCGCCCGCTGCCAATTGGCCGAGCGACGCGAGCTTCTCCGCTTGAACGAACTGCATTTGCAATCGCTTCAGGTGCTCCAGCGAATCCTGCAGACCTTTCATCAGGCTCAATCGTTCGCGGTCCACCAATTGTTGCCGTAAGAAGACAAGACTGGCGCCAACGATGATCGTGGCGAGAGTCAGCATCAGCCGGAAATTCCTAACTGGCGCAGGCGCGTGACTGAAGAAGGCGCTCCAAACGGCCATTACTGGCATGGACAGAATACACAGGATGGCGAGCTGCGCGGGCCACTGTGATTCGCGCCGCGGTGAATCCTCGGCCGTCTCCGGTGTCGGCGCAATGCGGTGCGCCACGATACCCGCCGTCCCGAGCCATACAAACGCGGCAATAATCGGTAGGGTGACCAATCCGCCCAAATCGACCTTGCCCCGCGTAGCCACAATCACCACCGCCACGATGCCGAAGACATATGTCGCGGTCGCACCAAATAGGTTTGCGTAAACCTTACGCCATCCTTGTTTGGTGCGAATAGCCAGGATTCCCGTACCCCCGAGAAATACGAGGTTTGCCAGCGCGTATATTTGTAGGTCGCGCATTCGATCCAGACCCGTGCGGGCTGGATCTCGCGACCAAGCGACGGCCATAAATAAATATAGAAAGGTCCACCAAACAGCGAGCAACAGAAGGTCCAGGTAGCCGTAGCGTAGAGTTTCGCGCATCTTTCGGGCATGGGGCAACAAAGCGAGCGCGGCCATCAGCGGGACGGTGTGCAGAAAAAATATAATGTCCACGACGGAGAGCGTGCTCGATGTGGAGTGGAGTACCAATCCCCGGTAGGTTGCGATCAGTCGGCCGGCGAGCCACAGGGTGCAACCGAACGCCAGCAGCATCCAGAAATTGTTCTGCCGCCGGTAAGCGGAAGAAGCGTTCCACAGCAGGCACGCGTTGGCGAAAAGCGGCACGATGCAGAGAACGATGTCAGCGAAGGCCTTGCGCTCGTCGCCCGGTGGCATCGCGAGAGACACGGCCGCGAACCCGCCGACAAACACGACCCAAGCCGCAATAATCACCCAAGTGGATTTAGCTAGTTTCATGCCTACCCTGGAAAAGAAGCCTAGCCCAGACTAGCACGGCCGGGAGCGCTGTGGTGGCTACAGGAGCCTATGAATTAACAAATTTTCGTGTCCGATCTAGTCCTGGTATCACACTAGGAAACGCGCTGGGTATGCGGCCCCTGGCAGTTTGCCCGGGAGCGCCGCGCCAACTATAACCCGCGGGACAATGCGCCGCGTCCGGGAAACTTGGCGCTTGCGCCCAGTTCTTCTTCGATGCGGAGAAGTTGGTTGTACTTGGCGATGCGGTCGGTGCGCGACGCGGAACCGGTCTTGATTTGGCCCGTACCCATGGCGACGACGAAATCGGCGATGAAGGTGTCTTCGGTCTCGCCAGAGCGGTGCGAGACAATTGATGCGTAGCCGGCCTTGCGCGCCATTTCGATGGCGTCGATGGTCTCCGTAACGCTGCCGATCTGGTTCAGCTTGATCAGAATCGCGTTAGCGATTTTCTGCTTGATTCCGCGAGCGAAAATTTCCGGATTGGTGACAAAGATATCGTCGCCGACCAATTGCAATTTGCCGCCGAGAGTCTTCGTCAGCAATTGCCATCCCTCCCGATCCTGTTCCGCCATGCCATCTTCGAGCGATACGATGGGATACTGCCGCGCCCAATCCGCCCAGAATTCGATCATCTGCTCGGAAGTACGCTGCGACTTATCGGATTTCTTGAAGATATATTTCTTGGTGGCCTGGTCGTAGAATTCGCTCGCGGCGGGATCGAGGGCGATGGCAATTTGCTCGCCGGGTTTGTAGCCAGCGGCGGTGATGGCTTCGAGGACGCGTTCCAGCGCTTCTTCGTTGGACTTCAGGTTGGGGGCGAAGCCGCCTTCGTCACCGACGGCAGTCGAATAACCGTTCTTCTTCAGCACGGCTTTCAAATGGTGAAACACCTCGACGCCCCAGCGTAGCCCTTCGCGAAAATTCGGCGCGCCAACGGGCATGACCATGAATTCCTGTGGATCGACGGAATTGTCCGCATGCGCGCCGCCGTTGAGGATGTTCATCATGGGGACGGGAAGCGTGTTGGCGGAATTGACGCTGGAGAAGCGTGCGAGATATTTGTAGAGCGGCAGGCCGCTTTCGTTTGCGGCAGCGCGCGCGGCGGCCATTGAAACGGCGAGAATCGCATTCGCGCCGAATTTCGATTTGTTGGGGGTGCCGTCCGCGTCGAGCATCTTGCGGTCGAGCGCTTTCTGATCGCAGGGGTCCATGCCGGTGACAACTTTTGCGATGGGGCCGTTGATATTTTCCGCGGCTTTGCGCGTGCCTTTGCCGAGGTAGCGCGATCTTTCGCCGTCACGCAACTCGATGGCTTCATGCTCGCCCGTTGATGCGCCCGAAGGAACGGCGGCGCGCCCGCGCTGGTTGCTCGCGAGAATCACGTCGGCCTCGACAGTGGGATTGCCACGCGAATCGAGGATTTCGCGGCCGATGACGTGTGCAATTTTTGCGTTTTCCTTAGGCATCAAAGGCTCCGCCCTGTTTCAGTCGAACTTAATGTTTTATTAACTGCTGCTAAGCTTTCGCGCCAAGACGAGCGTCGGACTCAGGTCCACCGGAATCATATCGCCAGCGGCGGCCGCAACGAAGCGCGATTCGAGACTGGCCCAGTATCCTTCAGGCTCAGCAAGAGTGCGCGCGTAGGAGCTGCCATAGGATGTTGAGCGCCAAAATCCGACGTAGTCGCGCGGCGACATCACGACAACGTAGGAAAACTTCGTTTCTTCAGCAAGTTTGAAACCTAGCGCGGCACGGACTTCATTTTCCCAGATAAGGTCGCGCCTCAATCGCGGATCGCGATGCGGTTTCCAAGGGCCGCGCAGCTCTGCGAGAACAATAGCATCAATTGCGGGCGTGGCTTTCGGCAGCGGGCGATCATAAACGGCGAGAATTCCGTCAACGCGCAGCCAGTCGTGCACAGCCGCAAATACCCGCGACGCTTCCATCCAATGGAGCGCATTGGCGATGGTAACGAGGTCAACGCTCGCCTCCGGCTGGAGGCAGGTTTCCGCGGTAGCATTGCGCACAATCGCTTGCGGAATCTCTTCGGCGAGTTTTGCGGCCATGCCCGGGTCCGGTTCGACGGCGATAACTTCGCGAAAATGCGGGAGAAGGGCGCGCGTCGATTTTCCTGTGCCCGCGCCCAGGTCCATGGCACGGTCGCGGCGCTCGCCGGGCACGGCGGCGAGGATGTGGTCGAA
Organism: Candidatus Acidiferrales bacterium; assembly: GCA_035933995.1. Classification (GTDB taxonomy): domain Bacteria; phylum Acidobacteriota; class Terriglobia; order Acidiferrales; family UBA7541; genus DAHUXN01. The sequence goes on along the minus strand of DASYYI010000341.1, from coordinate 9,438 downwards.
AAGCTCACGCGGATAATCTGGCCGATAGCGCTCGAACTCCTCAGCGGCATGGCCAAAACGGGGCTGGAATGTAGAGGACACGATCAGCCGCTACTCCGGCTCTTCCAGCATGGATTCTTCGCGGACGACGACCACGACTCCATTGTCACTGATGTGGTAGCGCTTGCGATCTTCGTCCATGTTGTAGCCGATTTCGGTGTGCTCCGGCAATTTGACGTGGCGGTCGATAATGGCGCGGCGAATGCGCGAATGCCGGCCGACGTTCACGTGATTGTAGATGATGGAATCCTCGATGTCGCAGTAGCTATTTACGCGCACGTCGTAACCGATGACCGAGTGCGCGACGCGGCCTCCGGAAATTATGGAACCGGCGGCGACGATGGAATCAAGGGCAGTTCCGGTGCGGCCCGGGTCGGCGAAGACGAACTTGACGGGCGGATATTGCTGCTCCCAAGTCTTGAGCGGCCAGCTTTTGTCGTAGAGGTTGAAAACCGGCGAAACGCTGGTCAAGTCCATGTTGGCTTCGTAGTAGGCGTCGATGGTTCCGGCATCCCGCCAGTAGAGTTTTTCTTTTTTGTTTTCGTCGTAGAAATTGTAGGCGAAGACGCGAAATTTGCCGATGATTCTAGGAAGGACATCATGGCCAAAGTCGTGTGAGGAGTTGGGATCTTCGGCGTCCGCCATAAGTGCGGGCAGCAGAAATTGTGTATTGAAAATGTAGATGCCCATGGAGGCGTCGCATTTTCCGGGATGGCGCGGCGAAAGTTTTGGCGCGGCGGGTTTTTCCTCGAAGCCGAGAATGCGGCCTTCCTTGTCGGTTTCGATCACGCCGAACTGGTGCGCGGCTTCGGCGGGATCCATCTCAACGGTGGCGACGGTGACCTCCGCGCCGCTATCCACATGCTGCTCCAGCATCTTTTGGTAATTCATTTTGTAGATATGGTCGCCGGACAAAATGAAGACGTAGCTCGATTGCTCGCTGCCAATGGAATAAATATTCTGGTAAACGGCGTCCGCGGTGCCTTGGTACCAGTGCGCGGAAACGCGCATCTGCGGGGGTAAAATTTCAATGAAATCGCCAATACCCATCAGTGACGACCAGCCCTGGCGAATATGACGGTTGAGGCTGAGGGCCTTGTACTGCGTGAGGACAAAGACGCGGCGCAGATCGCTATTGAGGCAGTTCGAGAGCGTGATATCGATAATGCGATAGATGCCGCCAAAGGGCACGGCCGGCTTGGCGCGGTCGCGCGTCAGCGGCCAGAGACGTTCACCTTGGCCTCCCGCCATCAGCACACCGATTGCACTTTTCATCAATGACATCGAGAGTCCGTTCCAGATAAGCGTCCTATTCTAACAATAATCTTTGCCTGGAAATGGCGAAGCGCAGAAAAAAAGTAGCGGTGCGGCAAAGAGAATCGCGTCGCCACAGCAATCAACCGGTGCATTCGCGGGCCACGACTGAAGTTAAGGGCTACTGAACGGCGGCGAAAGCGCTATTGAGACGACTGACGGGTTATGAGCGAGTACACTTATAAGGAAAATAGATAGCACACCGGGCGGCGAGACAGACGCGTAGTCTACAAAATATAGTACTTGACTTACGGTGAAGGGTTCGCTAGAAACGCCCCATAAGATGTGTCCTGTGGCGGGATTCGTCTAGTAGTACCCACACCAGCATATCGAGCACATATCCTGAACGGGGGTGAAACTGCGTGGCGGAAGTCGTAATTCAAGAGGGCGAATCTTTGGAGAATGCTCTCCGGCGCTTCAAGAGAAAAGTCCAGGGTGAAGACATCATCAAGGAAATCAAGAAGCACAGCTACTACATGAAACCTGGAGAGAAGCGGCGGGCCAAGGAAGCTCTTTCACGCAAGCGTCTCCGTAAGAAGCAGCGTCGGGAACAGGATTAGACTAGGCGGCGAAAAACTTTGGGTGTTTCCTATAACCTTCGTTCCGTGCTTCACGTGTTTGAGGCCGGGAAAGCGGGGAGTCCCATCGATTTCCAGCGTAATCTGATTCTGGGAGAAGTGTGCCCGAACGTGTCCCAGCTACTACCGGGAGCAACCCATGGAATTCCACGATAAGGTTTTGAAGTGCGCCGAATGCGGTGCGGAGTTTGTTTTCACCGCGGGCGAGCAGATGTTTTTCGCCGATAAGGGCTTCAAGAACGAGCCGAAGCGCTGCAAGGCGTGCAAGTCGGTTCGCGCGCAGGGCGGGAGCGCGTCCGCTTCGACGGGAACACAGCGCGTCGAAACGAAGACCATGTGCTCCCAGTGCGGCAAGGAAACTACCGTGCCGTTCAAACCGACGCAGGGGCGTCCCGTGTATTGCCGGGAATGCTTCCAGCAGCGGCGGACGATCGGCGGCGACGCGGCGCAAGCCGCGGGATAAGTCTAAGGGTTACCTCCAGCGCTGCTTCACAAGCCAAATCTCAAAGTTGCGCGGCCAGGATTGCCTTCGTTGCGGTGACACCGCAACGAAGGCGTTTTCTTCGGTAGGCTCCATCCTACGCAGCGGATTTTTGAGCCGCTGGGACAATCTGGCGGAACGCGGCCAAGAAGGCGCGCATCTCGTCGGGCTTGCCTACGGAAACACGCAAGCACGTGCCCATCGAAGGGAATTTCCTGCCAACCATGATTTTTTTCTCGCGGAAGGCCGCGATCACCGGCGTGACATTCTTACCGACGTCGACCATGAAGAAATTCGCTTCGGACGGAATTACGCGGTGGCCGTCCTTCGCGAGTTCGCCGGTCACCCACTTGCGCGTGTCGTTTAGGCGTTTTTTGTTCACTGGGACGATTTCCGGATCGTCGAGGCTGGCGACAGCAGCGGCGAGCACGGCGGCGTTTCCATTATCGAAAAGCACTTGCGGGCGCATCGCCGCGATCGTTTGCTTCTGCGCGACGGCGTAGCCCAGGCGCATGCCCGCCATACCGTAAACTTTTGAGAACGTCCGAGTGACGATCAGGTTTGGATGCTGCGGAATCATGTCCACGACGCTCGAGTAGCGTGGATCTTCGACGAAATGGAAATAGGCTTCGTCGACGAGGACGTATGTGGAAGCGGGAACCTTCGCGAGGAAATCGGCGAATTCGTCGCGGGTGTTGATGGTGCCGGTCGGGTTATTCGGATTGCAAACGTAGACGAGGCCCGCTCCGTTCGAGCACGCGGAGGCCATGGCGGGCAAATCGTGGCGAAAATCGGACGTGAGAGGAATTTTTACAGCCTTGGCGCGCGAAACGTTTGCGTAATAGGTGACGGCTTCAAAAGTAGGCTCAGCGACGACGAGATTCTTGTCCGGGCCGACGAAGGCCGCATCGCAGACGCGCAGAATTTCCGTGGAACCGCAACCCAAGGCGATATTCTCCGTCTGAACTTTGTGAAGCGTGGCGATGGATTGTTTTGCGCGTGCGTAGAGATCGTCAGGATAGCGACAGGCGACGCCTTCCGAGCCCGTGATCGCGGCGATAGCGTGCGCCGACGGGCCGTAGGGATTCTCATTGGAGTTGATGAGAATGGCGTCTGCGCGCGAAAAGCCTTTAAGGCGTCCGCCAGCGACGCCTTGAATTAACTTCGGCGAAACGCAGGCGGCAGCAAGCATGGCGCCAAACGATTTTCCGAATTGACGGCGAGTCGACTTTGAGCTGGAAGATTCTGCAAACATAATTAAGCCTCCTCGAAGATGTAAAATCGCCAAGATCAAAAGAACAAGAAAGCGAAATTTGAAAAACGGTGTCGACCGTACTGGCCGGATTATCCGCCCGACAGGCATGATGCGCAAGCGGGGTGCTAAAATAGAAGGAAGTGATGGACGGTTTGAGTGGCGTGGCCGTGTTTGACGAGTGTTGTGCAGCGGCCTAAGATATTCGGATGAAGCCCACGAAGAAAAAGAAAAATGCAAAACGAACGGTGAAAGTTAAGCGTGCTAGCGCCGCGACGCCGGCGCGCGGCATGGACGACAAGAAACTCCGGGAACACCTGGTGAAGTTGCTCGAAGGCGGAGAGGCGCATGCGGACTTACAGCAAGCTTTTTCGGAGTTGCCGCAAGCGCAGCGCGGCGTGAAACCATCCGGCGCTCAGCATACAGCATGGCAATTGCTGGAACACTTGCGCATCGCGCAGTGGGACATTCTGGAGTTTTCGCGGAATCCGAAGCATCTTTCACCGCAATTCCCGGAAGGTTACTGGCCGGTGTCCGAAGCGCCACCGAATGCGGAGGCGTGGGATAAAAGCGTCGCAGCGGTTGAGCGCGATTTGGCCGCGATGAAAAAGCTGGTCAGCAATCCGAAGACGGATTTGTTTGCACCGATCGCACATGGAAAAGGGCAGACGATTTTGCGCGAGGCGCTGCTGCTGGCGGATCACAATGCGTATCACCTTGGACAAGTCGTTTTGCTGCGGCGGCTGCTGGGAGCGTGGGCCGGAGCGTAGAGGTTGCTCGATGAATTAAGTTGAACCGGGACAGGAATCCGGAGACCGGAAAAGGAAATCCCGAATTGAAAGACAAATCTGCGGTGATCGAAGCAAACGGTGTTTCAAACGAGAAGCGCGAAGCTGTGTTTGACGCGTTCCGGCGCTGGGGCTATCTCGAAGCGACGCTCGATCCGCTGGGAGATTTCAAGCCGGAGCGTGTGCCGGAGCTCGAGCAGCTTACCGGAGAACCGGCCGACGAAGCGCGGCGGATTTACTGTGGAACGATCGGCGCGGAGTTCATGCACATCCTGGACGCCGAGCGACGACGCTGGATTCAGGAACGACTGGAAGCACCCGCGCCGGAAACCGATCGGGCGCGGATTCTGGAGCGACTGGTGCGCGCGGAGTTGTTCGAACAGGTGGTGCAGAGCCGGTATCTCGGCAACAAGAGGTTTTCGGTCGAGGGATTAGCCGCGCTGATTCCGCTGCTCGACGAAGCCCTCGAAACGGCGGCGGAGAACGGAGTCGAGGAAATTGTTCTGGGGATGAGTCATCGCGGCCGGCTGAACGTGATGATTCACATCGTGGGAAGGCCGGCGGAGGACATTTTCGCGCGATTCGAGGAAGTGGATGCGCGCAGCGAACTGGGCGGCGGCGATGTGAAATATCACATTGGCGCAACGGGTGAGTACACAACGCGCAACGGGCAGACGCTGGGAATTCATTTGGTGTCGAATCCGAGCCATTTGGAAGCGGTGGATCCGGTGGCGCTGGGGCGAGCGCGCGCAAAACAGACGCGCCGGGGTGAAGAGGGGATCGCAAAAGTGCTCCCTGTGGTGTTGCACGGCGATGCCGCGTTTGCCGGACAGGGAATCTGGGCCGAGACTTTGAATTTCTTGATGATCGACGGGTTTTCGGTGGGTGGCAGTGTGCACATCATTGTGAATAATTTGATTGGATTCACCGCGGTGCCAAGCGAGTGTCAGTCGTCAAGGTTCGCGTCGGACATTGTGAAACGGCTGCCCGTTCCGATTTTCCACGTGAATGCGGAAGATCCGGACGCGGTGGTGCGTATTGCGCGGCTTGCGGTGGAGTATCGCTACGCGTTCCAAAGCCCCGTGGTGATCGATCTGATTGGTTACCGGCGCTACGGTCATAGCGAAATCGACGATCCCACGATTACTCAGCCATTGCGGTACCGAAAAATTCAGGCGCATCCGCCGCTGTGGAAACTGTACGCGGAGAAGGCCGGCGCGGATCCGGCGAGCACGGTCGAAGAAGTCCGCTCCGAATTCGAAATGGCGCAGAAAAACGCGGTGAACTTCGAGAAAATTCCAAGGATGTGGCAACTCCCGCTGTACTGGAACAACTTCAAAGGCGGCCGGTACAAACCGGAGTTCGAAGTGGACACGGGAGTGCCGGAGGACAAACTTCAAGAGATTACGGCGAAACTGACAACCTATCCGGATGGTTTTGCGATTCATCCGAAAATAAAGAAGCTGCTGGAACAACGTGCGGCTATGGGCGCGGGGAAAAGTTTGGTTGATTACGGTATGGCGGAGGCGCTGGCGTTCGGCTCGTTGCTGATGGAGGGTATCCCCGTGCGGCTCAGCGGCGAAGACAGCAAGCGCGGAACATTCAATCAGCGACACGCGGCGCTCATCGATACGCAAACCGAGGTGGAATTCATCCCCCTGGCGAACCTGTCGGCCGAACAGGCGCGATTCGAAGTCTATAACACAGCGCTTTCCGAAGCCGGAGCGATGGGGTTCGAGTACGGGTTCAGCCGCGACTTTCCGGAAGCGCTGGTGCTGTGGGAGGCGCAGTTCGGAGATTTTGCGAATGGCGCGCAGGTAGTCATCGATCAATTTATTGCCGCGGGCGAGGACAAATGGAGACTGCTTTCGGGGCTAGTGCTGTTGCTGCCTCACGGTTATGAGGGACAAGGGCCGGAGCATTCAAGCGGACGCATCGAGCGATATTTGCAGTTGGCGGCGCGCGACAACATTCAGGTGTGCCAGCCGTCGAATGCCGCGCAGTATTTTCACTTGCTGCGAAGACAGGCGCTGCGGCGATGGCGCAAGCCGCTGGTTGTGTTCACGCCCAAGAGCATGTTGCGCAATCCAGCAGCGGCGTCGCCGATTGCGGATTTTTCGCATCCGCGATTCCAGACAGTGCTGCCGGATGCGGAAGTGCAGCACGCAGAGCGGGTGCTGTTTTGCACGGGAAAAATCGGGCACGAGCTGGCCGCGGAACGAAAGCGGCGCAACGATGCGTCGACGGCAATTGTGTCTGTCGAGCAAATGTACCCGTTTCCGGAAAAGGAATTAGAGGAAGTTCTCGGCGCATATTCGTCGGCGCAGGATTTTGTGTGGGTGCAGGAAGAGCCCTCGAATATGGGCGCATTGAATTTTGTGATGCCGCGACTGAAGCGCGTGCTGCGCGGGCACGCATTGCGTTCCGTGAAGCGCTCAGCGAGCGCCAGTCCAGCGACCGGCTCGGCGAAAGCGCACGAGTTGGAACAGAAGACGCTATTGGCGCTGGCGTTCGGAACAGGGAAAGCGTAAGGCGGTCACAGCATATTTTCTTTGACCTTCGAGCGGTCGAGTTTACGCGCTTTTCTCCGTCAGAACTTTTTTCAGTAAGACCTATTGCATCCGCGTTTCACCACGCCGTTGCCGAGTGGTCGTACCCGCCGAAATACCAGCGTATGCCGATCGTGTTGTAAATACCGAGAGGTTCTTTGTTTGGACCGGAGTCGAAAGCTCCCAGACTTTGGTCGAAAGGACTAAACGACGTGACGCCATGATTGGTGACGCGCAATTCGAAATGCTTGGGCAATTGAATGGCGAGACCCATGGTGCGTTCCCATGCCAGGGGAGCCATCGAATACGTATATTTCACCTGGGGAATGTTATTGCCGAAGAAAAAATTTGGCTGGAAGAAAAAATAGGCGTGCTTGAGTGGCGTGCGCGCGAAAGGTTGAAATTCGATGTAGCCGCCGATGATGTAACGCGCGAACGCGCTGCAGGTTGGCTGAGGTTGATTGCAGCGGCCAAGATCCGGCTCGTTGTGCGGCGGCGCGAGCTCGAAATCGCCGTAGCCGCGCAGGAAATTCTTGCCGAAAAGCAATCGGCCTTGGTTGTAATCCTTTGAGGAAGAGACTTGTGAAGAGTTCTGCGACGTGGCTTCAGAGGAGAGTTCTTGCGTCTGTACGGGCGCTTGCGCGGAGGCAGCGCTGCACAAGAGCAGGAATGCAGTAAGCGAGCCTAGGAATGGATGGAATGCGTTAAAGGACTTGCGAGGCTGTGGTCGTGAGTTTGGCATGGAACTCCTCTTTTCGTTGAAGTGACTGCTTGGGATGCTGATGCGGGATTCCCAAAGGCTCTTGCGCGAAGGGCGGGGGAGATCAGTGGAGTCCCACCGAGCCCCGGACCGATTCGATTAGTTTTGCGGAATCGTAACCGACGCCGTCCTTGAAAACGAGCTCGGTCTTTTCGATGTCGCTGATCTTCGTCGATGGATCGCCATCAATGACGATTATGTCCGCTTGCTTGCCCGCTGTGAGCGTGCCGATCCGATCATCTTCGCCGAGGAAGCGCGCGTCGTTTTGTGTGTAAATGTGGATGGCTTCGGCGGGAGTGAAGCCCGCGTCGACAAGAAGCTCCAGCTCGCGCTGATCGCCGAAGCCCGCCAGATCGCCGCCGTAACCTGTGGGGTCTTCGCCAGCCAGGAGAATGCCGCCCGCTTTTACAAAGTCGCGCTCGAATTGCATTTCCTTCTTGAGAAGCACGGGCCAGGGAGAATTCGCATTTTCGGAAATGATGGAGCGCGTCGCAAGATAGTCGATGGCAGCTTGGGGAAGCATGGCGTCGATGACGCGGGGTTCGAGTGGCGGTTGATTGGGGGCGAGCGTTTCAAAAATCACGATCGTGGACGTGACAGCGACGTGATGCGCCACAAGGTCGTTGATCGTGCTCTGCACGGGCGCGCTCTCGACGTCGATTCCCGCCAGCGTTTTTGCCGTGAGCTGCTGCGAGGGGCAAACGTCGGGCGTCTTGCCCGGGTCGAATTCCGTGTCGACCATCAAGCCGTGCTCGAGATCGTCGATGCCCAGCGCCGCGGCTTCTTTGAAGCCCACGGAGCATAAGTGGCCAGTCACTTTGATGCCGCGCTTGTGCGCTTCTTGGATCGCGGCGGCGAGTTCCGCGCGCGTGATGTGCATATAGGCTTTGAACGAAGTGACACCTTCATCGGCCCAGTAATCGACCGTTTTGCGCGCGTCGTCGGCGCCCGTGAGTCCGTGCATTTGCGGAGTGAATGAGCCGGCCCCTTCGAGGTACGGCCCCGTGACGTGGATTTTCGGGCCTGCCAGCTTGCCGGAATCAATGAGCTTTTTCAGTTCCAGGTCAGTGTAAGGCTCGATGCTTCCCGTCGTCCGGATTGACGTCACGCCATTCGCAAGATAAAGACGCGGAAAACTGAAGCCCATTTCGTTGTACATGGCTACGGCAGTGCGCCCTCCTGCGGGATAGAACATGTGTTCGTGCATGCCGACGAGGCCGGGAATGACGGTTTTATTGGTGAGGTCGAGAACCTGGGCCCCAGCGGGCACGGAAATGCTGGCCGAATCGCCGATGGACTGGATTTTGCCGCCCGAAATGATGATAGTTTGGTTGGTGCGCGCAGGCGCGCCAGTACCGTCAATCACGCGAGCGTGCGTCAGGGCGATCATCGGCGCGCTGACCTTCACGAATTCCCGCACGCCGGGCGCAAGAGAGTCCGCGGTCTGCGCGCGAACCGGCACCGCGGCGCAGAAAACCACACCTGTAAGCATCGCTGCAAACACGAATCGCTTCATTTGTTGTGTCCTTTCACGATGGCGTTGTAAAAAAAGCCCGCTCGCCGCCAAAAAGCAAGTGTCCGCCAATGCGCGCGTCATTTTGCTCCAACACGTCCGCGGTGGCAAGCAGTGTAAAAACGCGATTATTGCCAGAGCCTTGCTGCCGGCGTTTGCGAGCG
>DASYYI010000333.1:0-3020 GCA_035933995.1 Candidatus Acidiferrales bacterium | reverse complement strand
CCTCGCAGAATACGAAGAGTGCGTCCGGATACAGTTGATTACCTGGGGCGAAGATTTGGCTACGCCTTCGGGTCTGTTCGTTGTGGCGCGGGAGACGGGCGGGCAGACGCTAGGTGCCTTTGCCGGAGAAAAATTGATTGGGTTCACGCTGGGGCTGGCAGGATTTCATGACGGCAAGCCAATTATTCATTCGCATATGACGGCGGTGCTTTCGGAGTATCGCGACCGCGGTATTGGTCGAATGCTGAAACTTGCGCAGAGGAACGACGCACTGGCGCGTGGAATCCATCTGGTGGCATGGACGTTTGATCCGCTGGAGCTGAAAAACGCGCATTTCAACATCAACCGGCTGGGCGCGGTGGTGAAACGGTACATTCCGAATTGTTATGGGATCACCGAAAGTCCGCTGCACGCGGGACTGCCGACGGATCGGCTTATGGCCGAATGGTACTTGGATTCGAAACGCGTGACGGAAGTTCTGGGAGGAAAGGCGGCGCGGGTGCCGAGCGGAGCGGAGAAGATTACGATTCCGTCTGACATCAGCGAACGCAAGCAGATCGATGCGGCAGCGGGCGCTCGCGTGCAGAGCGAGATGCGGGAAGGATTTTTGGAGAAGTTGAAGAGGGGATTCATCGTCACGGGACTGGAAATAGGGCCGAAGGAAGCGAGTTATATTTTCGAAAGCGCCGAAAGCGTCGCAGCGGAGATTGCCACCAAATGAAGGCTTTTGCGAGTTCGGGGGTGAAGTAAAAGGATGCGCATACAAAAAGTGACTTTGCGGGAAATTCGCATGCCCATGGTGATGCGATTCGAGACAAGTTTTGGCGCGACAACGGACAGGCGGATTTTACTGGTGCAGGTTGAGGCGGATGGCATCAGCGGTTGGGGAGAATGCGTGGCGGGCGAAGCGCCGCATTATTCTCCGGAGACGATTGATACCGCCTGGCATATCACGCGCGATTTTCTGTGGCCGGAGATCCGGGGCAGGGAATTCGGCGCGGCGCGCGACGTCTGGGAAATGCTGGCGCACACGCGCGGGCACAACATGGCCAAGGGTGGAATCGAGTCCGCGATTTGGGACGCGGAAGCGCGACAGAAAGGCCAGCCGCTGTGGAAGTTGCTCGGCGGAGTGCGCGACGAGATTTCGTGCGGCGTTTCGATTGGAATTCAACCAACCGTGGAGCAATTAATCGCGAACGTTGAAAAAGAACTGGCGGCGGGATACCAGAGGATCAAGATTAAAGTGAAGCCCGGCCTCGAGTTGAAGCCGGTGGAAGCGCTGCGGAAACGTTGGCCACGGATACGGCTGATGGTGGACGCAAATTCGGCTTACCGGCTGGAGGACGCGCCGCTGCTGAAGCAGCTCGATCCGTTTGCGCTGATGATGATCGAACAGCCGCTGGGATGGGACGATATTTACAGTCACGCGAAATTGCAGAAGCAGCTCGAAACGCCGATTTGCCTCGACGAATGCATCCACGATTATTCGCACGCTGTGGCGGCGATTGAGATCGGCGCGTGCAAAATTATCAATATGAAACTGGGGCGCGTGGGAGGACATACGCCGGCGCGGCGCATTCACGATTTGTGCCAGAAGAATGGAATTCCCGTGTGGTGCGGCGGAATGCTGGAGTCTGGCATTGGGCGCGCGCAGAATATCGCGTTGTCGACACTGGAAAATTTCGCGCTGCCGGGCGACGTGTCGGCGAGCAAACGCTACTGGGCCGAGGACATCATCGAGCCCGAAGTGGAAGTGACATCCAAAGGGACGATTAAAGTTCCGTCGAGGCCGGGCATTGGATTTGAGCCCAAGCTCGACCGCATCGAAAAACTGACGGTGCGGCGCGAAGTGCTGGCGTAAGCGGTGGAACGCACGCGCCATCCTGTGCTGCTGTATTCGCTGATCCTGCTGATGGTGGTGGGGTGGTCGTTCAACTTCGTGATTGCCAAGGTCACGCTGCGGCATTTTGATCCCTATACCCTGACTTCTTTCCGCATTATTTTTTCTGGCGTTTTCATGCTGCCGATTTATTTTGCCATGCCGCGGCGTTCGCGCTTCAATCGCAAAGACCTGTGGAACTTCGTGGTGCTGGGATTTTTCGGCGTGGTGATCAACCGCGGATTTTTTATCGTGGGGCTGGATTACACGACGGCGGCGCGTTCGGCGCTGATCGTGGCCACGGGCCCGATTTTTGTGCTGGTCCTCGCGCGCGCGTACAAGCTCGAACAAATTACGCGCGGAAAAATTATCGGGATGGCGCTGTGCCTGGCGGGCATCGCGGTGCTCGTCGGCGGAGACGCGCTGCATTTCCATGGCGGCACCGGCGCGGGAGACCTGGTGGCGATAGGCGGGACGATCGGGTTCGCCGTATACACCGTGCTGGCCAAGAAAGTGGCGCGGCAGTACGACACGATTTCCATGAATATGTTTTGCAACATGGCCGGAGCCATCATGCTGCTGCCCTTGGGTATCGAGGACGCCGCGCGGCTGAATTGGAGCGGCGTGGGCTGGATTGGGTGGATTGGGCTCGCGTATACCGTGCTGGTATCGTCCGTGTTTGCGTACTTGATTTTCTTTTGGGCGCTGCGGCACATGACGGCGTCGCGATTGGCGGTCTTCACCTACGTCGAACCTCCGCTGGCGATGCTGCTGGCGGTGATTTTTCTCGGGGAGAAATTGACGAGCACGCTGCTCGTGGGGGGCACGCTGATTTTGGCCGGAGTTTACATCACCGAGTTCTGGCCCGGCGCCGAAGAAGCGACGGTGGAGACCGCAGGCGCCTAAATTTGTCCGAAGAGCCAGCGGCGCGCGCCTTGACTTCGAATGCGGCGCGAACCTAAGATGGCCGCAAATGCCGGATTCGCAGCCGCTGATTGGCCGGACGATCGCGCACTATCGCATCATCGAGAAACTCGGTGGCGGCGGCATGGGCATCGTCTACAAAGCGGAGGACACGCGTCTCCATCGCTTTGTCGCGCTGAAATTCCTGCCGGAAGAAATCGCAAGAAACCCTCAAGCG
>DASYYI010000332.1:0-4168 GCA_035933995.1 Candidatus Acidiferrales bacterium | reverse complement strand
GCTCTTTGGAACGTCAATCCGGGATTCAATCCGCAAAATCTGCTCTCTTTCAGCGTCGCTTTTCCGCCCGCGGCCATGCAGGCCACCCCTGACCAGTTGCGCAACTCTTTGCTTCAGCTCGACTCCGCGCTCGCTTCTATCCCCGGCGCCCAATTTGTTTCCGCCTGTGGCGGCTCCCTTCCCATGCAGGGCGATTCCGAATTGCCTTTCTGGCTCGCAGGCCATCCCAAGCCCTTGAGCACTCAAGAAATGAATGCCGCTCTTTTTTATCTTGTCGAGCCCGATTATCTGAAGGCCATGGGCACGCCGCTGATTCGCGGCCGCTTCATCAACGCGCAGGACACCATACACTCGCCTACAGTCATCGTCATTGACCAGGATTTCGCGCAGAAATTTTTCCCCGGCCAGGATCCCATCGGTCAACGCATCAATTTCGCCATTCTCGACCTGCAGGCGCAGGTCGTAGGCGTCGCCGGCCACGTCAAACACTGGGGCCTGGACGACACTGGAAACCAGCCCATCGAAGCGGAAATGTACTTTCCCATCACGCAGGTGCCCGACAGATTCTTCTCGCTCCTCGCCAAGGGCGCGGACTTCATTGTTCGCACCCACGTCCCGCCGGAGACGCTCGTCGGCGCCATTCGCCATACGGTCGAGCGCATCAACAGCCAGCAAGTGATGTATGGCGCGGAAACCATGGATGGAACGATTGCGCGTTCCCTCGCTGCGCGCCGCTTCGCTATGATTCTTCTCGGCGTCTTCGCCGCGCTCGCCTTGATTCTTTCCTGCGTGGGGATTTACGGCGTGATTTCCTACCTCGTCGGCCAGCGCACCCACGAAATCGGCATTCGCATCGCCTTGGGCGCGCAGCGTCGCGACGTGCTCCGTCTGATTTTGGGACAGGGCGCGAGAATGGCGCTCATCGGCGTGGCCGTCGGCATCGTTGTAGCACTGGGGCTGACCCGGCTGATGTCCAACCAGCTCTTCGGTATTAGCGCGCACGACCCGCTTACCTTCGCCGGTGTTGCAATTCTTTTGACGCTCGTCGCTATCGCGGCCTGCTACATTCCCGCGCGCCGCGCCATGCGTACAGACCCCATCGTCGCCCTTCGCTACGAATGAACTTGTAGCTCAGGCTTGCCGTGAACGAAGCGAACGGTCCCGCCGCGTTTCTTTGCCGGCTGACGTGACGCTGTTCGGATCGCGCGATCATGCGAAACGCCTCATGCCCTTAGCACAACCGCGGCGCGACCCCTTCCTGCGCCGGGGCAGCCGGCACATGAGCGTCACTGCCTAACCTGCGGCGGCCGTCTTGTGCACCGAAACCGTCATGTCGTGAAAATCCAAAGTCAGGACGGTGTTGCGGAAAAGCTCCAGGCCCACTGTGGCGTCGAAAAGCGCGTCCGGCTCATGCACGCCCGGTGTCGGAAAATATACGACGGCGCCGGAGGCAATCAGCGGCGTCCCGTCGAATCCCTCTTCGCGCGCCGCAGCAAACTTCATTTTTACGCCGCCATCGGTAAAGGGAAACGTTCGCGTTTCCGTCCCCTTGGCGTCGTTGGCCAGCCCCAATTTATCAATCGCGGCGGTATAGACGAGCAGGCTGCCGCTGTATTGCGTGTCGATCTGCGCCGTCACCGCGCGGCCGTTGATGGTGAATCCTCGGGCCACGACGATGGGCGGTCCGTGCTTTCCAAACGTGATCAGCGAGAAATGGTCGCACGGCCCGTGGCATGGCGCCGGAGACGAAAGAATCTCCGACACGCGCAGCCGGTGAGCGCGAAAATCGAGCTGCAGGATGCGATCCTTGAAAGCGCTGTAGGCCAGCGTTCCCGCCGCGTGCGCAATTTGGTTCTGCGCCGTCATTGACGCGATATCCATGGTGAGAATTGGCACATGGGAGAGCGTAAGATTCCCGATCTGAAGCGTCGGAACTTCCGCGCGAAAAATCCCGTCCGGCCAGTGCGGTTGCGTGGGCTTGTAGGGATTCAGTCCGAGATCCTTGGCGATCTGCGTATCGACGATGGACGCCTGATTGCCGGTGTCGATCAGCAATCGCGCGGGTGAGCCGTGATTCACGCGCGCTTCGACGCACGGCATTCCGTCGCAATCGAGCAGCGGCACGTCGGCCACAAACCGCACTGGCGGCGCGCCTGAACCACCCTGCGCGGCGCGGACGCGCGGACCCATCGTCAGAAACCCGCCGAGCAACGCCAGCAAAATCGCAATTCGCGCGGCCACGGCAGTTGCGCGCACCGGCGCATTATTTTTCAGGATGGTCATGGGTTAACCTTTCGTCGGGAGTATTTGCTTCGCTTGGCGAGCTTGCGCCTCGATAGCGTAAAATTGCATCCTAGTAATGGACACTTGACGTCGCGAAAGGATGCAGAAATAATGCCGGCCGCGCAGTCATCCAAAACCACGGCGAAATTCTCCGTTGGCGGGAATCGAGCGGCATGATATATAGGAGAGCAACGCGGAATGCGAGACGAAAACATCCCCAATTTTGCTTCCTCCATTAACCAGCGACCGCCGTCCTCTCTTGGCCGCGAATTGCGCTCATGGTCGCGCGATATTGCCGTGGCGCTTGGCCTCGCGCTGGTCATCATCGTGTTTCTCTATCAGCCGGTGAAGGTCGAGGGCACCAGCATGGCGCCCTTGCTGAGCGATCAAGAGCGAATTTTCATCAATAAATTCGTCTACCGCTTTGAGCCTATCCATCGCGGGGACGTTGTCGTTTTCTGGTATCCGCTCGACCGCACGCAGTCATTCATCAAGCGCGTGATCGGATTGCCGGGGCAAACGTTGGAAATCCGCGAGGGCGAGCTGTACGTCAACGGTAAGCGCGTGTCGGAATCTTACGTGCCGCCGAAGTATTTTGACGATTCCAGTTACGGCCCCATTAAAATTCCGGCCGATGAATATTTCGTGATGGGCGATCATCGCGACAGCTCGAATGATTCGCGCATTTTCGGACCCGTGCCGCAAAAATATATTTACGGCAAAGCCGTGTTCGCGTACTGGCCGTTTCACCAATTTGGCGAAATCTCCGCGCCGTAAATCATGCGCGCACCGGCATCGCGGAATTTTATGAAACATCGGAGCGCGAAAAAGGAATCGGAAGCTGGTGTAAGATGAATCTCGCCGGAGGACACACTGAAGGCGTCGCACGGAAACAGCGCGATACTCGCGCTCGAAGACGGAAGAGTATTTAAAGGCCGCGCGGCGGGCGCAAGTTGCCGCCGCGGCGGCGAAGTCGTTTTTAATACCAGCCTTACCGGCTACCAGGAAGTTTTCACCGACCCCAGTTACGCCGGCCAAATTGTCTGCCTCACCTATCCCCACATTGGAAATGTTGGTGCGAATCTGGACGACGAGGAATCTGCGCGTCCGCATATCGAAGGGCTGATTGTCCGCGATTTCTCGCAGGTTTCCTCGAATTGGCGCGCCAGCGAAACGGCGCAAGCGTATCTCGAGCGCTACAAAATCCCCGTGATTTGGGATATCGACACGCGCGCGCTTGTCCGGCACATCCGGCAGGCTGGCGCGTTGCGCGGAGTTGTGGCGACGGACGGGAGCACAGCGGAAGCGCTGATTGCCGAGGCGCGCGCGTTGCCATCGATGGCCGGGCAGGAGCTCGCGAGTCAGGTGACCTGCGCGAAGCAGTATCACTGGGAGCGCGGCTCAATTCCGCTAGTGACGGGTCCGCTCGCGGCGAGTTACGCTCAGACGCCCGTCGAGAAGAGCGCGAGCGGCGCAAAAAATACGGGCGAAAAACGCCACAAAGTCGTCGCCTACGATTTCGGCATCAAGCAAAATATTTTGCGCATGTTGGTCGATCACGGCTGCAGCGTCACCGTCGTTCCAGCCTCAACTTTGGCCGAGGACGTTCTGGCGCTAAAGCCGGACGGCGTTTTTCTGTCGAACGGCCCCGGCGATCCCGAACCCATCACCTTTGCCGTGCAAAATATTCAGAAGCTCCTGGGCCGCGTGCCGATTTTCGGGATTTGCCTCGGCCATCAATTGTGCGGCATCGCGCTCGGCGGAAAAACTTTCAAGCTGAAATTCGGCCACCACGGCTCGAATCATCCGGTCAAGAATTTGCTCACCGAGAAAGTCGAAATCACGGCGCAGAATCACGGCTTTTGCGTGGATCCGGATTCATTGC
>DASYYI010000317.1:0-12361 GCA_035933995.1 Candidatus Acidiferrales bacterium | reverse complement strand
GCTCTTCTGCCTGTTTACCATTGCGCCCAAAGCGACGCTGGCACAGAGCTCTAGCACCGGCACGGTTTCAGGCACGGTGACGGACAACACCGGAGCCGTCGTCCCTGACGCCACCGTTACATTGACCAACACGGCGACCGGGAATTCTCGGACGGCTACGTCGACCAGCAGCGGTCAGTACATTTTCGCCTATGTGGTTCCAGGGACGTACGACGTGAAAGCCGGGAAGCAAGGCTTCCAGACCACGGTTGTATCCAATCAGGTCGTGCAAGTCGGCACTCAGTTGACGGTAAACGCGAAGCTCCAAATCGGCGCGGTTTCGACGACGGTAGAGGTCACCTCAATACCCGGCGCCGATCTGCAGACCATGGACGCTACAGTCGGCTCATCGTTAAGCGGAGCCATCATGATGAATCTACCGAACCAGAGCCGCGACGCCTCGACGCTGGCTGTCCTTCAGCCCGGCCAGAACACCCTAGGCAACACGGGCGGCACCACTACCGACCAAAACTCCTTCCAGCTCGACGGCGGTTTTGCCACTGACGACATGAGCGGAGACAACAATACTTACATCGCCGGCTTCGGTTCCGATATCCACAGCGGGGCAAGCAGCATGCCGTCGGCTGTTGTCCCAATGCCCGTCTCGAGCATTCAGGAGTTCAAGGTTTCGACGTCAAATCAGACAGCGGATTTCAACGGCGGCGCGGGAAGCCAGGTGCAACTGGTGACCAAGTCCGGCACGAAAGTCTTCCATGGCAGCGCCTACGAATATTATCTCGACAACAACTTCGGCGGCGCCAATACGTGGGACAATAACAGCACGGGCAAGAAGCAGCCCGGCTCGCATTTCAGCCGGTTTGGCGCAGCTGCCGGCGGAAAAATCCCGGGCGTGAACTTTTTGGGCGGGGGCTGGTTTATTTTTGGCAACTATGAAGGATTCCGTTACCCGCAAGCCTCGGTATTCGAGCGCAACTTCCCGTTGCCTTCTTTGCGGGCGGGTCTGATCAAACTGAATGGGGAAGTAGTCAATCTGAACCCCACGCTCACGACTGATCCAGGGACTACAAACACTTATGCTGCGAATGCTGCGACGTGCGTGGGCATTATTTCCAACGGCGTCAATAATGGATGTGGTGGCGGGACGATAGCCCCGGGGACTGTCATTCAATGTACGGGAGCAGGAGGCTGCGATCCACGTGGATTGGGGATTAATCCCGTCATTTCAACTCTCTGGAGCACCTATCTACCTTTGCCGAATGATTGCGGTCATGGCGATGGCTTGAACTACTGTGGATATAAGGGCTCCATCGCCACGCCGCAGAGCAGCAATTTTGGAGTGGCCCGTATCGACCACGATTTCGCCAAGAACTGGCACTTCAACGGCACCTATCACTACTATAAGTTGAGCAAAACCGTCTCGGACCAATGGGATATAGGCGGATTCTTCCCTGGTGACGTAAAGGGGCAATATTCGGCGATCCGCCAAAAACCGCAGGAACCTTGGATGTACACCGGCGGCCTGACCACTGAAGTAACGTCGTACCTCACCAACGATTTTCACTTTAGTTACACGCGCAACTGGTGGGCCTACGGAGATCCCGGCGGCGTGCCAAACGTTGCCGGCTACCCGGCCGCCTTGGAAGTCGGTGGCGAAAACAACGGCGGGGCATCTAACCCGCTGTTCGCTCCCTATAACACCAACAACCAAAACGTCCGCACGCGTTACTGGAACGGCCATGACTCGATGTACCGCGACGATCTCACCTGGATAAAAGGCAACCACCTCTTCCAGTTCGGCGGCATGTACCTGCGCGCCAACGATACTCATAACCGAAATGACAATGGCGGGAACATCAACAGTTGGGAGCAATACATAATCGGAGACGGCAATAGCACAAGCCTAGGCGCTCTTGGCGTCGACATGGCCGGTTACGTCCCTGCCGGCATCACCTCCCCAAACAAGTACGGAAGCCTCTACTCGGAGGTTCTCGGCATGGTTGACGAGACGCAAAGCCTGTACACCCGCGGCCTCGGCTCGAAAGTTACTGGCCTGCCCCTCGACCCCAGGACTTCGTGTGCCATCACGGGTATCGCTGCTACATCGGGTTGTATTTCGTCGCCGCCATTGACGAACAACAGCATCATCCCGACATATAATGCGTACATTACGGATTCCTGGCACCTGAAGCCGACGTTCTCCCTGAACTACGGAATTGGTTACACCGTGGAAATGCCACCATACGAGACCCAGGGGGGCTTCCAGACCGTTATGGTAGACCAGAACGACAACATCCTGTACGAACAACAATATCTGAATAACGAGAAGCAGGCCGCGCTTCAAGGCAATGCCTACGCCCCGCTGATCGGCTTCGCGACTGTCCGCAACGTCAATGGCCACTCGCACTATCCCTATGATCCGTTTTTCGGCGGACTGAGCCCACGCATCGGAATGGCGTGGAATTTGAGGCCCGACACGGTTGTCCGCGCCGGCTTCGCACGCATTTTCGGCCGGATCAACGGCGTCGATCCCATCCTGGTCCCGATGCTCACTCCCGGCTTGATGCAACCGGCCACTTGTGGCGGTCCCAACCACATCACAGGCGGCTGCGGTGGAGACCCGGCCAACGTCTTCCGAGTCGGTGTAGACGGTACGGTCGCGCCACTGCCTGCACCGGCTGCGAACCTTCCGCAGCCGTGGTATCCCGGTTTCAACGGTGTCGCCACAGGAGCGGGCGAAACGATCGACCCGAATTTCAAGCCGGACCGTTCCGATGAGTTTACGGTCAGCGTCCAGCACCAGTTCGGCCCGAAGGTCCTTGCTGAAGCGGGTTACATTGGCCGCATCCTTTCCAATGAAATGCAGTATTACAGCCTAACGAATGTCCCTTATATGATGACCAGGGGTGGGCAGACCTTCGCGAATGCCTGGGCTCAAATAATGGTGGCCACCAACTACGGCACGAACGTACCGTCACCCAAGCTATCGGGCGGCGGAGCGAATCCGGCATATTTGCCTTATATCAACTCGCTGGCGGCTCAACCTTTCTTTGAAAACTCTCTAACAGGGAGCTACTGCAGCGGATCTTTCACCGGTGGGGTGAGCGGCGCTTCAAGCTGTACCGCGCAGTTCGTCGCACAAAGCGTCGGCAACATGAGCGTATCCGACCCGTTCGATTCCTGGGCCGCCGTCTCCAACGCCGGAGCCTTTACGTTCGGCCGGAGCTTCACCAACGATCCCGTTGGCAGCCCATTCGGGGCCAATGGCCAATCCCCGTCCATCACCACACAGTCAAGCACGGGCTATGGCAACTACAATGCGGGCTACCTGCAGTTGACTTTCTCGGACTGGCATGGCCTGACCATGAAGACCAACTTCTCCTACAGCAACGCGCTCGGTACAGGAGACGTTATCCAGGCTAGCAGTCAATTCTCGAGCGTTGATCCATTCAACATCCAGAACAATTACGGCCCTCAGCAATACAACGAAAAGTTCACCTTCAACCTGTTCCTTAATTACGTGCCACCCTTCTACAGATCCCAGAACGGCCTCGTCGGACGAGTGCTCGGCGGATGGAGTTTCTCGCCGCTGTTCGTTTATGGCAGCGGCCTACCAGTCGAAGTCGGCACGGCCAACGGTAACTGTGGAAGCTTGGGCGAGTGCAACACCGCCTACATTGCCGCGCTGGAGAATGGCGTCATCACCAAGAACCTGAACTATAGCGGCACCAAAAAGGCGACCGTCGGAAGCGCCTGCGGCACCGGCGGCGCCGGTTTTAACGTGTTCAGCAACCCTGACGCAACCTGCCCGCAGGGTGGCGGAATATTCGGCGATCCGGTCCGCAATCCGATTCTCGGCTTGGATGGACAAATCGGGGGCGGCGGTCCGTTGAAGGGCTTGCCATTCTGGAACCTGGATCTGGGCATCAACAAGAAGATCAACGTCACGGAGAGGATCAGCGGCTCCCTGTACTTTGATTTCACTAACGTGACCAACCACATGCAGGCTAATGATCCTAGCTTAGACATCTTCGACCCGACCAACTGGGGCGTCCTAGGCGGCGGCGGAAACCTTCAGGCCAATCAACCTCGACGCATGCAGCTTGGCCTGAGCGTCGACTGGTAAACGGGCCTGAAATGCCAGAAGAATGGCGACGCGGGAGGGCCCGTCCTCCCGCGCCGCTAAGCTCTGCTAGCTTTGGCCGTAGCGGGTTTGTTGGGCAGACAGAATTTGATCCCTGATGGTTGGAGTGACGACGCGACCCCAAGAGAGGCAAAAAAAACTAGAGCTTTTCGCTCGCGGACCCGAGCTTCTTTCAGAAGGGCTGCGGCGTTGCCCGAGAAAGATGTGGCTTTATCGCACGGCACACGACCGTTGGAGCATACACGAAATTATCTTGCACCTCGCGGACAGCGAAACCGAAGCGTACGTGCTGTGCCGTCAGTTCATCGTTGAACCGGGGTCGGTTGTAACCACTCACGACTCGTTCAAATGGGTTAGCACGCTCGGCTACTTCCACCAGAGTACGACGGAAGCGCTGGGACTGATCGTGCGCCTGCGAAGAATGACTCACCACATTCTTCGTCACATTCCAGAGCCCGTGTGGGCGCACACCGCGCAGTATCCTCGAAAAGGAATAATAACGCTTGAAGAGTGGTTGGACGTTCAGACACAGCACATTGCGCGCCACGTCGAAC
Source organism: Candidatus Acidiferrales bacterium (assembly GCA_035933995.1). Lineage (GTDB taxonomy): Bacteria > Acidobacteriota > Terriglobia > Acidiferrales > UBA7541 > DAHUXN01. The sequence continues at coordinate 7,666 of DASYYI010000317.1, read as the reverse complement.
AGATCTGCCAGAACTACGCGGAATGGCCAAAGCGCACCGGTCGCACGAGCCACGCCAGCCGACAATGCCTGCGTGCTCTTTCGTATGGTAGTTCCGCCTGAGAGAGACGGAGGCGCTCAGAATCGAAGCTGTGGTCTGCTCGGCGCATAAGTTCCCGCGTTTTGGAAGTGAATGTGGAGTTTTCCGGAAATCGTGGACATTTTCGGACGTCAATGTCCGATGGAGTGTCCGTTTTGCTAGACTGCAACTCGGAAAGGTCGAGTCGGCTTGTAATTCCGATGCACTCATTGAATAAAATTGGCCACGTGTATTACACAAACTTCCAGAGTCCCCTGGGACAGTTGCTGTTGGCGGGCAATGATCGAGGGTTACGTCTGATCAGCTTTGCTGCCGGCAAGCATGTGATACGTCCGCAGCCCGGCTGGATGGAGAACAAGGAGTCCTTTCAAGAAACGATTCGCCAGCTGCAAGCGTACTTTTGCGGAGAGTTGCAGCAATTCAATTTGCCGCTGGCGCTCGAAGGCACGCCGTTTCAGGTTCGTGTCTGGCAAAGCCTGCGCGCGATTCCTTACGGCCAGACAATTTCCTACCGCCAGTTAGCCCATCAGATCGGTCAACCTGATGCAGCGCGCGCCGTCGGGCTTGCCAACGGTTCCAATCCGATTCCTATCATTGTTCCCTGCCACCGCGTGATTGGCACCAATGGCAATCTTACTGGCTATGGGGGCGGCCTCTCGATCAAGCAAAAACTGCTTTCCCTTGAAAGCCGGCAAATGCGTTTGATCTGAGGCCAGCTTGTTGTTTTTAGGGAGTTCGCCTGACGGACGGAACGTCCGCGAGCACATTCGGCGGCGGCGTGCCACACCCAGCATCCTTAGTGTTACCCCGGCGTAGATAACCGTTCCACAGCGGTTGCGATCGCGCTGCGGACCGATGAAAAACGCGACAACATCGACTTCCCCGTTCCAGTGCGGTAGCGCTATCGTCTTGAGATTTACATCGTTCCTTTTCCGACTTCTCCTCTGATAACATCGTGAGGCCAGTGCAAGCCTGCAATTACTCAAATAATTGCGCCAGAGGTTGCAACGCGATGAAAACCTTCGCGACCCGACTTGAAATTCAAAACAGAGATATAAGCATGAGGACGCGCGCATAGGCTTGGAGAGGAAGCGTTGCCATGTCAGAGACGAACATAAACGCAAGACTGACTCAGTTCGAACGCCCAGAACACATTTTTCCAACCCTGAATGCGGCCCAAATCGCTCGCATCTCGGCTCGTGGAAAAAAACGCACGGTCCAGCTTGGGGAGGTGCTGGCGGAGCCGGGCGACAATAATCTTCCTTTCTTCGTGGTCACATCGGGTGCAATGGAAATCATGCGGCCCACTTGCGAGGGCGAAGATCCCGTCGTGGTGCACCAAGCCGGCCAATTTTTCGGCGAAGTCGGCATATTGTCAGGCCGGAGGAGCATGGTGCGCGCACGGATGCGTGAAGCAGGCGAAGTGATCGAGATGGACCGTTCTGCTTTGCAGGAATTGATCGAAACCGACAGCGAGTTGAGCGAGATTCTGATGCGCGCGTTCATTCTGCGGCGCGTGGAGTTCATCGCCCACGGTTGGGGAGACGCCGTGCTCCTGGGTACGAACAATTCGTCCGGGACGCTGCGAATCAAGGAATTCCTGACGCGCAATTCCTATCCGCACGCTTACATCGATCTTGAAGGCGAGTCCAACGTTCAGGAACTGCTCGACCATTTCCAGGTAACGCGCGGTGATGTGCCCATTGTGATCTGCCGAGGAAAAATAGTGCTTCGCAATCCCACAAATCAGCAAGTAGCCGACTGCCTGGGATTCAACGAAGGGATCGACATGACCAAGGTTCGTGACGTCATCGTCGTCGGCGCCGGACCCTCCGGCCTTGCCGCAGCGGTTTACGCCGCCTCGGAGGGGCTTGATGTCCTCGTCATCGAAACCTACGCTCCGGGAGGTCAGGCCGGTTCCAGCTCTAAAATCGAAAATTACCTGGGATTTCCGACGGGAATTTCGGGCCAGGAGCTAGCAGGCCGCGCGTATACACAGGCGCAAAAATTCGGCGCGAGGGTGGTGATCACTCGCGGTGCAGTGCGCCTTGAGTGCGGGCGCAGTCCGTATCTTGTCGAAATTGAAGGCGGCGCAACTTTGCCGGCTCGAACGGTTATCATCGCCACCGGAGCCCAATACCGCAAGCTCCCGCTCGAAAACCTGCAACGATTCGAAGGGAATGGGGTGTATTACGGGGCAACGTTCCTCGAAGCGCAATTGTGCGGCGGCGAAGAAGTGATCATTGTGGGAGGCGGCAATGCCGCAGGTCAAGCAGCGGTATTTCTGTCGCAGACAGCGGGGCATGTCCACGTGATGATCCGCTCCGGGCGCCTGGCGGACACCATGTCGAGCTATTTGATTCGCCGGATTGAACAAAGTAACGCAATCACGCTGCACACGGACACCGAGATCGTTGCTTTGGAGGGAACCGGCCGCCTGAATCGCGTGCAGTGTCGTAACAATAAGACTGGCGATGTGAACACCCGCGACATCCGCCATGTTTTCCTGATGACGGGAGCGAACCCGAACACGGGCTGGCTTGCGGGCTGTCTGGCGCTCGACGAAAAAGGATTCGTCAAAACAGGTGTTGATTTGATTCCGGCCGAATTGACGGCCGCGCGCTGGCCGCTGACGCGCAGACCCTTTCTGCTCGAAGCCAGTCTTCCGGGAGTATTTGCCGTGGGCGATGTACGGTCAGGCAATGTGAAGCGTGTGGCTTCGGCGGTGGGAGAAGGATCGATCGCGATTTCCCTGGTGCACAAGGTTCTTCAGGAGGCAAGAGAACCTATGGCCGTGGGCGCTGCGGGAAACTAGATTGGCGCTCTGGAAGTTCTCGGGTGGCTGGTTCGCGAATGACCAGCGTGAATCCCTCACCCTCATCCTCTCAACAGCGTACGGCGACTTCGTCGACGGCCAGAAAACCCGAAGGCGATAAGTCAGGAATGGACTATGCGGGGGCGCAATTCGTTTCGTGTTTGCTTGCTCCAGCCTGGGAGAACGTAGATTCGCAAATATAATTTAGCGCTGATTGGATTTGGAAATGTTGGCCGGGAACTCGTGCGCCTTTTGACGACGAAGGAAGTCGAGTTGCGCAAGAATTATGGCATCGAGTGGAATCTCACGGGCGTGGCATCGCGGCGAATCGGCTGGATAGCGAATCCCAACGGCCTCAATCCATCAGCGGCGCTCGCACAACGCTGGGCGGAGACGCTCGGTGCGAAGACTCCGCAAAATGTCCGCGAATGGATCGCCGCGTCGCGGGCGGATGTCGTTTTTGAGGCCAGCTCCCTCAATCGCCACACAGGCCAACCGGCAATCGATCACTTGAAAACAGCGCTCGAAGCGGGCGCACACGCCATCAGCGCGAATAAAGGGCCGGTTGTTCACGCGTATCACGAACTTTGCGGCCTGGCCGCCAAAAACGGACGCAAATTCTTCTTCGAATCGACGGTAATGGACGGCACGCCGATTTTCTCTATGTTTCCGCACTGTTTGCCTGCCGTTGAGCTGCGAGGCTTTCGCGGGATTCTGAATTCAACCACGAACGTGGTGCTTACGGAAATGGAAAACGGCTTGAACCTCGAGCAAGCGGTGAAGAAGGCCCAAGAGATCGGCGTGGCCGAAACGGATCCGTCGGACGATCTTGACGGCTGGGATGCGGCTGTCAAAGTAGCTGCGCTCGCGATTGTGCTCATGGGCGCGCCGATCAAGCTCGAAGAAATCGAACGCGTCGGAATTCGCACTGTGACCCCGGAACAGGTGCGTGGAGCACGCGCGGCCGGCATGAGGCATAAATTGATCTGTCGGGCCGAACGCACTGCCGACGGTCGAGTGCACGCAAGCGTTAAGCCGGAGCAACTGCCGATGAGCGATCCTTTGGCGCTGCTCGAAGGAACCACATCAGCGGTGCGATTCGACATGGACGTTTTCGGACTGTCGCTCATCGAGCACAAGCCTGGCGTAATTGCCACGGCCTACGGCTTGTTCGCCGATTTCATTCGCGCCACGAAAAGTTGAAACCGTTGACTCAGGAAGAATTCCGATGACCACGCCAGCATTGCGACAAAACGACAAGGCACCGAAGCCGTTGGCGCTTGATGTGAACTGGGTTCGCGCGCAGTTCCCGGCGTTGAAGCAGATGGTAAACGGCCATCCCGCCGCGTTCCTTGATGCGCCGGCCGGAACGCAGGTGCCGCAGCGCGTGATCGACGCCGTCCGCGACTATTTCGAAAATTCGAACGCAAATACCTGCGGCGCATTCATGACCAGCCGCCGCACTGACGCAATGATTGCCGCGGCGCGCGCGGCCATGGCGGATTTTTTCAATTGCGATGCCGACGAAGTTTTCTTCGGCCCCAATATGACCACCATCACGTTTGCGCTGGCCCGCGGAATCGGTCGGGATCTGCACGCCGGAGACGAGATTGTCGTTACCACGCTCGATCACGATGCAAACGTCGCCCCGTGGCGAGCGCTCGAGGAACGCGGCATCGCCGTGCGCCAGGTCGATATTCGCGAGGAAGATTGCACGCTGGACATGGACGATCTCCGGCGGAAGATCACCTCGCGCACGAAGCTCGTCGCGGTGGGTTACGCGTCGAATGCCGTCGGAACCATCAATCCCGCCGCGGAAATCGTGAAACTCGCGCATGACGCTGGCGCGCTCGCGTTCATTGACGCCGTGCACTACGCGCCTCATGGCACGATTGACGTCCGCGCGCTCGATTGCGATTTCCTGGCTTGTTCGCCATACAAATTCTTCGGCCCGCACATGGGCTGCATCTACGGCAAGCGCGAACTGCTCCTGCGTTTTCGCCCGTACAAAGTTCGCCCCGCACCTGAAACGCTGCCAGATCGTTGGGAGACAGGCACCCAGCTCCATGAAGGATTGGCCGGCGTTACGGCGGCCATTGAATATTTGGCGGAGTTGGGCCGGCGCTGTTCCGCAACGCCACTGACCACCCGGCGCGCGGCGCTTGTGAGCGCGCATCGCGCCATGCGCGAGCACGAAATGAATTTGGCGGCGCGCATGATTCGCGGCCTGACTGAAATTCCAGGCCTGCATTTCTACGGCATTTCTGATCCGGCGCGGTTTGACGACCGCGTGCCCACGGTGGGCGTGCGGCTGGCGAATGGCAAGCCTCTCGACGCCGCGAAATTTCTCGGCGACCGCGGCATTTTCACCTGGGACGGAAATTACTACGTGTTAAATTTGACCGAGCGCCTCGGCGTCGAAAAGGACGGCGGTCTCCTGCGCATCGGCCTGGTGCATTACAACACTGCTGACGAAGTAGACCGCCTCCTCGCCGCGTTGCACGAGTTCGCGGCCTCCCACTAACGGGAAATTCCGAGTCGTCCTCTTCATCTCTAATAGACCGCCGCAAAATCTGAGCATTCCGTTTTCCCGCCCATCCCGTGTATTCTGTCGCGTCACCATGGCGAAACGTCCAAAACCAATTGTGCTGACCGTGCTCGACGGCTGGGGCTACTCGCCCGAGACCAACGGCAACGCCATCGCGCTCGCGCGCAAGCCAAATTACGACGCGCTGCTCAAGAAATTCCCGAACGTTCTGATCAACACTTCCGGCCCATTCGTCGGATTGCCCGAGGGCCAGATGGGCAACAGCGAAGTCGGCCACTTGAACATGGGCGCGGGCCGGATCGTGCAAATGGACATCACGCGCCTCGATTTGAAAATCGCGTCCGGCGAATTTTCCAAGGAGCCGTTGCTGCTCGACGCGATGCAGCGCGGCCGCGCTCGTCAATTGCATTTGATGGGCCTCGTCAGTGACGGCGGCGTGCACTCGCATATCAATCATCTATGCGCGCTGCTGCGCATGGCGAAAGAAAATAAGGTCGAGCGCGTCTTCGTCCACGCCTTCATGGACGGCCGCGACACGCCGCCGAATTCCGGCATCGAGTTCCTGCAGCAGCTCCAAAAAAAGATGCGCGAGCTGGGCGTCGGCGAAATCGCGACCGTTAGTGGCCGCTATTATGCGATGGATCGAGACAATCGCTGGGAGCGCATCGAGCGTGCCTATCGCGCCATCGTGCATGGCGATTCGCAAGCGAAATTCGACGATCCGATTGAGGCCGTGCGGGCGAGCTACGAAAAATTAGTCACCGACGAATTCGTTGTGCCCGCGGTGATCACGACAAAGGCAGTCCCCGGCAGGCCCGCCGCGCCGCGCGCCGTGATTCACAACGATGATGCGGTGATCTTCTTCAACTTTCGCGCCGACCGCGCACGCCAAATGACGCGCGCTCTCGTCGAACCCGATTTCAAGCAGTTCACCGATCTCGAGCGGCCGAAAAATCTTTGCTACGTCGCCTTCACGCAATACGAAAAAACATGGCCGTGGTTGCGCTACATTCAAGGACCGGAAAAGCTCGAGCATATTCTTGCGCAAGTCTTCGGTGAAATGGGTTTCAGAAATTTACGTTGCGCGGAGACGGAAAAGTACGCACACGTCACTTATTTTTTCAACGGCGGCATCGAAAAAGCATTTCCGGGCGAGGAACGCATCCTCGTGCCTTCGCCCAAAGTTCCCACGTATGATTTGCAACCGGAGATGTCTGCGGCCGGCGTGACGGATGCGGTCGTAAAAGCAATCGAGAAGGGCGACTTCGACGCCATCATCATGAATTTCGCCAATGCGGACATGGTCGGCCACACGGGAAAACTCGAAGCGACGATCAAGGCTGTTGAGACCGTCGACCAATGCTTGGGGCGCATTTACAAATCCCTCTCGCCGCACGGGGGCGCATGGATTATCACCGCCGACCACGGCAACGCGGAGACAATGATCGATCCCGTCACGGGCGGCCCGCACACATATCACACCACGAATCCCGTGCCCTTCATTTTGCTCTCGGAGGACAATCGCGCGCGCTTGCGTCCTGGCGGCTCCTTGCGAGACATCGCGCCCACGCTTCTCGACATTTTGAGTATTCCCGTGCCAAGGGAAATGACCGGCCGCGACTTGCGTGCAGCTTCGAAATGAATGACGTCTAAACCGCGTGAAAATCCATGAACAGACCGGCGCCTAGAGAAACCAAGCTCCTAATTTGCGTTTGGCATGCGTTCACGTTATGGCGCCCGCCACAGGATATGGACGCGCGAATCAGGCGGCGTTGGCCGGATTTGAACGTGGTCCATTTGCCGGGCTACGAGCACGTAATCGACGAACTGCCGGACACGGATATTTTGGTCGGCTACTCATTGCGTCGCGACCAATTTGCACAGGCAAGAAAGCTGAAATGGATTCACTCCACTGCCGCGGGAGTGGGGCAACTCATGTATCCAGAGCTTCGGCGGAGCGGCATTGTGTTGACCAACGCGGGCGGAGTACACGCCGTTCCCATGTCCGAACATTTGCTGGGGACGATCATCGCGCTGGCGCGGCGTTTTCCAGACGCGATGCGCTATCAGGCGCAAAGCCATTGGGCCCAGCAAGAATTATGGGACGCGAAGCCGCGGCCGCTCGAACTGGGCGGGCGCGTGCTGCTCATCGTCGGTTTTGGCGCCACGGGTCGCGAGCTCGCGCGCCGCATCCAGCCGCTCGGGATGAGGATCTGGGGCATTAC
>DASYYI010000302.1:0-6112 GCA_035933995.1 Candidatus Acidiferrales bacterium | reverse complement strand
GTAGGCTCGTCGAAAATCATCACCGGCGGGTCATGGACGAGCGTGCGGGCGATGGAAACTTTCTGCTTCATGCCCGTCGAGAGCTTGGCGCAGCGGCGGTCGCGAAATTCCTCCATGTCGAGGGCCGCGAACAATTCATTGGTGCGTCGCGCGATCGTTGCTGAATCGAGGCCGAAAAGCTGGCCGAAATACTCGACGGTTTCCGCAGCGGTGAGACGGTCATAGAGAGCCGTGGCCGTGGAAAGGAAGCCGACGTGGGCGCGGACCTTTTGCGGCTCGCGAACGACGTCGAAGCCCGCGACGGTAGCTGTGCCGGATGATGGTGCGAGAATGGTGGCGAGGATGCGCAGCGTAGTTGTCTTGCCCGCGCCATTTGCGCCGAGCAAGCCGTAAATCTCGCCCGGCTTGCAGGTGAAGCTGACGTTGTCAACAGCGTGGATATCGCCGCGCTTCTTGTCTTTGAAATTCTTGCACAGGTTGACCGCTTCAATCATCGGGCGCCCTCTGCTACCTGCATACGCGGGAAGCGACGGAATGTTACACGGAGCGGCACGATTTTCTGAGGAGAAAGTTTCCGGCGGACCGCGTCAGCGCTGCGCCACCGTGGAGGCCGGCGTTTTACGAAACTATTTTGTAATCCGAGTGGCGATTTGATTCGGAGAAATTGGGGTGAGCGACGGGATTTGAACCCGCGACCCTCGGTGCCACAGACCGATGCTCTACCAGCTGAGCTACGCTCACCAGCGTGCGAATGATGATAACACGCGACCGCGGACGGTAAAAGACTGAGCAAATTGCGTTCAGTTGGGAATTTCCCGAGGGGATTACGCTGGGACACTCGCGAGGGAAAGCTGAAAAGATGTTCAGGACGCGAAGTTCAGTTTTGATTTTTGGGACGGAAGGGAATGAGGATGGCTGCCGCTTGCGGTGAACGCGTCTTGTTAAGTTGCGAGCGCGCATAGTCGGCCCACGGTCCATTCGACTGATGCTGAAGATAGAGTATCCAGTGCTGCAGCGCGAGTTGCTTGTCGCCGTGTTTTTCGTACGCGGAAGCGAGGTTAAAATGCGCATCGGCGTGGCCGGGCTCGATTTCGATGGCCCGCGACAAATGCTCGACGGCTTTTTCGAACTCGCCGATTTCGTCTAGAATGCAACCGAGATTGAAATGGCAAACGGCGTTGTGTGGATCAAGAGCAAGCGCGGTGCAAAAAGAGTTGCGTGCGTTTTCCAATTCGCCGAGCTGGAAGAAAAGGCAGCCTAAATTAATGTGCGGCTCGGACCAATCTGGCTGCAATTCAATCACGCGGCGGTAGAGGCGCATGGCTTCTTCGAGTCTTTCGGGGTGAGCTTCGGATTTCAGCGCCTGGTCAAACAGATCCTCGGCGGTTCGAGAGTCCATCTGGCGAAGATTGGCGGCGCTCGCAAAAACGTGGTAAGGGAGAAGAAACTGCCCGGTCAATGGCTCAATGGCCTGGCTTTCCATTCCTGGAGGAATTGCCGCGATTTGCCTGCCGCTTGGAAATAGCTGCAATTCGCCAATCGGCGTCGCATTTTCACCGTGTTCCTGGCGCAAAAGGGCGACGGCGCGGCAGACGGATCTCGCGGGAATTCGCCGTTGGGTGATTGCTTTTATCGAATGCAGAGCTACAAGATCGCGAAAACTGTAAAAGCGCTCGCCCCAGCGCGCTTCAGGAACGACGAGGCGAAGTCTGTGCCAATAGCGCAAACGGCTTGGCTCGACACCCACAATTCGACTGACTTCTCTTTGCGTGAAACGTTCTGGCAAATCGCCCTTTTTGCCGATTGACGATGCGAGCCCGGACCCCACCGAGGTCGAACTCGCATTATTTTGCTAAGACGATTATCCCCCTCGTGTCAAATTCACAGCCGGAAATCTGGGCACACGGTTCCTTGCTTCGCTTCCCGCGTTACTGGTACACACCGTCGCCGTTGCACGAGTGAGGCGTTAGGCTGAGTCGGCGGCGCATGCGGGACGGCGTTCAACGGTTGTAGGGATACTCCTGAATCCAGTGGAAGCCGCGGCTGACGAGCAAGAATTTCTCGGTGTCAAAGAGCTGGAGCTGTATGTGGATTTTGTGATTGTCCATTTGGCCGTCGAGGATCAGTTGATTTTGAGTTGGCCGCTGGTAGGTGAAAAGAGCTTTCCATTTTTTGTCGCTGCTTTTGGTGAGTGCGATGGTTTTATCGTGCGCGTTTATCGAGGTGGCGTAAGAAGCGAACGAGTCGTCCATGCGTTGAAACACCACGAACGGGCTGTCGAACGACTCAAAGATGACGCGGCGCCAGCGGCCGTAGTCGTTGAGAAGCGGTGAGCGGACCTGGCCGTCAATGGACATTTGGCCGACGTCCCAAATGCCGCCGAGCGGCGACTGGGGCGCGCCGCCGCCGTAAAGTTTCCATCCGTCCCAACCTGCGTAGGTGTTCATTCCTAGGAGAAAAAGACCGAAGACAATTTGAACGGCGATGGCAATGCGGTTCGCGCGGCGGGTGCGGAAGAGTGGGGGCTGCGCGGAAGGTGAAGCAGAACGATTTCGAAAAAAGAAGTTAGCCAAACGCGAAAGATCGGGCGCGAGCAAAAACAGAGAGAACAGGATCATGTGAAAGGAAAACAGTTTAACGGGAACGTCGTAGGCCATGTTGAGCATGAACACGTTGGTCATATCGGCGAGGCAAACGAGCGCGCCGAGGGTCGTCGTATACGGAATTATGAGCAGAATGCCGCCGAGCGCTTCAGCAGAGCCGGCGAAGATTTCATATGTTGGGGCAGCGCCGATGGACGCCCAGAGAACGCCCATCGGGGAGAGGTGGCCGAACGGCTCCAGTAATGTGGAGAGAAACGGGAAAGGCATCTGCAGCGGAATGATTTTAGCGAAGCCGTAGGCAAGCATCTGGCCTGCAACGGCAAAGCGAATGAAAAGCCGGAACCATTTGTAGAGGGTGACGTAATTTTCGCGCCGCCGATCGAGAGCAGACCAGACGGCTGTCGCGATCGTGGCGAAGACCAGCAGGCAAAATGCCTCTACCCAGTCGAAGGTTTTGTCGCCGCTGCCGCTGCCTGTGTAAACGAGCGCATGTGTGACGCGAAAAATATGGGCCGCAGTCCAGAAGATAATTTGGCGCATCGGCCAAAACGTGTCGAGGTTGGGAATCGAGACACTGGGAGGCGTTGGCATCAGGCCGGGGAGGACTTGCGTGACTAGGCAGTAGAGTCCGAAATAAACGAAGCAGAAGCGGAAGGCGACGCGAGTGGCGAGATTCCAGCGCGGAATTTGTGAAGGTGGTGGGGATTGTTCGATGTGGGTCTGGCTGGCCATGAGTATCCCCGTGTTGGACGGGGACTTTACACCGGAGAGCAGCGGTGTGCAACGCCGCGGACGTGTTTTTTGAGCGCAGGCGCAGAGTGGGTGGTCCGTTACTGGTAGGCACGGGGACGGAGGTGGGGCGGAGCGGGCGCGAGCAGGCTTGCTAGACTTCCCAATAGGGGAACGCAGGGGCGTTGTCAATGGAGTCTTCCGGAAAGAGGCAACTCGAAGAGTTGGTGAATGTGGCGCGCCCTGTCGCGCTCATTCTCGCGTTGCTCGCACTGAAGGAAACTCCGGAAAGCTCCGCGGCTCGCGCTGCGACGATCTTCCTCGCCGGATATTTTTTTGTCGCGATCCTGGTTCTGGCCGCTGAGCGCGTCGCGCGAATCGAGCGAATTTATTTTCCTCCGGAGATCGATGCGATTGCTCTGGCGATTTTTGTTGCGTTGACGCCGTCGCTGGCGCCGTTCTGGCTATTCTATTTGTTCGCCGTTTTTGCGATGGCGACCCTCGGGCGGACGGGCAGTAACACGTCCTTCCATCGATTGGTTCCGAACAACCTGTTCGCAACAGACGCTGCTTTCCTGAGCGCGGGCGCTGCCGTGGCAGTGGCTGTCCGCGCGGTATGGTTTTCGCCGTCAGCGGATCACGGCATTTTGCGTCCGATCGGGATAGTGGCGGGAACGTATTTTGGCGGACTGTGTATCGCATGGCTGGGCATGCGCGAACGGAGGCAGCTGGGCGAGGACCGGTTCATCGAATCGCTGCTCAGCATGATCCGCGTGGAAAAGGGTTTGGCGGAATCTGTGCGGCTGGTATTGAGCGAGATTGCGCGCGAATTCGATTGCGAGCGCGCATTGCTGGTGATTTGTGATGAAGAGATCGACCGGTTATTCGTCTGGAGAGGCGAGCAGGACCGGCGTCACGCCTTCCCGCCGGAAACGCTGGCGCTTACGCGCGCGGGCGCTTTTCTGGCTGAAGATCTTTCGCACAGCGTGTGTTGGAATTCGCTGGAAGGGAAGGGGCAGGGATTTGGGTGGCAGCGGGAAACCGGTGCGGTAGCGAAGGCGATGGAAGTGCCGCCCACAGCGGCTCGGCAAGAGCTGGCTGCGAATCGCATGATGGCTGTGACCATTCTTTCCTCCGGCCATCCTACGGGGCGGATGATTCTGGTGAACGCGCGGCGTCCATTTGCGCGGGGCGATTTGCGCTGGTTCGAACGAATTGTCCGCCATTTGAACGTTCCATTGGAGAATGTGTTCCTATTGCGAAGCCTCCGCGCACGGGCAGTGGAGGCGGAGCGGAGCCGCATTTCGCGGGACCTGCACGACGGAATTCTGCAGACGCTGCTGAGCCTGAACATACAATTCGGCGTTCTGCGCCGCAAGCTGCCGCAGGCTCCCGAGCAGGTGGGAACCGATCTGGAATCGCTGGAAAGAACGGTGCGGGAAGAAGGCGACGATTTGCGGCAGATGGTGAAAGACCTTCGTCCCTTGCGCGTGGAAAGCGCGGATCTGCGAGAAATGATGCATAGCTTCGCGGAACGGTGTCACGACGAATCGGGAATGGTGGTGGACCTTTTCCTTGAGGAAAACGATCTTCGGGCGCCGGACCGGATTTGCCGGGAGGTATTCCAGATATATCGTGAGTCACTCAATAATATAAAAAAGCATGCGCGGGCGAGCCACGTCGTGGTAAAACTATGGCAAGACGATACGAAAATCTTCCTTGTCGTCGATGATAACGGGCAGGGGTTCAGCTTTGCGGGGAAATTCGAGAGCGAAGAGCTAGACCGTTTGCGCCTGGGTCCGATCTCGATTAAAGAACGGACCCGTACCGTGGGGGGTGTCCTGACGGTGGAATCAAACCCGGGGCATGGTGCGCGTCTAACAATTGAAATCCCATTGAACTGAAATGACAAAGAACAAAACGCCTGTGCGCGTTCTGGTTGCAGACGACCATGCTATTTTTCGCGATGGCCTGCGCAAACTGTTTGAGGGCACCGATGAAGTGACGATTGTCGGTGAAGCCTCGAACGGGAATGAATGCGTGCGCATGCTCGCAAAGCTCAAGCCCGACATTCTGCTGCTGGATCTGCGGATGCCGGAGAAGGACGGGCTGGGAGTGCTGGAAGAGATCAATTTCGATTCGGTGACGACGCGCGTGATTGTGTTGACGGCCGCCGAGGATGACCGGGACGTGGTTCGCGCGATGCGCCTGGGCGCGCGCGGAGTCGTGTTGAAGCAGTCCGCCAGCGATCTGCTGCTCAAGAGCATCAAGAAAGTTCACGACGGTGAAATCTGGCTGGACAATCGCATGACCGCCGAAGTGATCGACGCTTTCAAACGCTCCGCCGAAACGGGGCAGCGGCGGGACAAACCGCTGCTCAGCGACCGCGAAAAAGAAATTGTTCAGCTGGTTGCGCAGGGTTTCCGGAACCGCGAAATCGGCGAGAAACTTTTCATCAGCGAGCAGACAGTCAAGAATCACCTGCACAACATTTTCGATAAACTTGGCGTTTCTGATCGCCTAGAACTCGCACTGTACGCGATTCACCACCGGCTGATCGACCAGGCCTGATGCCAGTGGCTGCGCCGATCTGCCACCCTTCACGCCTCCTTTCTCATCACACTTAAGGCATAAAATCTTCCGGCCCGGCCGTGCCGCGATATCCTAGAATCGAATGCGCGCGATGGCTAGAGATGAGAATCCGCGAACGTGCCCGCAATGCGGCAATCCTCTTCCCGCGGGTGCAAGCGAGTGCCCGCGCTGCGACAACGGGTTGTTCG
>DASYYI010000293.1:0-4645 GCA_035933995.1 Candidatus Acidiferrales bacterium | reverse complement strand
TTTCGTCATATCGGGCTCCTTTTCAAAAGCAGCAGATATCTGGCCCTATTGGGCCGTTTTGCCGAATGTCAGTCGTAGTCCAGTCGAGAGCAACAAGTCATTCCCCTTGATTCCAACGGGCGGATTGCTCAGATAATTGTCGGTGAACGTGGTCTGCCAACCCAGCCAGTTATTCATCTTTGTCGCAAGCGTGGAATTGAAGGTATACCGGTAGCCACTCGGCCCGCTGATATTAGGATAAAAAGTGAAGTTTTCGCTAAAATTTGTGCGGTCACGCACCTTTGTATCAAATTCCTCTCCCAGTTCAACCTCCGCATTCCTCTGCGTGACTGCCGCAAACGTCAGAAGCGGCGGTGGCGGCGCTGGATTCACCAACGAGTACGACGAGAAATACTCCTGGTTGTACCCGGCTCCGGCAAAAACATCGAACGTCGTGTTTTTGGTCTTGATCAGATGGTATCCGATGCCGCCCGCAATCACGTTCTGCAGATCCAGATGCTGCAGTTGGTTCGAGTTGAAATCGGTGGACGCAAAAGCAAACATTCTCGCTCCAAAATCGATATCCCCGCGCACTCCGCCCTGAATTTGGTGCGCAATCGTCTGGCTCGGAGACGTATTGTCATTCCTTCCGTACACGATGGTTGTGTACGCCGTGATCTTGTCTCGATCCGTCTGGCGAATCGCCTTCCCCGATAGCGTGTACGACAACGTGGCCGAATTGCCTCGAGTCAGGCTCAGGCCCGTGTCGAGCATTCCGCTCCAATAATCGCTCAAGTGCGGATGTTGCAATCGCTCCATCGCCGCGTCATACGCGGCCTCTTCCGGATCGGATCGGATCACTACAATCGAATCCTTGGAAGCCGTCACCACCCCCGTCGCTTCTGTCGAAATCTCGATCTTCCCGTCACTCGCAGTAGTCACAAACCCAACGACCATCTGTCCTCCGGTCAATCCCACGTGGAGTGGCTCCGTCGACGTGATGCCGTCAATCGCCGCCCACTGAACCATGACTTCGCCGGCGAATTCGGTCTTGATCACCAGCGTCTTTGCGTCGGATTTCTCAATCGTGCCTGTCAACCGGTCCCCATTTTTCAAAGTGATCTGGTCCGCAAACAAGCTCGGGCACAACAACACAAGAACAACTAGAAACACTGTCGATTTTATTTTCATAGTCCCCCTACCCTCAATCGAATGTCGCCTGGATTCTGGATTAATGATGCAGGCAGTCCATGATTTGTGTCATGACGGATTTCGGCTAGCTCATGAATTCACATAAACTGCAAACATCTGCGACTCCAACCGTACAGTCCAGTACCAAGAAACCGCTGTCTTTACACCGTAATTCACTGCCTCTCAATGAGTTACGGAAATGTTCCCTCAGAATCATCGTTTGGATGTCGAATTGCCTCATACATGGCTGTTGAATTAGGTACGAGTCTTGGGAGGATTGGCTATGAAGGCATTGAAGGGAATTTTGGGAGGGGGCCTGCTGCTCCTCGTCCTTGGGTTCGCATCGTCAGCGAAAGCTAACCCTGTGACCGACACTAGTTTGAATGTGACGTACACCGCGACATCGACGTTTGTTGCAGGGCCCGGCAATGTCTACGACGTTTTCCTCACGGTGGATGCTACCGGCTTTAGTGCAGGCACCGGTTCTCTGAACGCAATTTCAATGGCGTTCAAGACCGGAAGCGACATCGCAAGCTCCGTGACGCTCTTAGCGGCACCTGGAGGAACTAGCGCTTGGAGTTTCATGGCTGGCGGGATCGCGGCCGGGGGTTGCAATGGCAGTGGCGTTGCCTCAGGATTCGTTTGCTTCGGGACCACGAATCTTACGCTCGCTCCGGTACCTGCCGGTGGGACGTACTCGTTCGAATTTGCCGTAACCATGCCGGGCACCGATGCACTGACCGCCGCTTCAGACATCAAGGCCAGCTACATCTCTGCCACGGGCAAGAATTTGGGTCTGACTTCGATGGGCATCACGATTCAACAACCCACTCCTGAACCGGCATCCTTGCTTTTGCTTGGCACGGGTTTGCTGACGATGGGCGGCTTAATCCGCCGGAAGACCGGCGCGTAGATTTGGCATTGAGCTGTTCGGGAGCAGAGGCGCTTCGTAATGGTTGTAAAACCAGCGAAGCGTCCCTGCTTCCACAGTCTCCCTCTCCTGAAATACCCTCCTCGATCATCTCCCGAGTTCGTATTCCATCACGGGCAAGACCCGGCCTTCGCGGATTGACGACGCTTTCTCTCCGATGCGCACCGCCCCCTGGCGCGCGTAAAACGCCTCCGCATACGGGTCCGATACCAGCACAATTCTCTGGAAGCCCAAATCGCGCGCCACGCCCACCGCGTAATCCCACAATCGTTGCCCGTATCCCTTGCCGATATCGCCCGGCTCGATGAATAGGTCGTCCAGCTCCACCGTTCCCGGATCAATCCGCACCAGGCTGCAAAATCCCACTGGCTTCCCAGCCGCCTCCAGAATGTACACGTGAAAGTCCGGCATGAATTTTTCGGGGCGGAATGTCAGGTCCGGTTTGATGTCTTCAAGAAAGGCGCTGTCATACGCCCAGTGCGCCTTCGACCGCATCGCCAGATCCGTCAGCAACCCGCTCTCTTCCGGATGCGCGCGCCGTATTTGCAAAATCTCATCCATGCGATTTAGTGCTCCAGTGAGAGTCCCGCCGAATCATCCCACCCCGCCACAAGTTAGATGAACAAATCGCCAAAGAGTCTCGCGCCTGCGCTTCTTGCCGCGCGAAAAAACTTATCTTACGTGCACGTTCGATTTCCGCTACACTTCGCCCGTGTGCCGCCCTCATGGTATATGACGCGAAGGTGTTTCTGCGCCGCGCACCACGCCATTAGGAGTCTATGTGGCGACTGAGAAGTTCTTGTGGGTCGCGGCTTTTTACCCTGAACGAACTGAAGGGTAGCCACGACGTGAGCTCTGCACTTTTTCAGTGCGGCTTTGGTCGCTGAAGCGCCAAATTTTGCAGCTCTAACACAGGAACCTGGGAGGGATTTTGCCCGGAGGCATCCAGCCACCACCGGCGGCGATCGTCGATTCGCCGTTGCGCTTGCAACCGCGTGTCCCTTTCGATCTTCCCCGGGCAGACGACATGCCGCCCGCTACTTGGGTCTACGCCTTGGCGATCTTCGCGACGTTCGTCCATTTCATGTTTTCGGGGCGCTACGGCTACTTCCGCGATGAACTTTACTACGCCGCCTGCGGACAACATCTGGCCTGGGGGTACGTGGATCACGCGCCGCTGATTGCCTGGGTCGCGCGCCTCTCGCGAACCCTCCTTGGCAACTCGCTCTTCGCTCTGCGGTTTTTTCCGGCGCTCGCGGCCGCCGGCAAGGTGATTCTCGCGGGCTGGATGGCGCGTGAGCTTGGCGGCCGCCGTTTCGCTCAATCTCTCGCAGCGGTTGCGGTTCTTGTCGCGCCCATCTACCTCACATTCGACAGTTTCCTCTCCATGAATTCCTTCGAGCCCCTCTTCTGGATGGCTTGCGCCGCGATTCTGATGCGCATTCTGAATGGCGGCTCGGAAAAGTTGTGGCTGCTATTCGGCGTTGTAGCGGGCCTCGGGATTCTGAACAAGCATTCGATGCTCTTTTTCGGCAGTGGCATATTCATTGGCCTCTGGCTCGCCTCGGCGCGCCGTGAATACGCAAAGAAGTGGATCTGGTTCGGTGGCGCCATCGCGTTTCTGATTTTTCTGCCGAATCTGATTTGGGAAATTCGCAACGGATTTCCGACGATTGCCCTGCTTCACGCCGTGATCGGCACGAAATACGCCACGCTGACTCCCTGGCAGTTCATCTGGCAGCAAACGCTGCTGACGCTCCCTCTCGCAACGCCGATATGGCTCGCCGGCCTGTGGTTCTTGTTGTGGAATCCCGCACGCGACGCTGCCTCCGCCGCCTTGCACGATATCGAGCATAAGACCGCATATGGCTTCGCGCGCACCCGCATTCTTGCGCTTGGTCAACGATCCACGCAGGGAATTTACGCCCCGCTGGCCTGGGCCTATGTCGTCGTCCTCATTGAGATGATTGCGCTGCACGGCAAGATTTATTATCTCGCGCCGGCCTATCCTATGCTCCTTGCCGCCGGAGCCGTGTGGATTGAGGCGCAATTGCCGACGCGTGCGCAAAAATGGCTGAGGCCGGCGCTGTATAAGGTAATAATCGTCGCGACTCTCGTCGTAGGCGGTTTGATTGCCGCTCCCCTCGCTATGCCGATTCTTCCCGTAAATGCCGCGGTGGAGTATTCCCGCTTCTGGGATGTGGACGCAATTCACCCGGAAAATGTCCCGCTCGGCAAACTGCCGCAGCTTTTCGGAGATATGTACGGCTGGCGTCATCAAGTACAGGCCATCGCGAAAATATTCGACTCGTTGCCAACCGCTGATCGTTCGCAATGCGCCATCCTCGCACTGAATTATGGCGAGGCTTCAGCCGTGGATTACTTCGGTCCGGCCTATCATTTGCCGCCCGCCATCAGCGGACACAATCAATACGGCCTGTGGGGCCCACGCGGGTATACGGGTAACGTCGTGATCGCAATTGGCTACACGGCGGAGCAGTTGCAGAGGTTTTTCGGCGAAGTAACACTCGCGGCGCGCATCTC
>DASYYI010000281.1:0-6796 GCA_035933995.1 Candidatus Acidiferrales bacterium | reverse complement strand
CCGCCAGGCCACCGGACTCGAACTGATCGCTTCGGAAAATTTTATTTCCGAAGCGGTAATGGAAGCGATGGGCTCTGTCTTCAGCAATAAATATGCGGAGGGCTATCCGGGCAAGCGCTATTACGGCGGCTGCGAAAATGTCGATAAGGTCGAGCGCCTGGCCATCGAGCGCGCGAAAAAGTTATTTGGCGCCGAGCACGCCAACGTGCAAGCGCACTCCGGCACGCAGGCTAATATTTCCGTTTACATGTCCGCGCTTCATCCCGGCGACACGGTCCTCGGAATGAACCTCGCGCATGGCGGCCACTTGACGCATGGGCATCCGCTGAATTTTTCCGGCCGCACCTACAAATTCGTTCCCTACGGCGTCACCAAGGAAACCGAAACGATTGACTACGATGAAGTGGAGCGCCTCGCGCGCGAGCATCATCCGAAAATGATTGTCGCCGGCGCCAGCGCCTATGCGCGCATCATCGATTTCGCGCGCCTCGCGGAAATCGCGCGCGGCGTCAACGCATTATTTTTCGTCGACATGGCGCACATCGCCGGACTCGTCGCCGCCGGAATTCATCCCAGTCCCGTGCCCCACGCTGATTTTGTTTCCACCACTACGCACAAAACTTTACGCGGCCCGCGCGGCGGACTCGTCCTGTGCCGCGAAAAATTCGCCAAGGAGCTCGACAAGCTCACGTTTCCCGGCCTCCAGGGCGGCCCGCTGGAGCATATCATCGCCGCGAAAGCCGTCTGCCTGAAGGAAGCGGCTGAACCTGGATTCCGCGATTATCAGAAGCAAGTTGTCGCCAACGCGCGCTCGCTCGCCGCGGGAATTGCCGCCGCTGGATTTCGCATCGTCACAGGAGGCACGGACACGCATCTTTTCCTCGTCGATCTGCAATCGCGAGGAATCACCGGCCGCGACGCGGAACTGGCTCTCGAACGCGCCGGAATGACCGTCAACAAAAACGCGGTCCCGTTCGACACGCAGCCGCCGATGAAAGCAGGCGGGATTCGCATCGGCACTCCGGCCGTCACCACGCGCGGCATGCGCGAAAAAGAAATGCAACAAATCGCGCGCTGGATTTCTGAAGTGTTGACTGACGTGATTGAGCAGGTCAGCTTCGCGGCAGCGCCGACAAGAATCCCTGTGGACGCTTCAACGGCCGGCATGAATATGGTGTCCGAAGGCGGTCCCGCAGCTGCGAGCATGCCGAAAAGCGTTCCGGCAGGCGCGTCGAAAAGCGCGCCATCTAAAATTCCCCCGTCCAAGATTGAAGAACGCGTTCGCGCCGAAGTCGCCGCGCTCGCGGCACGCTTCCCTCTCTACGCGCGCCGCCTCGCC
Source organism: Candidatus Acidiferrales bacterium (assembly GCA_035933995.1). Lineage (GTDB taxonomy): Bacteria > Acidobacteriota > Terriglobia > Acidiferrales > UBA7541 > DAHUXN01. Next base: position 5,457 of record DASYYI010000281.1, on the reverse strand, counting down.
GAAGCCGACGCCGCCCAGCACGCCCATTCCGCCCCGGCCAGCCCAAATGCCTGAGCCGCTGCCATCAATGCCGTGGAAAAAACGATGAATGTCATTCCGAGGAGCCACGCGACGAGGAATCTGCTTTTCGTCGGTCACTAGCTGATTTCGATTTGCAATTCCGTGACGCCTCCATCACGAATTAAAAAAGCGCGCACGGGTTGTGCTGCATCCCCGAGCGGCGAAACAATAAAATACGCCGCCTCGGAATAGAAAGCGCTCACGATGTCGCGCGGCGACGGCCGATTCTCCCCGCGCGGATGCGAATGATAAATCCCCAGCATCTCCAGATCTTCTCCGCGAATTTGCCGCATCAGCTGGAACAATTCCGCTGGCGCGATTTCGAATGCCGTCGCGCTCTCGAGTGCGTTTCGCGCGGGCAAAACGCGCGTGATGATTCCATCGCGTCCCGCCAGCAGCCCGCAGCACTCCTGTTCCGGCGTCTTGCGAGCTTCTTCACGGATGCGAGGAATGATTTCGCGGCGGACTCGCACGGCAGCAGTCACTTTGCCTCGGCACATCGAAGATCAAACGAACGCGGGGACGCCGGAGCGCATGATCGCGCGCCCCGGCCATTAGTTCAGGATCAGCGTTTTAACGCGTCAGGCTTTTGCGGCCTGGCGACGTAGGAACGTCGGCACGTCCAAATCGTCCGCAGCGACTTCCTGAATCACGTCCGTCACGTTGCGCGACACTTGCGCCACCACATCCGGCTGCTGCTCCGGCGCGCGCTCCGCTTTCCACGTCTTCGGCAAATACGACGGACGCGAGTGCGTCTTCTTGTTCGCCACTTCACGGAAGCCTGCGGCAATCACCGTGATTTTCACGGACTCCTTCATCGCGTCATCCTGCACCGCACCGAAAATAATATTCGCGTTTTCGTGCGCCGCTTTCTGAATCACGGAAGAAGCTTCGTGAACTTCGTGCAGGCTGAGCGTGGAAGATCCGGTGACGTTGATCAAAATTCCCTGCGCGCCCTGAATACAATTGTCTTCGAGCAGCGGGCTGTTGATCGCGCGATTCGCCGCGTCGATGGCGCGATTCGAGCCTGTTGCAACAGCCGTGCCCATCACCGCGTATCCCTGGCCGGACATGATGGTTCTCACGTCGGCGAAATCGCGATTGATGATTCCGGGAATCGTGATGATGTCGCTGATGCCCTGAACCGCCTGGCGCAAAATATCGTCCGCGATGCGGAACGCCTCGAAGAAACTGGTGCCGTGCTCGACGCATTCCATCAGGCGCTCGTTGGGAATCACGATGACCGTGTCGACGCAGCCGATTAATTCGCCCAGGGCTTGCTCCGCCTGCTGCAAGCGCCGCTTGCCTTCGAATGCGAATGGCTTGGTCACCACGGCGACGGTCAGCGCGCCGAGTTCGCTGGCAAGATTCGCGACCACGGGCGCGGCTCCGCTGCCGGTGCCTCCACCGAGCCCCGACGTGACGAACACCATGTCCGCACCGTCGAGCGCTTCGAGAATTTTGTCCGTGTCTTCGAGCGCCGCCTTGCGTCCCATCTCGGGGTTTGCGCCCGCGCCCAATCCTTTGGTCAATTTTGTGCCGAGCTGAAGTTTGAGCGGCGCTTGCGACATTTTGAGCGCCTGCAAATCCGTATTCGCCGCAACGAATTCGACGCCTTCCACTTTGGCGCGAATCATGCGGTTCACGGCGTTGCAACCGCCGCCGCCGACGCCGATCACTTTAATCTTTGCGCCGTTTTGTGGCTCTTCACTGAACGAGACTCGAAGTGCTGATTCTCTTGGCGTCATTCTGCCTCCCCTAAATTCCCCGTTGAAATCGTCCTGCTTAATTCCCCGCAAACAGTCCTTTCAACTTCTCCGTCCAACCGCTGGAACGCTGCGCCGCATGACGCCGCGCACGCGCTCCATAGAGCACCAGGCCGACGGCAGCCGAGTACTCGGGCTGAGAAACTCCCTCCGTGATGTCGCTCAAGCCGCGTGGTGCAGCCAATCGCACCGGCAGCGAAAACATTTTCTCCGCAAGCTCGATGAGCCCGCGCAGCCGCGCGCCTCCGCCGGTCAGAATAATTCCAGCGGGAATTTGCGAATCAAGTCCGGCGCGGCGCAAATCCTCGCGCACCATGGTCAAAAGTTCGTGCGCGCGCGGCTCGACAATCTCGCACAGGTTTCGCGCAAACACCGTCCGCGGCGGACGGTCTCCCACGCTGCCGATTTCAATCGGCGTGTCGGCTCCCATGATTTCGCGCCACGCGCAGGCGTGATCGCGCTTTGCGCTTTCCGCCTCGGGAATCGGCGTGCGCAATCCGACCGCAAGATCATTTGTAAAATGATCTCCGCCGATGGCGATTGCGGCCGTGTGCCTCACCACGCCGCCCGAAAACACAATCAGCTCCGTGGTCCCGCCGCCGATATCGAGCAGGCAGCAACCGAGCTCGCGCTCATCCTGCGTCAAACACGCTTCGGCGGAGGCCAGCGGCTCGAGCACTGTGTCGCTGACAATCACGCCGGATTTATTCACGGCGTTGACCACATTTTGCGTTGCGGTCGCCGAAGAGGTGACGATGTGCACATTCGCTTCCAGGCGCTGCCCCACCATTCCGATGGCGTCGCGAATGTTGTCCTGCGCATCAACGAAGAATTCCTGCGGCAACACGTGCAAGACTTCGCGATCTTCCGGCAGGCTCACGTTTTTCGCCGCTTCGACCGCGCGGCGCACATCGTCGCGATGAATTTCGCGCGAACGCTGGCCCAGCGTGATTCCGCCGCGGCTGTTCACGCCGCGCACGTGCCCGCCGGCGATTCCCACCAGCGCCGATTCCACCGGGACGCCCACAATGTTCTCCGCTTCCTCAACCGCGCGCCGGATGGAACTGACTGCGAGTTCCAGATTCACGATCTGGCCCTTGCGCCAACCTTTCGATTCCGCCGCGCCCAACGCCGCGAATTTCACGGTGCCGCCATCTTCCTCAATTTCGCCGACAAGCGCGCAGGTTTTCGTGCTGCCGATGTCGAGCCCCACAACATAGCGATCCTTTTTCCCCAAACGGCAGCTCCTTAATCCTGTTCGTCGCGCGCTACAGTTTCAGCGCGTCGTGCGTCGTTTCTCAGGCCGATGCGATTTCGCATGCGTCGCAGGCCGTCGCCGCGCGCGTGCAATCTTTCGCTGCGCGACGGGCTTCAGTTTTGGTTTTGCGTCTCCCGCCAATCGTGCACTCGTGATGGGTTTCGTGGCGGCCTGCTTCGCGGCGACGCGTTTTACAGCGACAGTTTTCGCGGCGACAGGCTGGTTCGGTGCCGCTGATGACGAAGTTTCCGGGTTCACCACGACTTCGTGCTCGAAACGCAAATCGACCGACGCCACGCGGCCCGCCGCGGCTTCCCACTGGCCGATGTTGTTCAGTAAAACTTGAAATTTGTCGTGAAACCCGCCATTGCCGAAATGCACGAGCACTGCGTCAGGCGCTCCCTGCAGGCCAGCAAGCGTCGCTTGCAAATCGTCGGCATCCGAGAGATCGATTTCGCTCACGGATTCTTGCGCACCGGCGCGCACCTGCTGAATGCCGCCCAGAAAATCCACCATCATCTTCATGCGCCGCGCGCGCTCGTCGCGAGGCATGGCCGCTGAAATTCCGGTGACGACTGGAAAATGAAAATCGCCTTCGAGTGGACGATCCAGAATTTGGCCTTCACCATCCACGAGAAACAAGTTCGCGCCTTCACGCAAAAAGGCGACGGGCGTGCGTTCCACCACATTGACTTCAATGCGGTTCGGCAACGCGCGGCGCACCGTGGCGCGCTCGACCCAGGGCAACTCTTCGACTTGCGCGCGGCGTTTCGCCAACGGGATGCGCAGCACGCTGCGTCCGCGATCGGCCGCGAAAATCTCTAGAATGTTGGCGCGGCTGACGAAATGATTTCCAGAGAGTTCCACCAGGCCCGGGCTGGCCAACGCCATTCGCGGCGAGGTCAGCAGGAAATTCCCTGCGGCAAAAATAACGCTGCCCGCGAGCGCAGCGGCGAGAACCGCAAGCGCAACGCGGAAATAAGTCTTCCACGCCTTCTTGCCGAATTTTCGCCGCCTGATCTCGACCGGCTTCTGCCGGCGAAGATAGCGCGGCTCCTCTTCGGCCAGCGATTCCTGCGGATACGCTTCCGCGTCGATTCTTTTTAACTTCTCCGAGCGCTTCATCGTTTCCTTCTCAACAAATTTGCCGGCGCGTCACGGCGTCACGCGCGTCTTTGGTTGCTCAACACCCAGCAAGAAAGCCAATTCATCGAGCGAGCGGTTGACGTTGCCCGCGCCAATCGCGAGCACCGCGTCGCCGGGCTGCGCTTCTCGCAATACGGCGTCGATTCCATTTTGCAATGTGCCCGTGAAAATTGCGTTCTTGTGGCCCGCGGCGGAAATGGCTTCGGCGAGTTTCTGTCCCGTGACGCCTTCGATCGGGGATTCACCCGCCGGGTAGATTTCAGACACGAACAGAACATCGGCCTGATTGAAGGCGCGGCAAAAATCGTCCCAGAGATGTTTGGTTCGCGTATAGCGATGCGGCTGAAACAAAACCAGCAAACGTTTGTAACCGCAGCCGCGCGCGGCCTCCAGAGTGGCGCGAATTTCCGCGGGATGATGGCCGTAATCGTCAATCAGCGTGACGCCGCCGAAAGTTCCCTTGATTTCAAATCGCCGGCCGACGCCTGCAAATTTCTCGAATCCCTGACGAATCAAATCGGCGGGAATGTTCAAGTGCAGAGCCACGGCGGCTGCGGCGGCGGCGTTGCGGACATTGTGAATTCCCGGCGGCGAAGGCAGCCGGAAAAATCCGAGATCTTCTCCGTGGTATGTAAGACGGAAAAGGCTTTCAAGGCCCGCCAGCTCAACTTCGCTGATGACGAGATCGGCTTGCCCCGAGGTGCCGTAAGTGATGATGGGACGTTTCACGCCGGGAAGAATCGCCTGCACGTTCGGCTCATCAAGACAAAGAACGACCGCGCCGTAAAACGGGACGCGATTCACGAATTCGAGAAACACGGATTGAATTTCCTCGAGCGAGTCGTACTGATCGAGATGCTCGCGGTCGATGGTGGTGACGACGGCGACGACCGGCGCGAGCAGCAGGAAGGAACGATCGCTTTCGTCCGCTTCCACAACCATGTAATCGCCCTGCCCGACGCGCGCGTTCGCGCCCGCGGCATTCACGCGGCCGCCGACGACGAACGTGGGGTCGAGGCCCGCGGCGGCAAGCACGGAGGCGACAAGAGATGTGGTGGTGGTCTTGCCGTGCGCTCCAACGATAGCGATTCCGTATTTCAGGCGCATCAATTCGGCGAGCATTTCGGCGCGCGGAATCACCGGGATTTTCAGCTTGCGCGCTTCGACGATTTCCGGATTATCAGGACGAATCGCCGAAGACACGACGACGACTTGGGCTCCGCGCAC
>DASYYI010000247.1:0-26557 GCA_035933995.1 Candidatus Acidiferrales bacterium | reverse complement strand
GCCGTTGATACGCCAGAGAATCTGACGCTGCAACTCAAGGGCGGAGCGCGGATCCGCGTGGAGGTACAAGCGCCAGAGAAACTTTTGCGCGATGCGCTGGCGCAAATTCCCGGCGTGCGAAAAGTGGAAATCAGCTCGCTCGGGTCCGCGGGGCGTTTGGTTGCAACGGTCGAAGCGAATCAAGGACAGGACCTGCGCAGCCAAATTGCGGCAAAAATTGTAGGCCAGAGCTGGCCGCTTTACGAGCTCCGCGGCATGAATCTGAGCTTGGAGGAGATCTTCCTGCAACTGACGACAGAAGACGCGGCGCAAAATCCAGCCGAAAAAACGGAGCGAAACTGAGATGCGCGGCCTCTACGCTATTTATCGCAAAGAAATGAGCCATTATTTCGTGTCGCCCGTGGCCTACGCGGTTGTTCCCATCTTTCTGATTTTGAGCGCCGTGTTCTTCAATATGTATTTGGCGGAGGGGATCAAAGCGTCCTTTGAGGCGAGCATGGAAGCGATGCAAGGCGGCGCTGCGATTCCGTTTGACGTGCCGAGCGCCGTACTGGGAGCATTCCTGAGCCTGGTGGGTACGATCCTGCTTTTTCTGACTCCGCTGCTGACCATGGGAGTCTACTCGGAAGAACGCAAGCGGGGAACGATGGAACTGCTGCTGACCTCTCCGATTGCGGACTGGCAAATTGTTCTTGGGAAGTTTTTCGCTTCGGTGAGCCTTTTCATCATCATGATTCTGCCAACGGTGCTTTACGTCGTTTACATGTTTGCGCACAGCGAGCCTGTGCCGCCGTGGAAGCTGATCGCGGGAGGCTTTTTGGGCGTGCTGCTTTTGGGCGCGACGCTGCTCGCCATTGGTTCGTTTCTTTCTGCTTTGACGGAGAACCAGATCGTTGCTGGCGTGATGGTGCTGGGAATATCGCTGCTTCTCTGGGTCGTCGGATTCTTCGCGGGAACCGGAAATGGAGTGATTGCGCAATCGCTGCAATACCTGGCGCTTTTGCAGCACTATAACCCGTTTGTGCGGGGCGTGATCGACACTACGGGGCTGATTTTCTTCGCGAGCTGGATCTTTTTTGCCATTTTTTTGACGATGCGGGCAGTGGATTCCATGCGCTGGCGGCGAGCTTGATTTTTCATGGTGGAGAAGGGAGGGAAGGAAAGGGTATGGCCCAATGAAATGGAATCGAAGAGAGCTGGCGCGTTTTGCTGGAGCGCTGGGCCTTGCGTTGCTGATTGCGGGATATGTTCGCTATACGGTTTTGGAAGAGTTTCAACTCGCGAATAAGATTCTGCTCATCGCGGGCGGAGTGCTCGTTCTGGCGTGGATAGTCTTCGATTTCGCGGCTATCGCCGGTTTTTTTGGGAAGCGTTCCTCGAAGCTTGGCACAAATACCTCCGTGCTGGTTATCGCCGTGCTTGCCATTTTGATTTTCGTCAATTATCTGGGATTCCGTCATCACAAGACGTTCGACCTGACCAGTGAAAAGCTCTATACGCTTTCCGATCAGACGAAGAAAATCGTCAAGCCGATAAAATCCGACGTCGATATTTTCCTGTTCGCAAAATCCTCGGATCCGGAAGTTCAGCAGCTTCGCGACCAGATGTCTGAGTACGAGAACCTGAATTCTCACATTCACTTTCGCGTGGTGGATCCGGAGGAGCATCCGGATTTGACGAAACAATACGGAGTGGCGCGAGAAGGACAGGTGATTGTCGTTAGTGGGAAGAGCATTCAGCGGCTGGAAGAAACGACCGAACAGGATTTTGCTTCAGCGATTTTGAAGGCGACGTCTATGACGGTGAAAACCGTGTGCTTTGTGGAGGGACATGGAGAAAAATCCACAAGCGCATCAGATGGAAAGGGTTACAGCGGCGTGGCCGGGGAACTCGCGAAAGAAAACTACCAAGTCAAGTCGGTAAATCTGGTGACGTCGAACGACGTGCCTTCCGACTGCAGCGTGCTTGTTGATGTGGGCCCGCAGAAATCTTTTTTCCCGCAAGAAGCGCAGATGATCGAAAAATATCTTAACGGCGGCGGAAAGGCGATGCTGCTGTTGGATCCGGGCACGGATCCAAAACTGGACGATATCCTGCAAACATGGAACATCAAGCTGGGCGATAACTACGTGATTGATGTGAGCGGCGTGGGGCGTCTGCTTGGGGAGGGGCCAGGCGTTCCGCTGGTCGTTGATTACGGCGATAGCCCCATCGTCCGCAATTTCAACAATTCGATGACATTTTTCCCTCTGGCGCGCACGGTGTCGATCGCGGACACGTCCAAACCAAATCCGGTCTCGGTTGAGTTGCTGAAAACTTCAGCTGCCAGTTTTACCGTACCGAATTTGGGAAACGGGACCGTGAGATACGATGCTAAGACGGATCAGCGCGGACCGCTGCCCCTTGGAGTCGCGGCAGAAAAGAAATCAGGCTCGACGGATGCGCGGCTGGTAGTGATCGGCAATTCCGAATTCGCGACGAATCAATGGAAGGGGCAGCAACGCAACGGCGATCTGTTTTTCAACGCCATCAACTGGCTCACCGAAGAGGAAAATCTGATTTCCATTCGCCCGAAGGAGGCCGCGAATCGCCGCGTGACGTTGACGGAAGCGCAGCAGCGCGAATTGTCGTGGTTCAGCATCGTGTTTCTGCCTCTAATGGTGATTATTGGCGGGATTTATATTTGGGTGAAGCGTCGTTAGCCGGCCATGAAGAAGAGCACACTGATTGTAGTTGCAGTTGCGATTGCCCTTGGAGCGTTCGTTTATTTCTACGACAGCAAACACAGCGTCACCCCGCCACCAGAGGAAGCCTCCTGGAAGCCAGCCTTTGCGCTGAATGCAGGCCAGATTACCAGTCTGACGCTTGTGAGCGCGAATGGCAAAACGGCTTTCGCAAAGCAAGGGAAAGACTGGCAGATAACGCAGCCCGTTTCCACACGAGCCGATCAGACGAGCATCAGCGGAATCGTGAGCGACCTGAGCAGTGCGAAAGTCCGCCGGGCATTCGCGCCCACGGACAGCTTGTCGAAATACGGACTGGCTCAGCCCGCCGTGACAATTGATTTTCAGCAAAAGGGCGGCGTTGAACATACGATTCGACTTGGCGACAAAGATTTTTCGGGCAACGTTGTTTATGCTCTGATCGACGCGTCAAAGAATGTCGACCTGTTGCCCGTTTCCTTACTGGACGAAACCGACAAGCCGCTGTCTCAGTTGCGCGACCGGTCTCTTTTAGAGCTAAACGACAGTGAAATCACGGGCATCACAATTGATGATCCGAGCGGCGCAATTGCTGTGACGAAGAAAAATTCTACCTGGGACATCGTCAAGCCCAGGCAAACACTGGCTGATTCCAGCGCCGTCGATTCTCTCTCAAGCGCGCTATCGACGGATAAATTCACCGACGTTGTAAGCGAATCTCCCGAGGACCTTGCGAAATATGGGCTGACTCACGCGTCAATGAGCGTGACGGCTGTGGCCAGGGGACAGGAGTTTCATCTGCTGGTTGGCAAAAAAAACGGGAACAACTATTACGCACGCGATACCGCGCGCCCGATGATCTTCGAGATAAGTTCAACTGTCTACGACGCGCTGAATAAAAAGTTTTTCGACCTGCGCGATAAATCCATCTTGCACTTCGATCCCGCCACGTTGGCTGCCGTGGAAATCCATAATGCGAACGGAACCATTCAGTGCGTGCAAGGCAAGAACGATCAGTGGACGATCCTTCAGCCCGCCACGGACAAAGGGAAGGCTATTATTCAAATTTGGAAGATACTGGATCCGATCCAGAACGCCCGCGCGAAGCAAATTTACGATACGCCGTCCCGGGCCGTCCTGGCACATCTGGCCAAACCTGCCATTGAAGTGATTCTCACCGACAAATCCGGAAAGAAGACCACTGTAGACATCTCCTCGGACGCCGGCGATAGCGTATATGTCCGCACGACCGTCGGACCGGCGGTCTACGAATTGAACACGCAGATCCTGAAAGACCTCGGCTTCAAGGCCGCTGATTTGTTGATGTGAACCGTTGTGGGTGTTTGTCTGCGTGCGTTATGCGGCCTGAGTTGTCCGCACTTCGTCGCCTGGAATAGCATCCTTCGCCCATGTAGCAAGCAAAAGGATGTTCCCGGTAACCGGCGAGATATGAATGTAGTAGATATCAGAACCGCTCTCAACTTCATAGAAATCCGGGCGCTTGGGGTCGCATTCCACGCGCGCCCCGCCTGCCAGCAACCGCCGGAGGGTCTCTACCCGTTCCAGCGAGTGATGCCGCGGATCCTCAATGTTTACCTCATGCTCTAGTCTCATCACCATGGCCCAACTCCCTTTCCCCTTCAACTTGAAATACGCTCAAATGCCCTGAAAAGTTCCAACTCTTTTTCTCTTTCCATCTTAGACGTTGGAGAAGGGCAAACGTCTCAAGAAACTTAGGCTGATGTTCCATTGTGGGAATTCAGGCGAGGCGAGCGTGGCGGCCTGGGTGATAATCAACTTGAGACTTGCGCTGCGCCGCCGAAGTTGCGATACTCCCGCGACACTAGGACATCCTGTGAAGAAGAAAACCACAACAAAAGCGAAGAAGGGCACAGCTCGATTCCGACGTGACCGGCGGCGAAAACACCGCCACTGGCAAGTGACGGTCTATTATCACGATGGAGAGAAATTTGCCCGGGTTTATATTGACAGAGAGCGTGCGACTCGCTTTGCAGACCGCCAGAAGAAATCACCGGTCGTCAAATCAACTCGCATCCTTGAAGTCAATTAGCTGATTCTTCCGATCGCACGCTGAATTCCGCGACGTTGTATTCTCGCGCAGCTGGAGTTCGCGCGGGCCTTGTCGGGCTCGGTACGGGCGTGCTATAAGAGATTTGTTCCAAGTCTTGCCCGTCCGAGCGGCCGTAGTATAGGGGTAGTACGACAGCTTGCCAAGCTGTAGGCGGGGGTTCGAGTCCCCTCGGCCGCTCCATTTTCTCCTCCTTACTTTCCTCTGGGCATCTCTTTGCAGCGAGTATGACGACGTGCTAGAGTCCTGACTTACCTGGACCTCATGCTCGCATATCTCTGCGGACCAATTGAATTCGCCGATGGCGGCGGCAAGCTCTGGCGGCAGAAGCTTGCCCCTTTCCTCCGGGATCATTTGGGTCATCGGGTCTACGATCCCGCGCAGGACGAAAAGAAGAACCTCACGGAGGAAGAGACAGCACACTTCCGCGAGTGGAAATTGACGGACCTGGAACGTTTTCGACGCGTGGTCCGTAAAATCATCCATTTCGATCTCGACCTGATCGAAAACAAGGCTGACTACGTCATCTGTTTTTGGGGAGATGCGAACGCGCAGAGCGGCGGCACTTCCGCGGAACTGACCGTGGCTTACCGGAAAGGGATTCCCGTTTACATGGTTACGCCGCTGCCGTTGGAGGAAATCAGCGGGTGGATGCTGGCGTGTTCGGATCAGGTTTTTACATCGATCGAAGACTTGAAAGCGTTTTTAAACGTTCGATTTGCACGCGAGAAACAATCGCAGCTTTGGAAAGAATAGATTCTTCACGGGTTGTTCCCGATTTTAGCCATGGCCAAGATCATTGTCGCGGTGGGAAGCACGCGCCGCCCAAAGCTGAATGCTGTTTGGGAAGCATTGACGGTTTTTGGGCCGAGCCTGGATCCCAACGCTCCCTTCGACGTGGTGGGTGCGGAGGTGGAGAGTGGAGTTCGCCACACACCGCTGTCGCGCTCTGAGTTGATGAGTGGCGCGCGCCATCGAGCCGAGGAGCTTCTGAAGCGCGCAAAAGAAGAAAAGCTGCCGTGGGATTATTTCGTGGGGTTAGAAGGCGGGCTAGATGTTCTGAGCAACGGCGATTTGCGCAGCGTTTTCCTGCAAAACTGGGCCTTTGTGGCAGACAAGCACGGACGTGGCGCTTTCGGCCAGTCGGGAAGCATACTTCTGCCGGAAATTCTGGCGCGACAGGTGGTCGACGAAGGCATCGAGCTGGGCGTGGCGATAGATGCGTTTGCCGGCGGACACGGGATTCGCGATGCTCAAGGCGCGTGGGGGGTGTTGACCCGCAACATGATCACCAGGCAGGACGCTTTCCGCACCGCCGTCATCAATGCATTCGCACCATTTTTCAATGCCGGGCTGTACGAACCGCTGCGAGACGCGGTGTCAAAGCGGTAAAGGGCACTTCGATTGTCCGGGCCGTGTGCCGGAATTTCCACAGAGAATTGTGTTAGCCTACGTTCATCGGCCAGGAGAGAGTCCGTGGATATCGTCAAGGGTAATATGGGTTGGATCGAAGTAATTGTGGGCCCGATGTTTTCCGGCAAGAGCGAAGAACTGATCCGAAGGTTGCGACGCGCGGAAATCGCGCGGCAACGCGTGCAAATTTTTAAGCCATTTATCGACCAGCGCTATTCGTCGAACGGCATTGTTTCGCACTCGGGCTTGGAGATTGCTTCGGGCCTGGTGAGCACCGGTGCAGATATTCTGGGAAAGGTTGAACCGCGGACCGAAGTCGTGGGCATCGACGAAGCGCAATTCCTCGGCGAAAGCTTACTCGAGAGCTGCACGCGGCTGGCGGATTCGGGCAAGCGAGTGATCGTCGCCGGACTCGATACCGATTTCATGGGGCGTCCTTTCGAGCCGATGCCGCGTTTACTGGTGGTTGCCGAAGAAATTACCAAACTGCTCGCGATCTGCGTGCGTTGCGGCAATCCGGCAGTGAATACACAACGGTTGGTCGCCTCCGAGGAATTGATTGTCGTCGGCGCGGGTGGAATGTATGAGGCGCGATGCCGGCGCTGCTTCGAGCCGCAACTCGCACTGGAAAAGATCGAGGAGCAGGCTGAGACCGTTAAGTCCAAGGCTGCCGCAAGCTAGATCGTTTCTCCGAAGCAGACTGCAATCGCACACAGTTGTCCCGATGAGGCCCGTGAACACTCAAGTGCAGGAAATCCCGTCGAAAAATGGTATTATTTGCTCAACCAGTGACAAAATGGGGGTCCGATTAGGCTCGCTGGCTTGCAGGAAATGACGATGCGCCCATGTTCCGATTAACCAGCCTCGCAAGCGTGATGTTGCTTCTGGCGTGCTTCGACTTGCCTCATGTGTATCCGCTGCGTCCGGAGCCTGTGCAGCCTCTGCAGGCCAACCTGCCCACGATGGCCTCTCCGCCGGATCTGTTTTTGGCGATTGTTCAGGCCACAACAGGTAAGAAGCAGCCACTGGAACAGGAATCGAAGATCGCCCTAATCCGCTACGTTGATGGCGAGTTCGCTCGCGTTGTTCAGTCAATTCCGTCGGTGAAACAGGGGTTCCGCTACAAGGTAGGCCAAGCGATTGATGCTAGGAATTTGCGCCAAGCGCTGATGCGCGGCGCGGCGGCGAATCCCGGCGACCACGTGCAAATCAGCAGCATTGAGTTTCGGTCAAACGAAATCATCATTGGCATCAACGGCGGGACGAAGAAGCATTGGAATTGGCGACAGCATGTGCAGATTGGGATGGGGCCCATGAGTCCGCCAGTCACCACCATGCCGACTTCGGCGGGGCCGGCTCAAACGGGAGCTGTTCTGATCCTGGACTACGGGCACACGGTTCCCAATTTGAGTCCCGACGAATTGAAACACGATCTCTCGCCGTTCCTCGACTTCGCGGGTGAACATTCCTCGGCGGTTAACTGGGTCGATACGCTCCCGCCGCAGTTCCAGCAAGCGATTAAGGATCACAGAGCAATCGTGGGGATGAATCACGATATGGTGCTCGCCGCCATGGGCCGCCCCGACAAGAAGGTCAGGGAATTTGACGAAGACGGGAAGCAAACGGAAGACTGGATCTACGGTTATCCGCCATCCAAGACAGTTCTGGTGACTTTCAGCGGGGAGAAAGTCATTCACGTTAAAACATACAGTTAGCGCCGCGTTGACTTTTCTCTCCGCGCACCCTAGCATCTGCTTCCGTATGCCGCCTACGCTTTGATGGTTCGAAGTGAGCGCAACAGAACGCACGGAGGAAGCATGTCACTTAAAGTCGCCATCAACGGCTTCGGCCGCATCGGGCGCAACGTGTTTCGCGTGGCGCTCGGCGATCCCTCAATCGAAATTGTGGCCATCAATGACATCACGGATGCGAAAACGTTGGCGCACCTGCTGAAATACGATTCCATCCATGGGAACCTGCCGAATAAAATTCAGGCAAGCGATGACGCGATTCAAGTGGATGGCCACGCGATCCATGTCTCTAAAGTGAAGGATTTGGCTGCGGTGGATTGGTCCTCGACTGGGGCACAGATTGTGGTGGAATCCTCGGGTGTGTTTAATAAAGGACCAGAGGCGCGGAAACATATTCGCGGGCCAGTGAAAAAAGTGTTGATCACCGCTCCGGCGACCGATCCGGATTGCACTCTGGTGCTCGGAGTGAATGAGAAAACGTACGATCCGGCGAAGCATCATGTGGTTTCGAATGCTTCCTGCACAACAAATTGTCTTGCTCCAGTAGCCAGAGTGCTCGTCGATACGTTTGGCATTGTCGTTGGCACAATGACGACGATTCACTCGTACACGAACGACCAGCGTCTGCTCGATTTACCGCACAAGGACTTGCGGCGCTCGCGCGCGGCGGCGCTTTCCATGATTCCGACGTCGACGGGAGCGGCGAAAGCGCTTCATCTTGTCATTCCGGAACTCAAGGGCAAACTGGATGGGTATGCGTTACGCGTTCCAACGCCCGACGTGAGCGTGGTGGACCTGACCGTGATGACCGAAAAGCCGGCGACGGCGGATAGCGTCAACGAAGCATTTCGTCGCGCGGCTCGCGGACCGTTGAGGAACATTCTGGATATCACGGATGAGGAACTCGTATCCGTCGACTTCCTGGGCAATCCACATTCGGCGATCGTTGATGCCGGTTACACGCGTGTGGTGGGATCGAACTGCGTGAAAGTGGTGGCCTGGTACGATAATGAATGGGGTTATTCCTGCCGTTGTTTGGATCTGATCAAGTTCATGGCCCCGCGGCTATAAGTTCCGGCGTGTTTTGCCGCTGAGTCCGCGACGAGATGAAAAAACTCTCCATTCGAGATTTGGAGTTGTCCGGAAAGCGCGTGTTCATTCGCGCCGATTTCAACGTACCGTTGGCAAATGGGAAGGTCGAGGACGACACACGCATTCGCGCTACGCTGCCCACATTGAAGCTGGCGATCGATCGAGGCGCGCGGCTGGTGCTCGCCTCGCATCTTGGGCGGCCGAAGGGGAAACCGGAATCTAAATACAGCCTGGCACCGGTAGCGGAACGCCTGAAGGAACTGCTTGGTAAACCCGTGATTTTTGCCTCGGACTGCGTAGGCGACGGGCCCGAATCGCGCAGCAAGGCACTGAAGAATGGGCATGTGCTTCTTCTCGAGAACGTGCGATTCCACCCCGAAGAAGAGAAGAACGACGAGGGATTTTCGCGCCAATTGGCTGGGCTGTGTGATGGAATTTACGTTGACGATGCTTTTGGTTCGGCTCATCGCACTCACGCATCCGTCGTCGGCATCACAAAATTTGTGCGGCAAGCCGCCGCCGGACTGCTAATGGAGCAAGAGCTTGAATATCTAGGCAAAGCGCTGACAAATCCGGAACGGCCGTTTGTGGCGATCCTCGGCGGTGCAAAGGTCTCGGATAAAATCGAAGTGATTCAGAATCTGATAAAGATAGCCGACACAATTTTAATCGGCGGAGCGATGGCGTATACGTTTTTCCGCGCGAAGGGCTTTACGACGGGGAAGTCGCTGGTGGAAGGGGACAAGACGGGTCTCGCTTTGACGTTACTCGGTGAGGCGGTTGAGCGCGGATCTCGCATTGTGCTGCCCATTGACCATGTCCTGGCGCGCTCGACTGAAGAGGGCGGCGCCCAGACGCAGCTGACGGGAGTCGAGGGTACTCCAGCCGATTGGATGGGCCTCGACATCGGGCCAAAGACGATTGAGCTCTTCCGCAAAGAAATCTCTCGAGCGCGAACGATTGTATGGAATGGGCCGGTTGGTATGTTCGAAAAACCGGCGTTTGCGCGCGGAACGATGGAGATTGCGCGAGCTGTTGCCGATGCGACTGCGAAAGGAGCGACGTCTATTGTCGGTGGCGGCGATAGCGTGGCCGCGGTCGAGCAGGCGGGGCTCGCCAACAAGATTTCTCATATTTCGACGGGCGGCGGAGCCTCGCTCGAGTTTCTTGCTGGCCGGAAGCTCCCGGGCGTCGAAGCCCTCACTCCAATTTAGAGGTATCCGTGCGCCATCCGGTCATCGTAGGCAATTGGAAAATGCACAAGACGCAAGCGGAAACGCGATCGTTCTTTGAGGCGTTCAAACCGCTTGTCTCGGCGTCCCGTCATTGCGACATCGTTGTGGCGCCGCCGTTTACTGCAATAGCTGCGGCCGTGGACGCGACGGCAGGCACCTTGATTTCGATAGCCGGTCAGGATGGCTCCTGGGAGCGCGCAGGCGCGTTTACTGGTGAAGTTTCGATGCCAATGCTCATCGAGGCAGGTTGCCGAAACGTGATCATCGGGCACTCCGAACGCCGAAAATATTTCGGCGAGACCGACGCGACCGTGAACCGCAAACTGAAGGCGGCGATTGAAGCGGGCTTGCAACCCATCGTTTGCGTCGGCGAAGACCAGAGCGAAAGAGATGCGGGCCATACAGAACAACTAATCGAACGTCAATTCATTGATGGAATGGCGACGTTGACCGGTCCGGATTTCTCGCGTATTCTGATCGCTTACGAGCCTGTGTGGGCTATCGGCACGGGACGCACCGCGACCCCGGAAATTGCCGCCGAGGTGCATGCTTTCCTTCGCGGCCTGGCCGCGAAGCGATTTACGCCGGAGTTGGCGGCGCGTGCGCGGATTCTTTATGGCGGCAGCGTCAATCCCGATAACATCGGGAATTTGATGGCTGAAGCGGAAATTGATGGTGCGCTTGTAGGCGGGGCAAGCCTGGACGCGCGGTCGTTTTCAGCAATTGTGAATTTTTAGCGGCGAGAAATCTTAGGGTCAGAGTGGAGCAGGAATGCCTAATGCGGCGAAGTGGGTGATTGCGATTGCAGCGGCGCTGGGGCTAGTGTGGCTCGGGTGGCACTATAATTTTGTGCTGGTTACGTTGCACATCCTGGTGTGCCTGTTGCTGATTTTTGTGATCATGCTTCAGAGCGGCAACGCTGCGGATTTGGCCGGGGCTTTCGGCGGTGCGGGCAGTCAGACGGCGTTTGGTCCGCGCGGTGCGGCAACGTTTCTAACGAAGGCGACGACGTGGTGCGCCATTGTATTCATGATGAGCTCGCTGGCGCTTTCGTTGAAACGCGCGCCGACAACGGCGCAGGGGAGCTCGATCCTGGAACAGACGATGCCGACGGCGCCGTCGCGGCCCGCGCCTGCGGCACAACAGCCTGTGCCACAGGCTCCTGTGCCCAAGAAACCGAACTGATGTTTGATAACGTTCTTCGTGCTTTTCAATGTGCGGTCGTGGCGGAACTGGCAGACGCATCAGCTTGAGGGGCTGACGGTAGCAATACCGTGGTGGTTCGAATCCACTCGACCGCACCAAGAACTCACTCGCTGGGATTTGGAATCCAAAGACCGGGAAATTTTCTTGATTCATCCTTGTATTTTTTTGTGCGTGTTATATATGATTGTGCGTTTGATAGAGCCTTCATCGTCAGTTGAGTTGTTGCGTGTAAGGATCGGCGGCCAGATGTTTGTTCCGTAGGCCGCAATCTTTCCGGAGCGGAGGAAATGGGTTCGCGAAAATCGTGTGCCGGCTCGTCAGCACCGGCCGTCCTGTTATCAATCGTCATTCTTATTTTGGTCGGATCGACGCTTTATTTCCACATAGCCAAGACATGGTGGTTTCCCGCTGCGATCACTCCTGTCGGCAGTCAAATTGATCAGCAATTCTTCGTTACGTTCATAGCGACGGGAATTGTTTTTGTGCTGGCGCAACTAGCATTGGCTTGGTTGGTCTTCCGATATCGCGATCACGGGCAGAAGGCGCGCTTTGTTCGCGGCAATCACATGCTGGAAGTTGTGTGGACCACGGCGACTCTTGTGATCTTCGTTGCTCTGGGGGTGATGGCCGCTCATGCATGGGGCGAAGTGCATTTTGGCGGGCCTGAGCCGGGAGCGCTGCAAGTCGAGGTGACGGGCGTGCAGTTTGTGTGGAATTTTCGCTATCCCGGAACGGATGGCAAATTTGGACGGATCAATCCCAAGGACATCGATGCGTCTACCGGCAATCCATTGGGCTTGGATCCGAATGACCCTGCCGGTAAAGACGACATCGTAACAGGGGACCTCTATCTACCCGTTGGACGGGAAATCGAATTGATGTTGCGGTCGCAGGACGTCATCCACAGCTTTTTTGTGCGCGAGTTGCGAATCAAGCAGGATACCGTTCCCGGACTCGTGATCCCGGTCCATTTCACGGTGACAAAGATCGGCGATTACGAAATCACCTGCAATCAGCTCTGCGGTTTAGGGCACTACCACATGCACGCCATGCTGCACGTACTGTCGGATACCGATTTTCAGCAGTGGGAGCAGAAGCAAGAGGCGCAGAACGCGCAAGCTGGGCAGTGAGAAATGGTCTTGAGTAATTATCATAACGAACCCGCAAACATGGGAGAGTGTCAATGAGTTCGCACGCAACCACGGTGCACCATTCGGAAGCGCCCAAGGGTTGGCTCCGCCATTATATTTTCAGCCTGGACCACAAGATTATCGGCACGCAATACATCTTGCTCGGTCTGTCGGCAGTCACGATTGGCATGGTCCTATCCGTCATCATGCGAATTCACCTCGCTTGGCCGAATGTGCACATCTGGGGATTTGCCAACGGCGTGGTTTCACCGGAAGACTATCTTCGCGTTATCACGATGCATGGCACGCTGATGGTTTTCTTCGTTCTGACAACCGTGCCGCAAAGCGGCTTCGGCAATTATTTCCTTCCGATTCAAATTGGGGCGCCAGACATGGCGTTTCCCACAATCAACATGCTGTCGTTCTGGCTGACGTTCGTGTCCATGCTTGTCCTGCTTTCTTCGGCGTTTGTTCCGGGTGGATCGTCAATCAGTGGCTGGACGGCTTATGCTCCCCTAAGCGCAGTTGGCGAAATTGCGGGGCCGGGTCAGGGGCTTGGCCAGACGCTCTGGGCGGTGAGCATCGCGCTGTTCTGTGGCGCTTCGCTGATGTCGGCAATAAACTTTCTGGGAACCACAATTGACCTGCGCGCTAAAGGGCTCTCGTTGATGCGCATGCCACTGACCGTGTGGGGTTGGTTCATCACTGCAAGCCTTGCGCTGCTGGCATTCGGAGTGCTTCTTGCCGCGTGCATTCTGTTGCTTCTGGACCGGCTGGCAATGACCAGTTTTTTTATTCCCGCAAATTTAGATGTCAGCGGAGTGCTTTTGAAGCACGCGGGCGGCTCGCCGCTGCTCTGGCAACATCTCTTCTGGTTCTTCGGACATCCAGAGGTGTACATCGCGATTCTTCCGGCCATGGGGATCATTTCGCACGTGCTTTCGACGTTCTCGCGGAAGCCCGTCTTTGGTTACAAGGCGATGGTCTACTCGTTGAGCGCGATTGGCTTTCTGAGCTTCATGGTGTGGGGCCATCACATGTTTATCAGCGGAATGAATCCATACTCCGCGCTGACATTTTCGATTCTAACGCTGGTGATCGGAGTGCCATCGGCGATCAAGACATTTAACTGGCTTGGGACGCTCTGGGGGGCGCGAATCCAGTTCACCGCAGCTATGCTGTTTGCCATCGGATTCGTTTCCCTGTTTGTGACGGGCGGCCTTTCCGGTATCTTCCTCGCGCAACCAGCGTTGGATCTCTACCTGCATGACACCTACTACGTGATTGGCCACTTCCATCTGATCATGGGCGTGGCGGCGATTTTTGCGATGTTTGCCGCGACGTATTATTGGTTCCCGAAAATGTTTGGTCACATGATGAACGAGACGCTCGGGAAGATTCACTTCTGGATGACCTTTGTGGGCGTTTATTGCATTTTTATGCCGATGCATTACCTCGGATATGCGGGCGATCCTCGACGCTACGCCAGCACCGACGCGGTTCATTATTTAGCGCGCCTCCAGCCCGTGTATGTATTCATCAGCATCGCGGCATTTGTGACCGCCACGGCGCAATTGTTCTTCTATTTCAATTTCTTCTGGAGTATCAAGCACGGTAAGAAGGCGGAGCGAAATCCATGGCGCGCGACGACACTTGAATGGCAGGTGAGCACGCCGGTGCCGCACGACAATTTTGCGGGCCATTATCCGACCGTCTATCGTGGACCCTACGAATACAGCGTGCCGGGTGCGGCCGAGGATTTCATACCGCAAGATGTCGCGCCCGAACAAGTGGCTAAAGCCTAGCGCCAGGGATCTACCATGCCGCATACGTCAACCACGGAAGAACTCGAGATTATCGAAGCAGGCGGGGGCGGCAGGCCTCCTTCCTTCCCAGGGGGAGACGGCGACGGCTCGTCCGGCGGCCGATCTGGAATTCCGCAACGTGTCTACGTAACGGGAATGGCGATCGGGATGGGCGCCATACTGATGTTTTTTATGGCTTTCGCCAGCGCGTTTATTGTTCGCAAGGGCGTGGGGAGTGATTGGCAGGCATTCCCGATGCCGAGGATTTTGTGGTTGAACACGCTGATTCTGCTGGCCAGCAGCGTAACGATTGTGCGTGCCCGGCACTTTTTCATGCGAGGCGACCGCGAAGGTTTTCGGCACTGGTGGAGTGTGACTACGATTCTCGGGTTACTGTTTCTCGCGGGGCAGCTCATCGCGTGGCGGCAGATGGTGATATCAGGCTTTTATCTGGCGACGAACGCGAGTGGCAGTTTTTTTTACGTGCTCACAGCGGCGCATGGGCTTCATTTGCTTGGCGGCATTGTAGCGTTGCTGTATGTGGGGCGCGGAAAATTGCGCCGGCTGACATTCGCGACCGCGACGGAAGTCGCGTCGGTGTATTGGCACTTCATGGATGGATTGTGGGTTTTTCTCTTCCTACTTCTCTTGCTAGGACGGTGATACTTGGCTGAATTGGACGTGGACGCTGTTGCGGGACAGGCGTGGGGAGGCGGTGTAGCTCCCTTTGCAACAAACACCAAGAAACTCGGAATGTGGCTGTTTCTTCTTTCCGACTCGCTGACATTTTCGACTGCGATTCTTGCGTACGCGTATGTTCGCCTGTCGAGTGCGAACTGGCCGCGCCCCTTCGACATCTCGCCCGCTATCATCAACGCGACATTCTTGACATTCATTCTCCTGTCGAGCAGCTTGACAATGGTTATGGCTGTAGCCGCCGCGCATCGCAACGAAATCAAGAAAGCCGTAATTTACATTCTCTTGACGGCCGTCGGTGGCATCGCGTTCGTCGTGCTTCACTTGATGGAATGGTTTCGCCTGTTCAATGACGGCTTCACTCCGTGGTCGAATAACGTGGGTGACCCGCTTTTCGGCGGCACGTTCTTCGGGCTTACCGGGTTGCACATGCTGCACGTATCGATTGGCGTGATTTATTTGTGCATTATCGCGCTGGGCTTCGGCCGCAGAAAATTCAATGCGGATCACGTCGAGGTCAGCGGCCTGTACTGGCACTTTGTCGATTTGGTGTGGATGTTCATTTTTCCGATGGTTTATTTGATGTCCGTCAACCTAAAAGGCTGAGGAGCAAATCGAGCGATGAGCGCGCATGATACGACTGCCGTGGAAACGCACCAGCCCGGAACAAAAAAACTGTTTATGTGGGTGTGGTTTTGGCTGCTTATTTTGACGGGTGTCGAGGTTCTGCTCGCGTACATGAGACTGGAACCGCACCTGATGCTTATACTCCTCATCGGACTTTCGCTGATCAAGTCGGCCTTGATTGTGGCGTATTTCATGCATTTGCGATTCGAGAAGATTGGTCTCTTCCTGATCATTGTTCCTTCTCTGGTTTTCTGCTTGGTTATGATTTTGATTTTTGTGTTTCCCGATAGCCTGCGAATTGTGCGTTTACACCCATGAAGTATTGGTTTTAAGCGAGAATTGGTGGAAAATTGAAGCGGTAGCGAGCGGAGAGGTTGTGAAGATGCGAATGGTCTTTAAGATGCTCGTCGCGGGAGTTCCTGCGACGCTCTGTGCTTCAGCGACTTTTGCCCAGGGCTGTGCACTTTGCTATAACGACGCCGCGGCTACAGGACCGAGCGCCTTGGCGGCGTTGAGGCATGGCATCCTCGTTCTGATAATTCCTCCCACGCTCATTTTTGTGACTATGCTTACAACTCTTTATCGACGCCGCAACCTCTATCGGGAATCGATCGAAGGAGTCGCTGAAATGCCCACTCGCGATGCCCGTACCGTTTCCGAAGTTATTCTTCACCTCAGTTAGCCCGTCGAAAAACAGCTCCGCCACTCCGCCGCCAAGCAAGAGCACCTAAGATCCTGCGTGTCGATCGACAAATTCGAAGAGGCGAGCATGGGTGGAATCTGAGGACAGTTTGGGAATTCACGCACGGGCTGAAGAGTTTCTCGAGCCCGTGCGTGACCCAGCTGAATTACGTTCCGTGTTTTTCGTGAAGACCTGTGCAAATTGTTACGGCGGATGTGGGGTCGATGGCGGTTGAGTCGAAATCGATGTGCTTGATCACGCCATCTTTGGCAATCACAAAGGTTGTGCGTCGCGCAAATTCCACTTTGTCTGTTCCCATGGGAAAAGGTTGCACAATTCCGTATTGCTTCAGGACAGTGCGGTTCATGTCGCTCAACAAAGGAAACGTGACGCCGATCTGCTTTGCGAATGCTGCATTGGCTGGAGGGCTGTCAATACTCACGCCGAATATTACAGAATCGCTCGCTTCAATCTTGGCCAAATCAGCCTGATAGGCCTGGAGTTCCTTCGTTCAACCACCGGTGAATGCGAGAACATAGAAGGCCACAATTACCGTTTTCTTGCCACGGAAACTGCTGAGCGACACGGATGTATGTTGATCGCTCGGCAGGGTGAAATCCGGAGCAACGTCGCCGACTTTCAGGTTCGTCGTGGTGATGGCGGCTTGCTGGTCCTGCGCTTGCGTCGCAAACGACAAAACGGAAATCGCCAGGAGCAGTAGGGCAGCCATCGTAACGATTCGCTTCATTCGCCTCTCCTTGAACAAAATTACCTCAAACGAGGCCATATAATAACAGAAGTACGCGCAGGGAGGCGCAATCGGATTGCCGTGGCGCGAATCTCAACTGGACAAGTGTGGCGTCCCCGGATGTTGTGAAGCGCGAGGTCCTAACCCTCATCCATCGTCAAGTATCTGAAGGGGTCGCCGATGTTCCTGCGTAGCTGGATCCAGAATTCGTCCGGTTTGGAAAGAAACGCGGATACCACGCGAGGATCAAATTGCGTTCCCGAGAACTTTTTGATTTCGTCGCGAGCCGCCGAAATCGGCAAAGCCTTGCGGTATGGCCGGTCCGAACACATGGCGTCCAGCGTGTCGGCCACAGCAAATATTCTGGCTCCGAGGGGAATTTCTTCGCCTTTCAAACCACGCGGATAACCACTGCCGTTGTAGCATTCCTGGTGCGCGAGGACAATTTCGGCGGCGTCTTTCAGAAAGGGAATCTTGTTCAGCACGGTGTAGCCGATATCGCAGTGGCGCCGCATCAGGAGACGTTCTTCTTCCGTGAGCGGGCCAGGCTTTCGCAGGACTTGATCCGGAATGCCCATTTTTCCGATGTCGTGGAGAAAAGCACCGCGGGCGATGTGTCGCAAGTGGTCGGGCTCAACTTTCATGATTTTCGCAATGAGGATCGTGATCGCGGTGACACGCTGGCAATGGCCCTCTGTTTCGGCGTCTTTCGCGTCAAGCGCTCCGCCAAGCGCTTCGAGGGTGTAGTCATAAGATTGCTCAAGGTCGCGCAAAGTTAGCGAAAGCTGCTGGGTACGTTCGGCAACGACGTGCTCGAGCTTTTGCTGGTAGGAGCGATTCTCGAGCACAAGGTGCCGATGCTCCAGAGCCCGCGAGACGCTGTGATAAAGCTGATCCTTCTCAAAGGGT
Organism: Candidatus Acidiferrales bacterium; assembly: GCA_035933995.1. Taxonomy (GTDB): domain Bacteria; phylum Acidobacteriota; class Terriglobia; order Acidiferrales; family UBA7541; genus DAHUXN01. The sequence goes on along the minus strand of DASYYI010000247.1, from coordinate 8,472 downwards.
TTCAGGATGTAATCGTAAGCTCCGGCGCGAATTGCCTCTAGCGCTATAGAAATGTCATGCATGGCGGTGACCATGATGACCGGAATATCCTCATCCTGTGAGCGGACCTGCCGCAACAGCCGCATACCGTCCATCTCTGGCATCACGATGTCGCTCAGGACCAGATCATGCGAGTCACTCTTGATTTCTTGAATCGCCTGAAAACCGTCGGGCACAACCGTGCAGCGGTATCCCTGGGCTTCGAGAAGGGTCGAAACGACCTCTCGAATTGCTTCTTCATCGTCACAGACAAGAATTTTTTCCCCAGACAATAAACTCTCCTAGCTCGCCCATTATAAGGCTGCGTGTAACAGGCATAAGGCAGTATTGTCTCCGGGAGGGGCGTACGAGTTACGTTCGGCAAGCGATGAGCGCGAATTCGGAGATCTTCAGAATGCGCCGACAGGTGCTAATACTCAGTGTGCGCGCGTATCACCCGCCAACATCCGTGCGCATCCGCGAAGGAGAATGTTCCGCGATCACAGCCATGCGATTCTCCAACTCGCTGGTCAGGCCTGCAATCATCTCCGTAAGACCGGCGAGTCCTTCCGGAGAGAAGCTGCCTAGGGCGAGTTTCAACGCCACCATCCGATAGGAAAAGTGGAATTGAAGAGCGAGCCACAACCACTCCCATTCTTGCCGTCTCCGGATTTCTGGGGAGAATGCGGCGATCAGGCGCGCCAGCCGCTCAAGACGGGTAAAGTCTTGCCGGAGCCCGCTTAGATATTCCTTGAGGATCCTGCGGCGCTCGGCATGCCACTTACTCTCAATGTGACGCGGCGCTCGCTTACGCATGAATTGAGTGTCTTCCTGGCTCAATAACTGACTGATTTGCGGAAAATGGCGGCAGTTTACCGGAAGAATCTTTTCGATCTGCAGAGCGTCGAGGGATAAAACTGTCTCATTCGTTGGCGAGCCAAACAGAAGCCAAAGCAGAGCCAGAAGGATAGCAAGTAAAACCAGCGTCGCCACGAAAAGAGTCACTTCCAGATCTCCAGCAGCCGGGTATTTAATTCGCGAAGCCGCAAAGTCATTTGAGGAGCGAGACGGCCATACTCCCCGGGAGCCAGTAGGACTGGCGCCGGCTGTCTCGCGGGGACCGGCTTCCATAAAGCCACGAGCCAAAAAATCGTCGCAATGTTGAATGACGCGTTACGCAGAGCCTCCCAAATCGTAAAGTGCGCGTGCGTCAGCCAGGTGTCCAGAAATGTATTATTGGCGACTTGTACCGCAGAGTAAAATCCGAGGCCCAGCGCAATCCATGCCAAATGTCGATCGATCCGCACGCCGTAATATCTGCAAAAAATCAGCCCAAGAATCAGGGTACCAACCACGGTGAACTCCAGACCTCGTTCTGCCATCAAAGTAGTCGCGGAAATGGGATGTATTCGCCGCCGAGCGGTGGCGACGGCGCTCCCGGCGAGAATCAACCCCAATCCGATCAAGAGCGGACGACAGAGTTTCCAGATGCCTGCGTAAGGTGAAAGAACCTCGCGGCAAATCTCGTATACAACGATTCCACGAATCGAAACTTGGATCGCTTGCATTGTCCAATAAACGTAGAAGGACGCATGGGAACTGATGCCAGTGAGCGAGTATGTTACCCAAAGGATTCCCTCGTTCACGACGAGAATGCACAGGTAAACTGTGAAAAACGGAAGGCGACCGGGGAGTTTTTGGCGCAGTGCCAGAGCTAGAACCAGAACCTCAATGAAGGCGGTGGCCGCCCAATGAACGGTGTCGAGTAATGAGAGCCCCATACGCGCCGGAATGCACTATACCATTTCGATCTCGGTTACGTCTACTGCAAGGCACCCCGGCGCCGGCGCGATAGTTAGAGCCCAACTGTAATGGGCGGTGCCGCGTCCGGAAGAGGAGGTACGGGCGAGCCACCGTCAGCCAACAACTGAGCCTTCGAAGCGGTCAAGTCCGGAAGAGGAGGTACGGGCGAGCCACCGTCAGCCCACAACTGAGCCTTCGAAGCGGTCAAGTCCGGAAGAGGAGGTACGGGCGAGCCACCGTCGGCCCACAACTGAGCCTTCGAAGCGGTCAAGTCCGGAAGAGGAGGTACGGGCGAGCCACCGTCGGCCCACAACTGAGCCCTCGAAGCGGTCAAGTCCGGAAGAGGAGGTACGGGCGAGCCACCATCGGCCCAGACGGACGAATGAAAAACAGTGTTTACCGACTGCGTGTTGACGCTGAAACCCGCCGGGGCTACTATCACCAACAGTAACGCAAAAACAAAGAGCAAAGCGATTGTCCGTTTCATCGTGGAACACCTCCTGCGGGCATATATGTCACGCACCCAGCACGGCAGGAGTTGATCGGGTCGAAATGTTCCGACGACAGAACAGGTTAGAAGATGGAAGCGCTAGATGAATTCCGCCAGAATCATCGCGTAATCGAGGACTTCGCTTCGACTACGCTTGCGGGGATTCCCGGAGACCTTTGTCGCTTGTTGCACGTGGCGACGCTCCGAGACATGGGCACAGGCCAGTACCGGCATGCAGGGCTAGAGATGATCTATTCCGAATCCGCAGTTCATCAGGCGCTTTTGGTATGCCATCAGGAACTCTTTGAGAGGATTTTAGAAACATCTCTGGAACGGCAGGAAGTGGAGCTGCGAAAATGCTTGGACGGGCTCGGCGGTCGCGCCGGCGAAATTGCCGGGCGTTGGCAGGAGCACGAATTCTACCGAGTGCTTATCCCGTCTGGAGTTCCGTCTTATTTGCGCGAGCTCTTCTGCTCCAATATGGGCGTCTTGCTGGGCCTAATCGCCGAAGATAATCCTAATCCGCGACCAAACGCATAGATACGCCAACCACTTGTCCGACAACTTCCGCTTCGTCGGGGAAACGATAGGCTTCCGGTACACTAGTAGAGAGAGGATGCGGCTGGAGGACAAGCCTGCTCTTCTCCATCAGGCACCAACAACAGCGGTAACCACCTCGGATATCAACTAGGTAGATAGGCCTTTCCGCTTCATTGCGCCATCCACCAGCTTCGATCCTCTGTCGTTGGGGATCGACAAGGACCAGCGCACCTGGGCGGAGTATAGGTTCCATCCAGTGGTCGTCTTGCCCAATGTAGCCGTAATGGTAGTTGTGGCCGTTTTTTAGCATTGCTGCCTCGAAATGTCCCCAACTTTCCACCATGCGTGTAAGGTAGCTCGTCCGCCTAGGGTCGAATGCCGGATCAAAATGAATCGGCAAACGAACGACCCGCGGTGGCGCAGCCATGTGTGTTCGAGGCGGAGCCTGCGAGGTGGCAGGGCCGAAAATATCGGCAAGTGGAACGTCATACCATTTGCATGCCTCCTGCAAGTCCAGGTGATAAATGCTGCAGAGGCTAAATAGCTTGTGCAGGCTCGGGACCACGCCCGAATTCTCGAAGTCTGCCAGACGACTGATGTGCACTATGAATTCCGGGCGGCCGTGACGCTGCGCGAGCTCATAGCTTGCCTGCTCAACATCCCGATACGTTAGCCCGAGACGTTCGCGAACCTGGCGAAGGCTGATTCCGGGAAACATTTCGGTGGAACTCCGAGATTGGGCAGTGGGTTGAATTAAAATTATAGCAAAGTTATCGGCTTGTTATGAAATCGGAACAGTGCTTTATCGCATGTTTTAGTCGCGCATACAAGTGCGAGGGCGATGTCTCACCGTCGCAGCCAGTCTCGAAGATCGCTTGCTTCTTGCTGGTCGATTGACCACTTGCCTGCGACGTCCTTGTATAAGCTCGGAACAATATTGCCGTGTGCAAGACATCCGGCGTCGCCATGCTTGCGCGACGATCGCTCGCTTGCCGCGCTTAAAAAAAGAAGATGGAAACTATTTCCGTCCATTTGCCATCCTATCCGAGCGAGGGAATATGCGAATCAAGAGCGCAATTGCGTTGATCTTGGCGGTTGCTGCGAGTATTGGGACGACGGTGGCGGCCTCTGCGCTCGCGGCTCGTTACAGTTCTGAACCAAATTCGCAAACCAATGAAGAATTCTTCGTTGCGGCCGATCAAGTTCTCCAGGTGATGAGCAAGATCTTGGACCTGCCTGTGAAGTCGTCGTTAAAGAAAAGCATCCGCACAAAGGCGGAGATACGCCAGTACCTCATCGAGCAGCAGAAAAAGGATGAATCGCCGCAGAAACGTTATGCGGACCAGCACACGCTCGAGGCTTTCGGCTTGATCCCGAAGGGATTTCCGCTCGATTCTTTTCTGCTCGATGTCCTGACCGACCAAGTCGCGGGGCTATACGATCCTGAGAAAAAAGAATTTTTCATTGCCGACTGGATCGATCCGGTCGAGCAAAAGCCGGTGATGGCTCACGAGCTGACGCATGCCCTTGACGACGAGTATTTCCATCTCGACAAGTGGCAAAAGGCCGTGCGCGAGAACGACGATTCATCGCTGGCGCGGGATGCGGTGGTCGAAGGTTCAGCAGTGGCGGCCATGATGGATTACAGCTTGGATGGCATGCATACCAGCGTTCGTGATGTCCCTGATATCGCTCCGTTCATCGAATCGGGCGTCGCAAGCGAAATGGACAAGGATCCGACTCTTGCGAAAGCGCCGCCGTTTATACGTGACGAACTGCTCTTTCCCTATCTGGCCGGCGCCGAGTTCAGCCAACAGGTTTTGAAAGCGACTTCGGGCTGGCCGGATTTTAAAAAAGTCTTTGAGAATCCGCCGGTATCGACACAGCAGATTCTACACCCCAGCCTTTATCTTCAAGATGTGAAGCCCATCGCCGTTGCGCTGCCCGATTTGAAATCCGCAATTCCACGCGGCTGGAGCAAGCTCGACGAAAACGTAGTCGGCGAATTTGCGCTCGGCGAAGTTTTGAAACAGTTCATCGATGCGAGCAGAGCGGAGCATTTTGCAACCATGTGGCATGGCGACCGCTATGCCCTGTTTGAAAACAAGGAGACAAAGCAGACGATACTGGTGGTTCTGCTTGCTCTCGACAACGAAAAGGACGCGGAATCTTTCTTCGGCGGTTACAGCGAAGCGTTCGAAAAGAAATATGCCGTTAAGCAACCGGTTACGGAGGGGCTGGAGTTCGCGAGTTTCGGGAGCGCTTACCTACGATGCTTTCAGGATCAATGCTTGAGCGTCGAAGGCGCTAATCGCGGCGTATTTGATCGCATTGACGCTCAACTCGGCTGGCCAGCTGAGCCGAGCGGCACCCTGGCGGACTCCGAAGGGCCTGACCGCTCCACACGCCGGACTGTGCCTTCGAAATAGAGTCCGAGTGCCGCTCTTACGGAGCCAGGGGGCGTGCGGATTTGCGATCGAGCCTGTTCAATCGGTGTTCCAATCTGGTTCGTAGGCTCCCGAAGCTGTGGGCGCCCGTGCGGTTTGCATCTGAATGGGCAGTCAGAGTGGCAATAGCGGCGCGCATAATTTCCGCCGCGCGCTCAGGATCACGAGCCCGGTGCTCATAATGGATTGCCAGTTCGATGGCTGCCTCGATGCTTTCCGCAAGCCCAGCTCGACGTTCACGGCTCAACTCCTCCCACAACGAAAGCGCAAGATCGTAATCGCGATCTCGCTTTGCCAATCGAGCCAATTGTTGCCGCGCACGTCGGCGAAGTTCCTCAGGCAATCCGGCATCAAGCGTCTGGCCGAAAAGTTCGCGCGCCCGGGCGCGTTCGCCGCGCCGGCTGAAAATACGGGACACGCCGTAGAGTTCAAATGCATCTGAGTTTTCGCTTTCCGGCGATGCCAATAACGAGAATATTTTGCGCGCGATGGCGGCCAGTCCCCGCAAGTCCATTTGATTATGACGAAGAACCGGCAGAAGGGGTTCAGCCGATCCAGTGCGCAAGAAATCAAAATAGATTTGCGGGATCAGATCCGAGAGCACATCGCCTTCACGTTCCCAGCCGAGAACGTGGCGCTCCAGTTGGGCGAGGCGCGCATTCCCCACGCGCAAGCGCCAAAGCTGGCGGGCCGGATGCAACAAGTCGAGATGCACAAGCGGCGCCAACGGCTCGATGGCGCGCGTCATGCGGAAACGCGTTTCGAGCAATGGCCAATCGAATGATTTTCCGTTGTACGTGACAAGGACGGGTCGTTCCGCTATGCGCTCGCGCAGCGCCAGCAGCACAGAGTGTTCCTCGCTGTGGTCACGCATGAAGAATTGCTCCACCTTTAGGCCGCCGGCATCCCACCAAGCGAGTCCAACGAGAAATGCGTAGGTGCCGGAGCCGCCAGACAATCCCGTGGTTTCCGTGTCGAGAAACAGCCAGCGCTGCGGGTCAACCGTATCGTTCGCAGCATCGGGAGCAATCAAGCGCAGCACATCCGGATGAGGCGCGAATTCACATGGTTCCGAAAACCAGCGGCGAATCGAAAAATGCTCGCCGTAATGATTTCTTTGGAGTGTTGCGCCCAGAAGAGTCGCAAGACTGTCAGCATTCCCGGCAGAGCGGGGTTCGCCGATGTCAGCTGATAATGAGCTACGCCGTGGCGCAGGACGCAGAGCCTTGATGCCGGAGAATTTGTCTTTGAGTTTTGCCGGCAAGTTAGTCCTGACCCAGAAGCCGCCTGAGAATCTCAAGCGCCGCTTCTTTGGCATGCTCTTGCCGTTCACCCAGAGGCCCCACGCACGATGGACAGCCCTTTTCGCACGGGCACGCAGCGATTAAATCGCGTGCGCGTTCGAGAAGAATCTCGGAGGTGCGATAGAGCGGTTCACTGAAACCGATGCCTCCTGGGTAAGCGTCGTAAAGATATAAATTCGGCTCGAAGAATTCTTTCGTCTCAACTGGACTGGCTGCGGCTTCCGGAAGCTGCTCCCATTCTTCCTCGACTCCAGGTCTTGGAGCCCGTTCGCCAATTGTTGCGCCTAAATCGCGGCGGTCGCACATCAGCAGAAGAGTGGCGACGGATTCCAGCGCGTGCAGCAATCCAAACGTCCCGCCCTGTCGATCCGAAAGAGCAAAGGGAAGTGAAGCAACTAGGCCCCGGTTGAGCGTGACCCAGAACGCCGTCGTGTGCATTTCATTCTCGGGCAATTCGAGCTTGCCGGCGCCCACATTTTCATTCGTGAAGAATTTAATTTTCTTGAAGCCGATCACTTGCGAGCGCACGAGCACATCACCATGGGCGCGAGAGGAAGAGCCAGTCGCAGGTTCTTCGGCGGCAATTTCCAGAACACGAACCTGCGTATAGCGAATGGCGTCAGTGAAGTAATCCACGTTGACCTGTTTCACGTAAGCCTTCCGTTCATCGAAGTCGAGGCGTTCAACGTGATATTGCTGGCCCTGGTGAATGTAGATGGCTTTCGGGTGCACCGTTGTCAGCGCGCTCGAAAAATCCACTTCGCCGATCACTTCAGGGCCTGAAGATTCGCCCATTGCGTCGCCAACCTCATCAATGATCACGAAATTGTCTGAAGTGACTGAACGCAGGCTGATCGTATCGGCTGGATAAGCCTCTTGAACCCAATGCCAGCGGCCGCCGCTTTTGTGCAGGAAGCCCGCTTCGACAAGGCGTTCGCAAATCGCCGAAAGATCAATGTCTCCAAAATGCTCGTTGGGAGAGAGCGGCAGTTCGAAGGCAGCGCACTTCAGATGGTTCACGAGGATTTCGAGATTGTCGGGCTGAACAAAAGCGTGCTCAGGCGAGCGCCCGAAGAAATATTCCGGATGCTGGATGATGAACTGATCAAGAGGCGCCGATGAAGCGACCATCACAGCGCAGGAAGTTCCGCTGCGGCGCCCGGCGCGTCCCGCGCGCTGCGAAGTTGATGCAATTGATCCAGGATAGCCCGCAAGCACCGTGGCATCAAGCGAGCCAATATCGATGCCGAATTCCAGGGCATTCGTCGAAACGACGCCGCGGATTTTGCCGTCGCGCAGGCCGCGCTCGATTTCGCGGCGCTCGCCGGGCAAATAGCCTCCACGGTAGCCACGAATTGGCTCGCTTCGGCCAGGAGCAGCGGGGAAGGCCTGTCGCAGATACGTGAGCATCACTTCTGTATGCAGACGGCTGTTCGCAAAGAGAATCGTTTGCAGATTCCGCGCGACCAGTTCCTTCGTCACGCGCGTCGCTTCGTTCAAATAGCTGCGCCGGATACCTAAATTACGATTCACAACGGGCGGATTATAGAAAACGAAAAGTTTCTCGGCGCACGGTGCGCCATTCTCGTCAATGACTGCGACCTGATCCTCGATCAAGCGCGAAGCCAGTTCGCCGGGATTGGCGATGGTGGCGGAGCAACAAATGAAAATCGGATTTGAGCCGTAGAATTGCGCGATACGCCGAAGACGCCGCAAGACGTTCGCGAGATGGCTGCCAAAGACGCCGCGATATGTGTGCAGCTCGTCGAGAACGATATAGCGAAGATTTTCGAAGAGCCGCGTCCATTTTGTGTGGTGCGGCAAAATCCCCGCATGCAACATGTCGGGATTCGTAAGCACGATATGGCCG
>DASYYI010000230.1:0-4577 GCA_035933995.1 Candidatus Acidiferrales bacterium | reverse complement strand
GCAGCAGGTTTCCAATTTCCGCCAGAAGACTAAGGTCAAACGATGATCGGCGGGTGATAAATGGCGGTAGAGTGGTCAACGCTCTACGAAGGATTTTAGCCTGGACAGCGTCTGATCCCATTGCTCGGAGACGAGATCGAGGTATTTTTTGAGTTCGCCAATCGGCTCGGGATGGAATTCGAACAGGCTTTCGCGACCCGAGCGGACGCTGCGCACAACTCCCGCGCGCTCGAGTACTCGAAGGTGCTTGGTGATGGCCTGCCGAGTGAGCCTGGAGCCTCGAGTCAACTGAGAAATTGAACGCGGCTTCCCCCTGCGAAGTTTGGCGACGAGCGAGAGCCGCGTGTCGTCGCCCAGCGCGGCAAAGAGGGGCGCGCGAGCGTTGCGTTTGATGGCAACGCGGCTACGGGTTCTGCGCGACATAGCTCTCGATGTTTTTCATTTGCTGATCCCACCCGTCATCGTTTCTGCGAAACGCTTCGAGACGGCGGTCATCGGGAAGTTTGTCGAAGCCGGACTCGGTGAGCACCAGTAACGTGCCGCCGGCGGTCTTCTCCAGCCTGAATTCGACGAGCGTAGTCGGTTCGCCTGAGTAGTCCTGCTGGTAATCCGCTTTGTCGAAGGATTTGGGATGCGGCCAGGTGAAGGAAAAGAGGCGCTCGTGCTCCATTTTCTGCACGACGGCGTCCCATTTGACGTGCTCGTAGCCGGGGTAGGTCATGTGGCCGCGCGAGACTTGGCCCTTCACGAACGGGCCATCGAGTTTCACGCGAAACCATTCGCCGAATTCACGATAGTCCGTTAGCGCTCGCCAGGCGCGGTAGATCGGCGCTTTCAGTTCCATGCGCTTCTCAATTTGATGATCCATCGTTAAGCAACCTCCAGGTTGCATGTTAGAGCGAACGGCCGGGAAAGGCAACTTTTTGTTGCGTTTCGTGATGCATCACGCTGACCGTCAAACGGGTGGCGCACCACCGAAAAATCCAAGATAGAATTCCCTATGGCGCAAATTACGTGTCCGAAATGCGGAGCGGCGGCGGATGTGGCAGTGGGCACGCCGTATTACGCGAAGTGCGAGTGGAATCGCGACGGCCACGTTGACTTGGGGTGCGGCGCAAACTAACATGCCCAACAATGGGCGAATCGCAATCCCTCGTGGGTCGCACCGTTTCGCACTATCGCATCGTCGAGAAGCTCGGCGGCGGAGGCATGGGCGTCGTCTATAAAGCCGAGGATTTGGAACTCGGCCGGGATGTCGCGCTGAAATTCCTGCCTGAAGACCTCATCGCCGATTCTCGCGTGCTCGAACGTTTCCGCCGCGAAGCCCGCGCGGCTTCGGCGCTCAATCACTCGAACATCTGCACGATTTACGAGATTGCCCGCGCCGAAGACCGCTACTTCATTGCCATGGAATACCTCGAAGGCCAGACGCTGAAGCATCGTATCGGCGGCCGCGCGTTACCGGTCGAGGATACACTTGAGCTCGCCGTCGAAATCGCCGATGCCCTCGACGGCGCGCATGCCAAAGGCATCATTCATCGCGACATCAAACCCGGAAACATCTTCATCACCTCCCGCGGCCACGCCAAAATTCTCGATTTCGGCCTGGCGAAACAATCGCCACTCGATGCGGGAAAGACACTGGGCTCGCGCACGCGTGATTTGACTTCCGCGCTGGGCGAAGAGCATTTGACCAGCCCGGGCGTGGCGCTTGGCACAGTCGCCTACATGTCACCCGAGCAGGCCCGCGGCGAAGATCTCGACGCGCGCTCGGATCTGTTTTCCTTTGGCGCGGTGCTTTATGAAATGGCCACCGGCACGCTGCCGTTTCGCGGCGACACCACGGCCGTCATCTTCGCCGCCATTCTGGAAAAGTCGCCCGTAGCTCCCGTCCGGCTCAATCCTGACGTTCCGCCGCGCCTCGAGGAGATCATCAACAAGGCGCTGGAAAAAGACCGCAAGCTCCGCTACCAAACCGCCGCCGACCTGTGTTCGGACTTGCAGCGCCTCAAACGCGATTCTGGTTCGCATACTCAAGTGGAACTCAATTCGGTGGCTGGGGAGGCCACGCGGAAAAGAAAAACGGCCATTTCATTTGAGCGAGGGTACCGGGGATCCCTTCTGAAGATAGGAGCGGCAGTTCTTGCCCTTGCCATCAGCATCGGCGCATTTATCGCTGCCTGGGCATATCTGCACCGGAGCACTCCAATCGACTCCGTGGCCGTGCTGCCATTTGCCAACGGCTCGCCTGATCCCAATGATGCGTATCTCAGCGATGGAATCACCGATACCATCATTGACGATTTGTCCCAGATCCCAAACCTGCGCGTCACGGCGCGCAGCACGGTGTTTTACTGGAAAGGCCGCGTCAGTGACCCGCGAGAGCTAGGTCGGCAGTTAAACGTAGGCGCGGTGCTCACTGGGACAGTAATCCACCGCAGCGGCACATTAGCTGTGCAGGTCGATCTCGTCAACGTAGGCGATGGCTCCGAGATGTGGGGCAAACGCTACGACCGCAAGCCAGAGGATATGCTGGCGATTCAAGGGGACATTGCGCGGGAAATCGTCTCCAATTTGCAAATTCGCCTGAACAACAAGGAAGAGGGCCAGCTGGCCAAGCGCCTCACTGCGGATCCGGAAGCTTTCGACGATTACCTCAAGGGAGTCCATTATGCGCAAACATTCACCCCGCAGGGATTCGACAAAGCCATTTCTTATTTCCAGAAGGCCGTTGACCGCGACCCCTCGTTTGCCCTGGCGTATTCGGGCATTGCAGAGTATTACGGTGATATAGTTGACTGGCTGATGCCCCCGACGGAGGCCGAACCGAGACAGGAGGAAGCCGCAAAAAAGGCCCTGGCGTTGGACCCCACACTCCCTGAAGGGCATGCAAACCTGGCTACATACTATTTCTGGTACGCGTGGGACTCGAACGCAGCCGAGAGTGAATTCGAGCGCACCCTGGCATTAAATCCCAATCTCGCTGACGCACACGCTGCCCACGGCTGGTTCCTGGTCTGGATGGGCCGCGCCGATGAGGGTCTGGCGGAAAACCGCCGGGCGGTGACGCTCGACCCACTTTCCTCTGTGGACAATACCTTGCTCGGAACCGGCTTGTACTTTTCACGTCGTTACGGCGAGGCTATCAAACAGCTCATTACGACAATTCAGATGGATCCGAATTTTTGGCTGGCGCGCGACGCACTGGGTTGGACGTATCTCCAAACCGGCCGTCCTGCGGCGGCCATGGAGCAGTTTCGCCACGCGGTGAAGATTAGTGGCCCAACAATCCCCGAGCCGCTGAGCTCGCTGGGGTACGCTTACGGGGTGACGGGAGATAAGCAAGATGCCCTGAAGATTATCCATACCCTTGAGGACGAGTCTAAGCAGCAATACATTTCACCTTACTTGGTCGCCCTGGTCTACGTCGGAATGAATGATAGGGACCACGCTTTTCAATGGCTCGAAAAGGCCTATCAAGTGCGCTCCTGGTATTTGGCCGCTCTGAATGTGGATCCCAAATTCGACCGCGTTCGCTCCGACCCGCGCTTTCGTGACTTGCTTAGCCGCGTGCATTTTCCAAATTAGACGATCTCGTCCACTCAGCCTCGCTAACTCAACGCGGAAGGGTTGATCCGGCAACCAAGAAGGGATTCGAGTGCCGCTCCTCCCTAAGCGACAAACCACCTTTAGAGTAGTGCTTGTTTCTGCCTACCGCGCGACTATCGTCAAACTGACGACCCACCCCCGAAAAATCCAAGATAGAATTCCCTGTGGCGCAAATCACGTGTCCGAAGTGCGGCGCGGCGGCGGATGTGGCGGTGGGCACGCCGTACTGCGCGAAGTGCGGGTGGAATCGCGAAGCGGCGGCGCGGAAGCTGGCGCGCGTCACGTGGCTTTTGCCGGCGCTGATCGTTGTGCTCGACTTGGTTGGAATCATCGGACCCGGTTTCGTGATGCACAACTGGCCGGGAGCAATCTTGTTCGCCACACTGCCGACTCTGTTGCTGGGATTTGTGTACGCGGGCGCGAGGCAAGGGCTGACGAAACTGCGCGCGCCGCAAGGATCGGCGAACCCTGGCGGCGACGCGGCGTCATTTGCAAAGACCGCGAGCGCGAGCGTGAACGCGGAAAAATCGGAGCAATACAATTTCATGGTTTCGTTGCCGCCGCCGCGGCCGGTGCGGCTGGGAGCACGCGGAAAAATCATGCTGACCGTGGTGCTGCTGGTTGTGTTCTTCCTGGACGCATTTTTGATCTGGAGTTTGTATGGATTGTGGTACGGCGCGCGTTCGTTCGCGGATTTTCACGGGCCGCAGATTTTTCTGGCGTGTCTGGCGGCGCTGATTGCGTGCGTTCCGTTTTTTGTGCGGGGCAGAATGGTTCGCGATCAAAATCTGATGGAAAACGGAGCAGTGGCGATGGCTCGCGTGACAGGCCAGCGGACATTGAAGAGCAATTCGATAATCACTTACGAATTCGAGGATGCGGAAGGGAAAACGATTGCGGGATCGGGGAACGATCTGACGCGCTCGCTCTATGAGGGAATGAGCGTGCCGGTTTTTTACGATGCGCAG
>DASYYI010000215.1:0-16326 GCA_035933995.1 Candidatus Acidiferrales bacterium | reverse complement strand
CTCCGCGCGCGCGCGTGAACGATTCACGACTCGCAGTTCACCGATTCCGCGCAACTGCAGATGCTCGAGCACTTGCTCTGCCACCGTACCCGCGCCCACAATCAATGCGCTGTGGCCCTTCAATTCCCCGAAAACACGTTCCGCAAGTTTCGCGCCCGCCAGCGCCACGGACATTGGCCGCGCGCCGATTTCCGTTTCCGCGCGTACACGTTTTCCCACTTCGAGCGCGCCCTGGAACAGCCGGTTCAGTACTGGGCCAGTCGAGCCATTTTCGAGCGCGCGGTTATACGCTTCGCGCACCTGCCCCAGAATTTCCGCTTCGCCGAGCAGCATCGAATCGATTCCCGATGCAACACGAAAAAGATGCCGCACAGCCTCGGGCCCCGCGTGGCGATACAATCGCCCGTTCAATTCCGCGGGAGAAAGCTTATGAAAATCCGTGAAGTACGAAACCATCGCCGCGGGCGCGGATTCCCCCGTCTCCGACGTAACGCCATACAGTTCGCTGCGATTGCACGTCGACACAACCACGGCTTCCTCAATCACGCCCATGCTGCATAGCTCATTCGCCGCGCGCACCGCCTGCTCCGGCGTAAAAGCCACGCGCTCGCGCAGTTCCAACGGCGCGGTGCGATGGTTGCAACCGATCAGCGCAATGGCGGCACGGCCTCGCGCGGCTGCGGCGTTGCGTTCGGGGATGGAGTCGGTAGCCATCAGAAGTAGCGGTGAAAACTCGTGAAATACAGATTCACAATGGTGTAGCTGAACAACACAACCGCGAAATTACACACGCAAAGGAGCGCCGCGCGCGCACCACGCCACGCCGGCGCGCGCACAATCAGCAGATATATCGCGTATATCACCAGCACGATCAACGTCACGAGCACTTTCGGATCGGCCATCGCGAAGCGATGAGTCAGACGGTGCTCCCAAACGAAGCCCAAAGTGGTTCCAATCACCAATGCGACCAAGCCGACCCACACACTGGAAAGGCTCATTCGCTCCAGCACATCCAGCGCCGGAAATCGCCAGAAGGCCAGCCCCGGCTTCCCGTGCCGCAGCACGCGATTTTGAATCAGATAAATCAGACTCAGCAAAAATGAAATGGCAAACGCCGCGTAGGCGAGAATCCCAATCGTGATGTGCAGCGCAAAGAGCGCCCCGTTCGCTCGAGGCTCGCGACTCACCGCAGCCGGCGCAACGCTCATGGCCACGACGAGCCAAATAATAACAAACGGAACCACCAGCGAACCCACGGCGCGCTGCCGGTGAAACGTTTCAAGGCCGAGATAGGTTACGCCAACAAGCCACGCGAAAAGCGACATCGAGCCGTAGAGATCGTCATAGGGAATCGCATGAATCACGCGCGAGCGTTCGAGCAGCGCATAATAATGCGCCACCAGGGCCAGAATCAGCATCAGCGTCGCCACGCGTCCCATCCAGCGGCGGTCGCGATAGAGGTTCGCCGTGTAGCCGACGAAGCTGCCCACGTACAGGCCCAGCGCCGCAAAATCCATGGAGAGCTTCATCGCAGACTCAAAATTCCCGCGCGCGCGCCGCGCCGCACACGCACGGCCAAGAAAAGAGCGCCTATGAAAAATGGCATTCAGCAATCTTAGCGCCGATTGCACACCGCGACAAACCTTATGCGAGGCGTGGGGTGTCTCAGTTTCCGGTCACCGCGGTTATCCGGAGTTAGCAAGTTGTTGCAAGGTAACCGCACCGCACTTACAATCGCGATGCCATGCGAGTTCTCATCGGAATCTTGCTACTTGCGGTCGTAAGCGGTTTCCACGGGACAAGTTCCGAAGATATACAATCATCTCCCCCGCCGTTAACGGGGCCGACGACAATCGTGTTTGATAGAAACATGATTTTCCCAAAATTCAGGCTGGGTGCGCCAACTCCTACGAACATTTTTGTGGTCAGCGCAAACGGAGCGCGACGCGAACTGCAATTGACGACGGATGATCGCAGTGAAGATCCGGTTTGGTCTCCCGACAGCAACAAGATCGCCTACATTCATTTTGATGAGAGGGGTAGCCCTAGCAAAAGACCCATCTGGATTTCTGAGGTGGGCCTCATGGACGCTGACGGCAAGAATCAAGAGCAGTTAGCATCTTTTCAGTTTGGTGTCGGTGGACCTACGTTATCTTGGTCCCCGGACGGCAAGACTTTGGCCGTTAGTGCCATAACACTCGAAGATGTGGGTGACAGTAAAGGCTTTGTCGAAAACGCAATCTATCTCTTGGATACGGCATCCCACAAATCGCCCCGGTTGTTGATCGAAAAAGGCTTTTCGCCGTCATGGTCCCCGGATGGATCGCAGATTGTGTATACCTGTTCTACCGAAGTGAGACCGGGGGAATTCAAGGGGTCTGTGTGTGTCATGGGGGCGACCAGTCATTCAGCGCATCGTGTACTTGCCGACAACGCATTGGGTCCTATCTGGTCGCCAAGCGGAAAGCACATTGCTTATCTTTCTCTCATACGCGGAAAGAAACAACTTGTCGTATGTGATCCCGATGGCTTGAACACAATTCCGCTCACCGAAGAGAAACGCGATGTGCAGTCATTTGCTTGGTCCCCGGACGGCAGGCGGATTGCCTATACGGAGAAACGTCCCATGGACGACGACGTCATCCAATCCGGGCCCCTTCATTCTCGGGATGTTCCTCGCATCTTTGTAACGAGTTTGGATGGCAAGCGAATAGGGCCCTTCGGGGAAAAGGACCGCCTATGGTGCGGTAACGTCTCCTGGTCTTCCGACGGCAAATTCTTGGCGGCCGTCTGCTCAAGTGGCCTCAGAGACAAAACAACTCGATGAAAAGAATTTCTCCAGCAAGCTCCTGAGTCGGATAATCGGAAACTAACCTCGTACGTCAGTCTGATTCAGTACCGCGAGCCGCGAGGACGCTCACCATGCGGCCTAAAGACTGCTTCTGGTAAGATAAAGTGTAATCTGTTAATCCAATGCCCAAGCCGAACTCATCCTCGACCAAGAAAGAAATCTTCCTGCGTGCCGCGCGGGGCGAACGGCCGGAGCGCGTTCCCACTTGGATTATGCGACAGGCGGGACGCTATTTGCCCGGCTACCAAAAAATCCGCCGCCGCCATTCGTTTCTCGAAGTGGCGAAGACGCCGGATCTCGCCGCCGAAATCTCTCTCGAGCCGTACCATCTGCTCGACGTCGACGCCATCATCGTTTTCTCGGACATTTTAATCGTCGCGGAAGCTATGGGTCTGCCGCTCGAAATCAATGACGACGGGCCGCGCCTGGGGAATCTCGTGCGTGATTGGAAAGCGGTTGAGTCCCTCAAGGAGTTTGATCCCGAGCGCGAAACGCAATTCGTGGGCGGCGCCATTCGTGCCATCGTTCGCGCCGCCGGAGCCGATGTCCCGGTCCTCGGTTTCGCCGCCGCGCCTTGGACGCTCGCCTGCTATTTGGTCGAAGGCAGAACGCGAGGCGAGCTTTCGACGATCAAGCGCATGATGTACACGGAGCCCGCGCTGCTCCACGCGCTGCTCGAAAAAATCGCGCACGCCACTTCGCGCTATCTGAAAATGCAGCTTGACGCGGGCGCCACTGCCGTGCAGATTTTCGATACATGGGCAGGAGAACTTTCCGCTCACGATTATGAAGTGTTCGAACTGCGCGCGACCCAAAAACTGATCGCGGAATTGAACGCGGGCCAGGCACCCGTGATACTGTACGCCAAGAACGGCGCGAATTTACTTTCGGCGCTTGCCCGGACGGGAGCCAGTGTGCTGAGCGTTGATTGGCGTACCGATCTCGCCGACGCACGCAGGAAAATTGGCGCAAAAATCGCCCTGCAAGGCAATGTTGACCCTGCAATGCTTTTGAGTACGGAAGACAATGTCGAGTGGGCCGTGCGCGAAGCCATCACGAAAACCAGCGGCACCGGGCATATTTTGAATCTGGGCCACGGAATTTTGCCCACGACGACGGTCGCGAATGCGCAGGCTTTTGTCCGCGCCGCGCGCGAATTTTCACAAGCCAAGCCGCCGCAGACCGCCGCGGCGCCGGACACAGGCAACCGATGAGTTCGAAAATGCAGACCGCGAACGAAATGCCGGATCTCGAAGTCAGCGAGGATTTTCTCGCGAAATACAATCGCCCCGGCCCTCGATACACAAGCTATCCCACCGCGCCCGTCTGGGACGATAAATTTCACCAAGCCGACCTCGAGGAATTCCTCCATCGCGCCGAATCCGCCGCCACCCCCGTGTCGCTTTATATGCATCTCCCCTTCTGCGAGAGCCTTTGTCTTTTCTGCGCGTGCAACGTGGTCATTCAAAAAGACAAGAAGGCCGCAATCCCTTATCTCGAATCGCTGAAAGCGGAAATCAATCACGTCGGCCGGTTTGTTTCGCGACAACGCGAAGTTGTGCAATTCCACTGGGGCGGCGGCACGCCCACCTATTTGAGTCCCGCGCAATTGCAAGATCTGTTCGGCTACACACGAGAGCGCTTCTCATTCGCGGCCAACGCTGAAATTGGCATTGAAGTCGATCCGCGCGTTACGACGCACGAGCATCTGGCAACCTTGCGAAAGCTTGGCTTCAACCGCCTCAGCATGGGCATTCAGGATTTCACTCCGGAAGTTCAAAAGACAATCAACCGCGTGCAACCGTTCGAGTTGACGCGCGACTTGATCGTCGAAGCGCGAAGACTTGGATTCGACAGCGTGAACGTCGATTTGATTTACGGCTTGCCGTATCAAACGGCCGCGTCATTTGCGGAGAGCATCGACAAAGTCCTGGAGCTCAGTCCCGATCGCATCGCGATGTTCAGTTACGCCCACGTGCCCTGGCTCCGCAAGCAGCAAGGCGCGTTTCAGGGGCATTTGCCCGAGGGCATGGAGAAATTTCACATCTTCAAGATCGGTGTCCGCAAATTTACGGGCGCGGGCTATCTCTACATCGGCATGGACCACTTCGCGCGCCCGGGCGACGAGCTCGCCATCGCGCAAAGCAATCGCACTCTGCACCGTAATTTTCAGGGTTACACCACAAAAGCCGGCGCGGACCTCTATGGAATGGGCGTCAGCGCGATCAGCAGCATCGGCGAAGCATACGCGCAAAATGATCGCGCGCTCGCAACGTATCAATCGGCTGTCGCGGAACGTGGCTTGGCGACGATGCGCGGCTACCGCCTGAACTCCGACGACGTGTTGCGCCGCGAAGTGATCACCAAGCTTCTGTGCCACACTGTCGTGCGCAAACGGGAGATCGAAAATACATTCCAGATTCGCTTCGATGAATATTTCGCCAGTGAGCTCGCCGAGCTGCGCGCCATGCGCGACGACGGCCTTGTGCTTCTATCCGACGACGAAATACGCGTCACCACTCTGGGACGAATTTTCATTCGCAACCTTGCCATGCCGTTTGACCGCTATCTCCGCGAACAGAAAATGGACTCGCGGCCACTCTTTTCGAAGACTCTCTGAGATGTCCCTGCCCCAATGAGCCCGCCACGTCAGGCAATTGTCCTTGGCGCGGGAATTTCCGGTCTTGCTTGCGCCCTGCGCCTCACCGAAATGGGCATCGGTGTTCGAGTACTCGAAGCAGCCGAACAGCCGGGCGGAGTGATTTCAACCGTCGAGCGCGACGGATTCCTTTTTGAGTCCGGCCCTCAGAGCTTCCAAATGACGCCGGACTTGCAGGAACTGATTCGCGCGGCGAACTTCGAGAGCGAGCTGATCGAAGCCGATCCCAAAACGCCTCGTTATGTATTGCTCGACGGAAAACTGCACCCCGCTCCGATGTCTCCTCCCACGCTGCTGAGCACTTCGCTGCTTGGCATGGCCTCCAAGGTGCGAGTGCTCGGCGAAGCGTTCCGCCATTCAAAACCGCCGGCGCATGATGAATCGTTTGCCGATTTCGTCCGCCGAAAATTCGGCACGGAAATTCTTGAACATCTCGCCGGGCCGTTCGTATCCGGCGTGTTCGCCGGCGATCCTGAGCAGTTGAGCTTGCGCAGCACTTTTCCCACCATGGCGGTATGGGAGGAAGAATACGGCAGCATCATCCGCGGCGCGATGAAGTCGCGCGGCGACGGTCCGCGCACTCGGCCAACTCTCGCCGGTTTCAAGCGCGGCATGGCAAGTTTTATCGGCGCGCTGGCGCGGAAACTTGGGAGCAGCGTGACCAACGGCATTCGCATCGACTCCCTCGAATCAGCGGGGAATGTCGGATGGTCCGTTCATTGCACGGGAATACGCACTGCGGAAATCTTGCCAGCCGACGCGATTGTGATTGCCACGCCCGCGTATGAAGCCGCGCGTCTGGCAAATAAATTTGCGAAAAGCCTGTCAGCGGCCCTTTCGGGAATTCCCTACGCTCCGGTCGCGGTCGTCGCCGAAGGATACCGTCGCGAACACATAGGGCATGCGCTCAACGGATTCGGTTTCTTGGTGCCGCGAAAGGAGGGCCTGCGCACTCTGGGCAACGTTTGGAATTCATCACTCTTTCCTGGACGCGCGCCCGCGGGCATGGTCGCAATCACCAGCTTCATCGGCGGTGCGATGGATCCACGCATTCTGGAGATGAGCGCGGAACAGATTGCCAACCAGGTGCGAGTCGAAATCGGAAAAGTGCTGCAAATCAGCGGACCCCCCGCTGCGCAGCAAGTCTGGATCCATGCAAAAGCGCTGCCGCAATACAATTTGGGGCATGCGGAACGAGTTCAGGCGATTCAGGATGAACTCGAGAACTGTCGCGGCATTTTTGTCACCGGAAATTACCTCGAAGGCCCTTCCATCGGAAGCTGTATTTCGCAAGGATTCCGCACCGCAAAATCCGTCCTCGAATATTTGTCTCGATGACTTCCCCGCATAGTTCGCAGCCCGTTGAAAAACCATACCCGTTGTCATTCCGAGGAGCAATCGCGACGAGCCTGCCTGCCGCAGGCAGGAAATCTGCATTCGCCTTTGCGTTTCTGTACCGTGGCCCTCGTGTCGCGGGAATGACAACTAGGATCGCCCTTAAAACAAACTGGAAGTGCGAGTCTGCTACTCCGGCGGAAACGGCCGTTTGTAGCGATGCGCCAGCCGGATTTTGCGCCGCTCGCCGGCTTCGCGCCAATGGCGTCGATCTTCTTCGGTCTCAAGAATCAGCGGCGGAATCGCATGCTTGTGAAGATCGGCATCCACGGCAACGTACGTAACGTATGCGCTCGACGTGTGCTTGCGCTCCCGCGTCAAAATATTTTCGGAATATACCTTCACGCCCACTTCCAGCGACGTGTGAAACACGCGATTGACCTCCGCCTTCAGCACGATCAAATCGCCAATGTGGATCGGGCTGCGAAAATCCAGATAGTCAACCGACGCGGTGACAAGGTAGCTGCCAGAATGCCGATGCCCCGCGATGGCTCCGGCGATGTCAATCAAATGCATCACGCGTCCGCCGAGAATGTAGCCCAGGGGATTCGCGTCGTTCGGCAACACGGCCTCGAGCATCTCGGAGCGCGACGCGCTCACCGGCTTGCCCGGAAGCCCCGTGTCGGCAGGCTCCGTTGTATATGTGGCCGATCCCCCCGCGGGACTTGCTTTTGACTTGGCTTTCTGTTTCGCCAATACATTCCCTCACTCAAGATTTGGCGTCCGCAAACGAGGTGACTATAATACGACAATCATGAACACGCCCCAAGTTTCGAAGGGCCGCAGGCAAATGCTCGAAGAATTTGTCGCCAAGAATCCCGCCGACGCATTCGGCCGCTACGGACTCGCAATGGAATGCATGAAAATAGGCGACAACGCCGCCGCCGAAGAAAATTTCAAGCTGCTCATTGCCGCGCATTCCGATTACGTCGCCGCATATTTTCAGTATGGACAGATGCTCGCCAAGCTTGGGCGAACTGACGACGCCCGCAAGACACTGGCGGAAGGCGTCTCACAAGCAACAAAGACCGGCGAAGAGCATGCGCGCCAGGAATTGCAGGCCGCGATCGACGATCTTCGCCGTTAGCACAATAGACTTCCTAAATTTGCAGTCGTATTTTCGCCTCCGCCTTTGCGGGTGCCCCATCCTTCGCGTCCTTTGCGAAGGGTGGGGCTTTTCGCTTTTCGCTTTTCGCTTTTCGCTTTTCGCTTTTCGCTCAAGGTGCCAGCGACACTAGATGCGTTCTAGAAAACCCAATGCGCGCCGTTGATTCTGCTATGCTAGTAACGCGGCGCCGCACAGATGAAGCCGAAGCGCATTCCACTTTTTCCGCTTGATGTCGTTCTGTTCCCGGGAGCGGCCCTCCCTCTGCATATTTTCGAGCCGCGCTACAAGCAAATGATTCGCCGCTGCTTGACCATGAAACTCGAATTCGGCGTGATTCTAGCGCACAAACAGGGTATCGCCACAACCGGCTGCACGGCGGCGATCGTCACGTTGGTCAAGCAGCACGCGGACGGCAAGATGGACATTTTGGCGCGCGGCCACACGCCGTTCCAGGTGAAAGAAATTTTCGACGACAAGGCTTATTACGAGGCGGCGATTGAATGTTTTGACGAACTGCCGGAAGCCTATCCATCTGCATCAAACGAATTGCTGGAACTTTACGAGCAATGCTACTGGTTGCTATTCAATCACGGGCCCGAAGTGCTGCCGCCGAAGTCGCAATTGTCTCCGGCATATGCCATGGCGGGAGCGCTGCCGCTCGAGCTCGATCAGAAGCAGATTCTGCTCGAGATGCGCGATGAAGCGGAGAGGCAACTGCATCTTTACGAACAACTCAAGGAGTGGCTGCCGCGGCTCGTTTATTTGAATGAAAAGCGTCAACGCGCGCGCGGCAACGGGCATTCGCTCAATTAGGGGCGTGTCACCGAAAAAGGTGACGCATGCTGCGTCAGGGCACGGTTTTTTACACTGACGCAGGAAGTGTAACCGTGCCGCTCAAGTCTCGAGAGAGAAGGGGCTTCAGCCCCAGAGGTCGGGTTGTGCTACCGAAGCTGACGCACGAGTTTCGGCAACGCAACATTGGTCAGTGACATTGCGGGGCGGGGAAAAAGGGGAGCAACAATCGTGGAAAATCGCGCGGCGCGGCGAACTTCGGAAAAGGAACTGCACAACATGGGCGCAAAACCAAATTTGCTCGGCGAATTGAGAAAGAGCCACTGGAGCGAAGCGCGTTACGCCATGCGCACGGTCAAGGACGAGCTGCGCGAAAATCTTCTGCGCAAATTAGGCGCGGGCGATGAACTTTTCCCCGGAATTCGCGGCTATGACGACACGGTGATCCCGCAAATCGTCAACGCGATTCTTTCGCGGCACCACTTCATTTTGCTCGGGCTGCGCGGCCAAGCGAAAACGCGCATTCTCCGCGAGCTCGTCGGTTTTCTCGACGAGGAAATTCCCGTCATTCAGGGCTGCGAAATCAACGACAATCCCTATCGCCCCATTTGCCGCGCCTGCCGCGAACGTGCCGCTGTCGAAGGCGAGGCGATTCAGATCGCATGGCTCCCGCGCGACAGGCGCTACGTCGAAAAACTTGCCACGCCCGACGTGACGATTGCCGACATCATCGGCGACGTGGACCCGATTCGCGCGGCCAAAGGCGGACGCGATCTTTCCGACGAGCTCACGATCCACTATGGTCTTCTGCCGCGCGCGAACCGCGGCCTTTTTGCCATCAACGAACTGCCGGATCTGGCGGGGAAAATTCAGGTGGGCCTGTTCAACATCATGCAGGAGGGCGATGTTCAAATTAAAGGTTATCCCGTGCGCCTGCCGCTCGACGTGCTGCTGGTTTTCACCGCGAATCCCGAGGATTACACCGCGCGTGGAAAAATCATCACGCCGCTGAAGGATCGCATTGGCTCGGAGATTCGCACGCATTACCCCGCGACGCTCGACGAAGGCATCGCCATTACCTCCCAGGAATCCTGGACTGCGCGTGATGGCCATCGAATCGAAATCCCGCCGTACATTCGCGAAGTGGCCGAGGAAATCGCATTTCAAGCTCGCGAGGACAAACGCGTCGACCGTCGCTCCGGCGTCAGCCAGCGCTTGCCGATCTCGTGCCTCGAAAATGCGGTGAGCAACGCCGAGCAGCGCGCCGTCCGCAATCAGGAGAAAGTCGCGGTTGCGCGCGTCGCGGATATTTACGCCGCGATTCCCTCAATGACGGGAAAATTCGAGCTTGAATACGAAGGTGAGTTGCGCGGAGCCGATACCATCGCGCGCGAGTTGATTCGCGCCGCGATTGGCAAGACCTTCACGAAATATTTCAAGGACACCAATCTGCAATCTATCGTGCAGTGGTTCGAAACGGGCGGCGAGTTGAAAGTCGCGGCTACGGCAAAGGCCACCGAATATCTCGCCGAGTTGAAAAAAGTCCAGGGATTGTTTGACCATACGCCGGCGCTCGGCGTGGGACCCAAGGACGATCCCGGAATTCAGGCGGCCGCCGCGGAATTTGTTCTTGAGGGTTTGTGGGCGCACAAGCGAATCAGCCGCAGCGAAGAGCGCGGCTACTTCGCCGAGGCCAGAAAAGCGCCCGAGCCACGCGAACCGCAGGGACGCTTGCCGCGCAGGCAGTTCAACTGAGCAACGGAGAAGGAAACTTTGCCGTGAGAACCTTGGCCGATGCGTTTCGGACCCTGCTTTACGCCACCGGCTTCATTTTGTTTTTCGGGTGGATAGCACTGCGATTGCGCGCTTACGATCATAATTTCGGTTTCTCCTTCCCGGGCGGAGTGCGTCCCATTGGCGCCATATTTATGTTCGCTGGAGCCGCGCTCGCCCTTCTGTGCATCGCAACGTTTGTAATACGAGGGCGCGGGACGCCCGCCCTTTTTGATCCACCGCGCCAGTTCGTCGCAGTCGGGCCGTATCGCTACGTGAGGAACCCGATGTACATCGGCGGGTTTTTCTTGTTACTCGGCCTTGGGCTGTACCTGCGCTCGCCCGCGATTGTGCTGATGGTGGCAGCGCTCCTCCCGGCGTGCCATCTTCTGGTGGTCCTTTACGAAGAGCCGACGCTGCGTCGTAAGTTTGGCGAAACCTATCAGGCGTATTGCTCGGCGGTCGGGAGGTGGCTGCCACGACCGCTTCGTCCAAGTGCAAGAATGAATCCGGGGTCAGCCGCATGAAATACGTTCGCTACAAAAAATACACGGGACAGGAAGCCGATGACGTCGACTTGCAGGAGCTGATGAACCGGCTTTCGAATTTCCTGCTCCAGAGCGGCTTCGAAGCGCAGTATTACGGCTTCCAAGAAATGGACGCCGAGCGTTCGATGGAACAACTGCGGCAGGCCATTTTGCGCGCGCTTGAAGAAGGCGACCTGCTGCCGCCCGAAATGATGGAGGAGTTGCTCGAAAATCCCGACCTCGATCAAAATCAGCGCCTTCGCAACATGATTGACCATCTCATCGAGCGCATGACGCAAGAGGGCTACATCTCGCCCCAAGCACAGGCGCAGCCTCCGCACGTCACGCCGCCGCCCGAACAGACTCCCGGAGGCCAAATCGGCCCTCCCGGAAAACAGGACATCAATGCGCGGTTTGAAATCACCGACAAGGCCATCGATTTCCTCGGTTTCAAAACTCTGCGCGATTTGCTGGCATCGCTTGGCAAAAGCAGTTTTGGCCGGCACGACACGCGCGATCTCGCCACAGGAATCGAATCGAGCGGCACATCGAAACTATACGAATTCGGCGACACGCTGAATCTCGATATCCCTGAAACGCTGTTTCACGCCCTGCGCAGGCAACAAGCCGCCGGCGGAGCCATGATTCCGCTCGAAATCGAGTATCAGGATTTGATGGTCCATCAATGCGAATACCAAAGCTCGTGCGCCACCGTGCTACTGCTCGATTGCAGCCACAGCATGATTCTTTACGGCGAAGATCGCTTCACGCCGGCGAAACGCGTTGCGTTGGCGCTTTCACATCTGATCCGCTCGCAATATCCGGGCGATTCGCTGCACTGCGTGCTCTTCCACGATAGCGCCGAGGAAATACCCCTCGGTCAACTCGCGCGCGTGCAGGTCGGTCCGTATTACACGAACACGCGCGAAGGTCTGCGGCTGGCGCAGCGTATTCTCGCGCGACAAAAGAAAGATATGCGCCAAATCGTGATGATCACAGACGGTAAGCCTTCGGCGCTCACGCTTGAAGACGGCCGCATTTACAAGAACGCCTTCGGCCTCGATCCCCTCGTCGTCACGCAGACGCTCGAAGAAGTGGCCAAGTGCCGCCGCGCGGGGATTCTGATCAACACGTTCATGCTCGCAAGCGATTATAGCCTCGTGCACTTCGTGCAAAAAGTTACGGAGCTTTGCCGCGGCAAAGCCTACTTCACCACGCCCTATACCCTGGGCCAGTATCTCCTGATGGATTACCTCCAGAAAAAAACCAAGCACATTCACTGACGTGATGGCTCGGTCCGCTTGAAAACAGATGTGCCGGGCGATATACGCAACAACAGCTCCAGCATATTTCGGTGGTGACTCAGTTTCCGATAAGCGCGTTAATCGGGAGTTTGACAACGGCCAGTGCGGGATTGGGGCATTGGATCGCAGGGCCCTCATATTCCTGCGGAACGCCCAGCTATCATCAGAGTCGATGACTGATCAGGTTCGCCGTTACGGAGTCGCCTGCCGACTCATTCATCCTTGGATTTCATCACCCAGTGATACTCACAGAAAGCCAAGGCCAAAAGGATGCCGCCAAGACAAACAAGAAAGAGGGAGGGTCTTCGGCCCGAAGTAATAAACCAAGCGGGAAGACGGGGCTTCACTGCCAGAGCCTCGGTCGTAATGCTGTAAACAATCACCAGCCCAAGACAATGTTCCAGCAGGACATTTCCACGAATCAGTCGATCCCAGGGAACAAGATTGAGGAAACGATTTGACGCGATATAAGGAATCAAGAAGGTGTATGCCACCATCGCGAAGATTTGGATTCCACCTGGACGGTCTACTAGATTCACCAAGAGAATGGAACCGAGCGCAAGATAGCCAAGGGTAATGAGGACAACCATGCCTCCATCTCTCTTATTTGGGTTGGGTTCGGCGGAGCCTGATTCAGGGCTGTTTGAAGTTTGCAGCAGACTAAGCGGTTCGTCGTCGGACATGGCGGTAGCCTTCAAGCATACATGGCACACAGATTGTCAAGCCATCTACAATGCAACCCCTGGTAAGTCGCATTATCGGAAAACTACGCCACCAAATCAACCTGAGTCACCACCCATATTTCCTGCATCGTGAATGCTTTGTTACAATCCAATTACGATGAGGTTTCTGCGCGCTATTTTGGGAGGCAGGATTATGTCGAAGATTCAGGCAGGCGGCGCCGCCCCTGTGTTCGCGCTCGCGGGCGTCAATGGCGAGAAGCACTCGCTCGCGGATGCGCTGAAGAAGGGGCCCGTGCTGGCCGCCTTCTTCAAAGTCAGTTGCCCCGTATGCCAGTTCACGTTTCCGTTCCTCGAGCGCATGTACGAAAGCTACGGCGATGACAAAGTGAGCTTCTGGGGCATTTCGCAGGACAATGCGCACGACACGAAGGAATTCCTCGACGAATACGGTGTGAAATTCCCCGCGTTGCTTGACGCCGACGGCTACAAAGTGACCAAGCAATACGGCCTCACGAACGTCCCGACCATTTTCTTGATTCAGCCGGATGGCAACGTGCACACGGCATCCGTCGGTTTCGCGAAAAAGGATTTGGAGACGATCGCGACGGAAATCGCGAACGCATCGGCGAAAACTCCGCAGACTCTTTTTCGTCCCGGGGAGAAGGTCCCAGAATATAAGCCTGGCTGAGGTTCCAAAGGCTAGGTTCCGGTCGGAACCTCAAAGCTCCTCACAGAAATTCCTCGTCAAGCAAACGCTTCTTGTGCTTCGGCGGTTTTGTCCGGCGGTCAGGGATCACGCGCGCGGGCGGAGGCGTACCAACATTTTCCCGCGCCATGCGCCGAGCTTCGGTTCCCTTCTCGAATTTCCGCTTTTTCTTTCTTCGCGCCACGGTTAACGTATTAGGCCATAGTGAAGCCAGCTTCCGCAAATTCGTCACGAGCATTCCGGCGCAGAGTCCGCGCCTACATCACTTCACTCACGGTGATTCTGATCTTCGCAACGGGCATCCGGCTGGTATTCGCGTGGGATTACGTGGAACAAAATTCCAGACAAGCCCTCAGCGTAATTCCGTTCACATTTGAACCCGGAAACATTGCCGCCTCGATCGCTCGCGGTCAGGGTTTCAGCTCTCCCTTGCGCGTGCCAACTGGTCCCACGGCGTGGATGACTCCGGTCTATCCTCTGCTGCTTGCAACGGTTTTCCGCTACCTCGGGATCTACACCTTCCGCTCATTCGTCGCCGCCGTTCTGCTAAACATTATGTTCGCCGCGCTCACGTGTGTGCCGATTTACTACGCCGGCGAACGAATGGGAGGCGCGGGGCTGGGCGCCGGCGCGGCATGGCTTTGGGCTATTTTCCCGAACGCGATTCTCATCCCATTCGAAAGCATATGGGACGCGTGTCTTTCCGCCCTGCTCGCGGCCACGATTTTATGGGCCACGCTGGCGTTGGCCGAATCGCGCCGCGCGCGCGACGGATGTGCCTACGGGCTACTGTGGGGCCTCGCGCTGATGACGAACCCCACGCTCGCCTCTCTGCTTCCGTTCCTGCTCGCGTGGCTGGCATATCGTGCTTATCGCGCTTATAAAGAAGTTCTTCCCTGGCTGCTGAATCCTCTGCTGGCACTCGGTGTGGCGCTCCTTTTCTGCGTTCCCTGGACCGTGCGAAACGACGACATCTTTCATACCATTGTTCCGCTGCAATCAACTCTCGGACTGCAACTCTCGGTGGGAAACAACGCTCAGTCCACCGACGCGCAAACGCATCTGGTGCACCCGCTCAATAACGCCGACGAACGCGCGAAGTATGTCGCGATGGGCGAGATCGCCTACATGCGCCAGAAGCAGCAGGAAGCGATTGCGTACATCGAGTCTCATCCACGACGCGTCGCAAACCTGTGGGCGCATCGCTTCATTGCTTTCTGGACAGGAGGCTCCCCTCATCCACTCAGAGACTTCGAGCAAATTCACTCCGCATGGTTCCGCTACGTTTTGATTTTCAATATCGGTGCCGGAATCGGCGCGCTTGCAGGAATCGCGTTGCTTCTTCGGAGACGAAGCAAGTTCGCGTTTCCGCTCGCAGTTTTTCCGCTCGTTTTTCCGTGCATCTACTATGCATCGGTAGCGTTGCCGCGCTACCGCCTTCCCATTGATCCCATTGTGCTTTTGCTCACCGCAATTGCGATTGCTTCCGCCTTCCACTGGACAGCACGCACGGACGCGCCAATCCCGCGAAGCGCCACGCAAACCCCAAATATTTAGAGGCCACCTGGCTCTGTGCTGACGTAAACGCCTCGCCGTACGAAACGCCTTATACACTTTCCAACAAGGCACAGGCTCCGGCCTTGTAGGCAAAACGCGCGCGGAGTAGACTTCCGCCAGAAACCTTGTACGGAGGTGGCAAATGCCTCGCATTGTCCGTTGCGGCCTGATTCAGGTGCGCTGTGAATGGTCGCCAGCCAGATTCTCTCTAACGCAAATCAAACAAAAGATGATCGCCAAACACGAGCGCCTTATCGCCACTGCGGCAAAGCGGAAAGTGCAAGTCCTCGGTTTGCAGGAACTTTTCTACGGCCCTTATTTCTGCGCCGAACAGCAGACGCGCTGGTACGAGATGACCGAGCGCGTGCCCGACGGTCCCACCGTGGCTCACATGCAAAAGCTCGCGAAACGCCACCGCATGGTGATGATTGTTCCCGTGTACGAGGTCGAAATGACCGGCGTTTACTTCAATACGGCTGCGGTGATTGACGCCGATGGCCGCTACCTCGGGAAATATCGCAAGCACCACATCCCGCACTGCCATCCCGGCTTCTGGGAAAAATTTTATTTCACGCCGGGCAACGCCGGATATCCGGTGTTTCAAACACGCTATGCGCGCGTCGGCGTTTATATTTGCTACGACCGCCATTTCCCCGAAGGCGCTCGAGTCCTCGGACTGAATGGCGCAGAGATTGTCTACAACCCGTCGGCAACCGTCGCCGGCCTTTCCGAATATCTCTGGGAATTGGAGCAGCCCGCGCACGCCGTGGCAAACCAATATTTTGTCGCCGCCATCAATCGCGTGGGAACGGAACAGCCGTGGAAGATCGGCGAGTTCTACGGAAAAAGCTATTTCTGCGATCCTCGAGGAAAAATCGTCGCGCAAGCCAGCCGCAACAAAGATGAACTGCTGGTCGCCGATTTGAATCTCGACGAAATTCAGAAAGTCCGCGACACGTGGCAGTTCTATC
>DASYYI010000206.1:0-5823 GCA_035933995.1 Candidatus Acidiferrales bacterium | reverse complement strand
CGCACTGCTGGCTCTGATCGTACTGGGATTCACGGTGGGCTTGAATCTCGATGTGGTCCGGCAGAACTTCACAGACGCGTGGACGGCCGTTGGCGTGACGCCTGTTGCTTCTGGAGTGAGCGCCGTGACCGCGTTTGGATTATTCGCGGCGATTTGCGTGGCACAAACAGGGTCTTTATTTTCGGCGGATTCGTGGCACGACATTGCGTTCACGGCGGGAGAAGTAAAGGATCCGAAGAAGAATCTGCCGCGCGCGCTAGCCATGGGAACGATTATTGTCATCGTTCTCTATCTACTCGCAAACGTGGCCTACCTGGTGGTGCTGCCGCTTTCCGCGATTCAGCATGCGCCATCGGACCGCGTGGCAACGGCTATGTTGCAGAGAATTTTCCCGGTGGCGGGCGCGGCGCTGATGGCGGCGGCCATCATGGTTTCAACCATCGGGACAATCAATGCACTCACGCTTGCAGGCGCGCGAGCCTATTACGCGATGGCGCGCCACGGGCTGTTCTTTCCGGCGGCAGCCCGGCTCAATCGCGCGCGCGTTCCTGCACATGCGCTGCTGATACAAGGACTCTGGGCCGCGTTTCTGGTTCTGCCGCGCACATTCGACCCGGTAACGCGGGAGTACGGGAACCTCTACAGCAACTTGCTGAATTACGTGATTTCCGCGGCGCTGATTTTTTACATTTTGACGATTGCGGGAATCTTTCGTTTGAGGATTATCCGGCCCAACGCAGAGCGGCCCTACCGTGCCGTGGGATACCCGTGGCTTCCGGTGATTTATATCGTGGGCGCGGGAGCCATTCTGGCGATGCTTTTCACCTATCGCGCGTCAACGACCTGGCCGGGGCTGGTGATTGTACTTTTGGGGATTCCGGTGTACGGCGTGCTATCGCGGTCCGCTGGCATGCGGGAAGTGCGGGACGCTGAATCCAGTCCGGAGTCGGCTTAAAGGGGGCCAGCGGTACCTCTGGGCAAGTGAGCGACCGACTAGAATGTACTGAAAATAGTATAAAACCTATCCGAGCTAATGAATAATATGATATCTTCTGCGGTGATTTACAACGATTGACTCTAGTTATCCGAGTCTATTGGCTAGAAGCCCATGAATCCAAAGGTTGAAGGCCAAGTAATCAAAACCCCCGTCAACGGCATACCCCGGACGTCGCTCGCTTCCGCTGTGGCGGACAAACTGCGCGAAATGATTATCCGAGGCGAGATTCAGGAAGGAGAGCAATTGCGGCAGGACGCGATTGCGTCGGATTTTCAGGTGAGCCGCATCCCTGTTCGCGAGGCAATGCGTCAGTTGGAGGCAGAGGGGCTGATTACCATCGTGCCGCACCGCGGCGGCGTTGTTTCCGCGCTTTCACCCGAAGAAATCGAAGAGTTATTCGATATTCGCGTGCTGCTCGAAAGCGAGGTATTGCGACTCTCCATACCGAACCTGACTGAAGATGACTTTAAGCAGGCGGAAGCGATCCTGGAAACGTACGAAAAGGCGCTGTGGAAGGAAGAAGAAGTGGGAACCTGGGGCCGCTTGAACTGGCAATTTCATTCCATACTGTATTCGCGGGCCAACCGCCCCCGCTTCATGTCGATGATTCAAACAATCAATAACAACGGGGACCGCTACACGCGGCTGCAACTTTACCTGACGCACGCATTTGAACGCGCCAAACAGGAACATCGCATGCTTCTCGAACTGTGCCGCGAGCGAAACACGGCTGCGGCCTGCGAATTACTCGAGCGCCACATTCATAATGCAGGGCGCACGCTGAAAGAATTTCTCAAGCAGCGCCGCGCGTAATTCTTCGGCTACGCGCTATATCTCTCAGACCGTCTCGCCGATCAGAACCGAGTCCTCTCTTGTGCCGACGTCTCCCGTATTCCTCTATCGCGTCGCGCTGCTCGCGGCGGCGACTGGAGGCAAGGCAGCGGTTAACGGAGTGATTCCCTGCTGTGCCAATGAACGGTCGAAGGCCGGAACTTGTTGAGTCATCAGATTCTGATAATCCGCGGTCGCCTCCGAAAGGCTTTTCTCGATGTTTTGGAGCACTTCGAGCGATGCGGGGTTTGGAGCAAAATCCGCGCCGCCTGCGACGTCTCCCGCGCCAGTGCCCACTTCCCCGTTGAGCCAGATTAGATTCAGATAAACCTTGTAAGCATCCGTGTAGTATTTGTCGTCGCTGTTCGCGTCTTCACGCGTGATCAGCTTGAATTCCACGGATTGCATTTTCTGATCCATTTGGTGAACGGACTTCCGCAAATCAGCCTTGCTTTTCTGCTCGGCGAGCATCGCGTTCACATCTTCGAGTTGCTTTCGCATCCACTCGATACGGTTGACCATGTCTGATGTGCGGGTGATGTCGTCACGAATGCGAAGCAGCGCTTTCACCGAGGCGTCGATATCCGCATCCGTGCTTGACGCATGCGGATCTTTGAGAATTGTCAGAGGCTGAGTAAGCGTTTGTCCATTGACAGTGAGCCGCAAAGTGTATTTGCCGGGCGCGGCGATGGGGCCGACTTGCGCTCCCTCAATTCCCCAGTGCGTGATGGGGCGCGAATCCTTGCCTCGGAAACGAGGCTCGTCCCAGATGTGCGGATTATCGGGAGCGGCTGTGCGCAGCGCGATCAAGTGGGGCGGCTCGTAACGCAGATCCCAGGCCGTTCGGTTCACGCCCGCCTTTCCCGGGGCCTTCAACTTGCGAATCACGTTGTTGTGCTCGTCGAGGACTTCAATCTGAACCGGCTCCTTCGTCGCTGACTTGAGAGAGTAATCGAGGATGGCCCGCCCGCCGCGAACAAAACGGTAAGTGGCGCGCGGCGCGAAGAAGCGTACAGCGGCGTCGGAAGGATCCTTTGCCATCTGCTCGAGCGGCGAGATGTCGTCGAGGATGTAGAGTCCGCGACCGTATGTGGAAACGACGAGGTCGTGGAATTGCTTTTGCACGACGGCCCAGGAAACCGTGGCGTGCGGAAGGCCGTCATCGAGAACTTTCCAGTGAGCTCCATCGTCAGACGAGTAATACAAGTCATTACCCGTGCCGGCGAAGAGAAGGCCTTTGCAATTCGGGTCTTCGGCGACAACGCGAACGTAAGACAATTCGTTCTTGGGCAAATCGTTGGAAATCCGCGTCCAGGTCTGGCCGAAATCGGTGGTCTTATAGATGTAAGGGTCGCGGTTGTCCATCAGGTGAAAATCAATTGAGACGTAGGCGGTACCCGCTTCGAAATGCGAAGGCTCGATACTCGTAACGGTGCCCCATGCGGGCAACCCGGAAATATTCTTCGTGACGTTGTTCCAGTGGCCGCCGCCGTCCTTCGTGTACCAGACTTGCCCGTCGTTTGTTCCCGCCCAGATCAGGCCTTTCTGGATTTGCGAGGGAGCGATGGCGAAAACGACCTCGCCATAAAATTGGCCGAGGTTGTCTCCGACGATGCCACCTGAAGAAACGATTCTACTGGGATCGTTTGTGGAAAGATCAGGACTGATTACAGACCAGTGCACTCCGGCATCGCTGGTTTTGAAAATCACTTGGCAGCCGTAGTAGACGGTGTTGTTATCGAAGGGATCAATCGCAAGAGGCGGCGTCCAATGGCAACGGTATTTCGTGTCGTTAGGCGGGGAGTCGAGCGTGTGAATCCAGGGGCTGACGGAACGGGCCATCTTGGTTCGCGCATCCCAGCGCGTTACTTCATTTCCGTAGCAAGTGGCCCAAACGATATTCGGATCGGATAGATCCGGCAGCGTCCAGCCGGATTCGCAACCACCCATGGCATGGTCCCAACCCGGTTGCTCGCCGCCACCGAAAGCAAATCCAAACGATGTGCTTGGCCCGCGCATGTTGCCATCGTCTTGCATGTTGCTATAAACGTCGTAAGGAATTTGGTTGTCAACCGCGACGTGATACATCTGGCCGATGGGCAAGGTGACGCGAGTGAATCCGCGACCGTGCGCCGTGGTGAGCAGAAGACCACCATCGTTCGTGAGGGCGAAGCGGTTTGGATTCCTGGGGTCAATCCAAATGTCGTGATTGTCGCCGCCCCAGGGAACCTGCTTGAAAGTTTCGCCGCCATCTATGGATTCAAAGAAGCTGCTGTTCGCGATATAGATTTCGTCCTCGTTGCCCGGCGAAACCGCGATGCGAATGTAATAGCCGGCGCGACCGATTAGCGCGCGCTGCCAGTTGACGACGCGCCAATTTTCTCCACCGTCGTCCGAGCGCCAGACGGAGCCTTGATCTTTGGTTTGAATCAATGCATAGACGCGCTCGGAATCCGTCGGCGCGACGGCTACGTCAATTTTTCCAACGGGCGGTTTCGGCATGCCGTGGCCCTCGATGCGCGTCCACTTCGTGCCGCCATCGCGCGAAACATAAACGCCGCTGCCGGGTCCGCCGCTGAATTCGCCGTACGTATGCATGACGATCTGCCACGTGCCCGCAAACAAGACGTCAGGATTGTGCGGATCCATCGCGAGGCCAGAGCATCCCGTATTCTCGTCGACAAACAAAACGCGTTCCCAGTTCTTCCCTCCATCCGTGGTGCGGTAGACGCCGCGCTCCTGTTGCGGACCCGTCGCACGGCCAAGCGCGCAAACAAAGACATTGTTTGCGTCGCGTGGATTCACAATCACACGCCCAATGCGTCCCGTCGCATCGAGTCCCATGTGCGTCCAGGTCTTTCCCGCGTCGGTGGACTTATAAACGCCATTTCCCATCACATCGCTGTCGCGAATGGCCCACGCTTCGCCCGTGCCGGCCCACACAACGTTCGGGTCGGAGGGCGCCACGGCGAGCGCGCCAATCGCGGCGACTGGCTCCTTATCAAAAATGGGCAGCCAGCGGCCACCTCCGTCGGCAGTTTTCCAAAC
Source organism: Candidatus Acidiferrales bacterium (assembly GCA_035933995.1). Classification (GTDB taxonomy): domain Bacteria; phylum Acidobacteriota; class Terriglobia; order Acidiferrales; family UBA7541; genus DAHUXN01. The sequence continues at coordinate 947 of DASYYI010000206.1, read as the reverse complement.
GCCGCCCGACGCCGCGCCCGCGTAGTAAACATTCGGATCTCCAGGCACCCCGGCGACTGCGGCGACGCGATTGCCTACAGTGGGGCCGATGAAGCGGAAACGAAATTGCTCCTGACCGCCCGGACCACGGCGACGCTGGGCGAAGCTTGGGAGAGCACATGTGGCCACAACAACGCCACTGAGAATTAAATTAACGAGGACGCGATTCATTTTGAGCATTTCCGGGCCTTTCTTTGAGGCTGATAAGCGAGCCTCTTCTGATCTGCGGTTCCCTCGCGCTTCACAGAGACCTAGCCGAATTTAAGGTCTCCTCGGAAGCGGCGGAAGCCTTCGTTCCTTAATCTCAAAATCCGTGGGCGGCGTAACTCCGAGCAAGTACTGCACAAAATAATCCCAGCGGCGACGGCTGACGTACAACGCATGCGGACCGCTGTCGCCGTGAAACATATTCGGAACATAGAGCATGTCGAAATTCTTATTTGCGGTCATCAGAGCATCGACGAGACGCATCGTTTCGACGGGATTCACATTGTTGTCGATATCGCCGTGAATGAGGAGCAAGTGCCCTTTGAGCCGGTCGGCCATGGCCGTGTTTGATTGTTCTTCGTAATCTGTTCCGACCGGATAGCCCTGATACTGCTCGTTCCACCAAGCTTTATCCAAGCGAGGATCATGGTCGCCTGAAGTGGAGACGCACACTTTGTAGAAATCCGGGAACTGCAAAATCGCGTGCGCGGAGCCGTAGCCTCCGGCGGAGGTGCCGTAGATTCCCACGCGCGTGATATCCATGTAGGGATATTTCGCGACCATCTGCTTGATCATCGCGACGTGATCGGCGAATGAACCGCCGAGGTTGTGATAGGAAAATTCGTGGAAAGCGCGAGAACGCCCGGTGGTGCCGCGACCGTCAACCATGACCACAACGAATCCCAGTTCCGCCATGGATT
>DASYYI010000188.1:0-2893 GCA_035933995.1 Candidatus Acidiferrales bacterium | reverse complement strand
CAGCAAAATCGATGCGGTGCCGGAAAGTATTCGCACCGCCGTCCGCAACAATGGCGGCGGGCACGCGAATCATTCGCTCTTCTGGAAAATAATGAAGAAAGGCGGAGGCGGCGAGCCGAAAGGCGAAATCGCGGAGGCGATTAAGTCGACGTTCGGGAGTTTTAGCGAGTTCAAGGCGAAATTCAACGAGGCGGCGACGAAACGCTTTGGTTCGGGATGGGCGTGGCTGCAAATCAAGGATGGCAAGCTGGGAATTGAGTCGACGCCGAATCAGGATAATCCGCTGATGAGCGGGGCGAAACCAGTGATGGGCATCGACGTGTGGGAGCACGCATATTATTTGAAATATCAAAATCGCCGGCCGGAGTATATCGAGGCTTGGTGGAACGTCGTCAACTGGGAGCAGATCAATCAGAATTACGCACACGCGAAGAAGTAGGCGGGGGCGAATTAGCGAAGAATAAAAGCAGATTCCCTGCCTTCGGCAGGCAGGCTCGCCGGATGCTGACCGCATCCGCTCGGAATGACAATACAGGGAGACGCGGCGCGAACAAAATTCGCGCCGCGTTTTCATTTTTGCGCGGGATTTTTCACGGATGCGGGAAAATACGGGCTTCGAGGGCGAGGATGGCGATGGCGGCGAGCGTCGTCACGATCGTTACAACGATGCCGACGCGCACAAACTCCCCAAACGTGATTTTCGTTTTCCTCGCTGCCATTTGCAGAACAATTAAATTCGCGACGGAGCTGATCGGCGTGGCGTTGCCCGCCAATGTGCTGGTGCTGGCCACCGCGAGCCAGACGAAATGGCTGTGCGGGAGCGAAGCGACCACGGGCTTCATGAGGAGCACTGCGGGCACATTGCTGACAAGATTCGAAAGCACGAGCATGGTTCCGCTGACGGCGAAAAGTTGCGAAATGACGCCGCCGTTCAGTCCCGGCTCGAAAAAATGAATGAGGTAGGTGACCGCTCCGGAATTTTCGAATCCCTGCATGACGACGAAGAGCGACGCAAAGAAAAGAAGCAGCTCCCAATTGATGCGGTGATGAATGCTTTCGGATTTGACGCGTCCGATGATGAGCATGAACGCGCCGATGGCCGCAGCCGCCAGAGGAAAAGAAAAATTCATGATCCACAGAACTAGGACGAGCGCGGCGGCGATTCCGCATTTGATGAGCAGCGTGCGATCGAGCGCAACGGGGATTGCTTCCGGATCACCGACAAGCGGTGCGGCATTCAGAAGCTGGCGGCGAAAGAAAATCGCGAGCACGGCGACGTTGAGCAGAAGACCGACAAACGCGACGGGCGCGAGGTGCGCCAGAAAATCGAGAAAAGTGAAATGCGCGGTGACGCCGACGAGCGCGTTCTGCGGATTTCCGGTGACGGACATGACGGAGCCGATATTCGAGGAAGTGGCGAGCGCGACGAGGTACGGAAGCTTCGGAAGGCGCAAACGGTCGGTGATGGCGAGGACGACGGGCGTGAAAATCAAGCAGATGGTGTCGTTGACGAAAAACGCGGACAGGATTCCCGCGGTGAAGATGAGCAGAACGAGGAGTTGAAAACGCGTGCGGGCGAGCGCGGCGACGTGGACGGCGATCCAGTCGAAGAAATGTGAGATTTGGAAATGGGCAACGAGAATCATGATGCCGAGGAGAAAAATAATGGTGTCCCAACTGACCGCGCGGTAGGCGCCGTCGAGGGAGACGACTCCCACGAGCACCATGGCGACGGCTCCGCAGAATGCCGCAGCGGTGCGGTCAAGATGGCTGCCGCGTCCGCTTGCGACGGCGATGAGGATGTAGGTGACGAGAAAAATGACGATGGGCAGCCAATGGACGTCCCAGCGAACTGGCTGTTGAACTTGATTGACCAACGCGGCGAGAAATTGAGCGGATGGAAGCATCAAGAGTGCGGAAGCTTATCGCGGCGCGGACTTGGCGACAATAGAAGCCGTGCGGTGAACTGAAGGATCAGCCTAACAGCTTGCCGAAAAGAGGCTTTCGATTGCCATGCTCACTGGCGCAGGAGCGCCGCGCGGTCCGCGAGATCCCCAAGGAAAATGCAGATTCCTCGGCGGCCCAGGGCGGCTTCGCCTCGGAATGACGACGTAAAAAATAAAGATGCAGATTCCCTGCATCAGTGGGCCCAGATTTTCTGCGGATCGGATTCGTAGGGGTAGACGTGGACCATCCAGTTGAAAATTTCCGGGTACCAGCGGCCGCCGGCAGCGGAGCAGGCTTGTTCGGTGGAAATGGAGCCGCCGAGGCCAAATTCCTTGTGATTGACTTGCGCGGGCGGTGTGCCTTTTGGCGGCATGCAGAAATTCACGTGTTTGTGCCAGCGCGCAACGCTGAGCGGGACGCGTTCGTTAAGCTGATCTTCGGTGAATCTTTTGGGAGCGGTGAACATGGCGCCTTCGAGTTCGTAGCCGCCGGGAATTTTCTTATAGAGAAGCGAAGTGGGGCGCGCGGGATTGAAGACGAAATTTGCCTCAATGGCGTAGCGCCAATTCGTGAAGTGATAATGCTGCTGGGGGACGTTGGGCAGGAAAATCTTGAAGCCGTCAGCGAGAGCGACGTGGTAGTCCTTGTATTTTGCGATGGCGGGCCGGAGGGTGTCTAGAATTTGGGCGGCGCGGGCCTGATCGGCGACGTTTGCTGGGCGCAAAGCGGTCATGAACATGTGCGGGTTCATGTCCATGTGCATTCCGGACATATCCGACATGTCGTTATTGGCGGCGCGCGCAGTGGCGGGATTTGCGGCGGCTTCGCGCTGCACGGAAGGCATCGAAGGCATGTCCATTTTGGACATGCTGCCCGTGTTGGATGACGCTTGCGACTGCGCCTGGGTCTGCGATTGCGATTGACTCTTGCCGTGCAGGCGCGCGAC
>DASYYI010000182.1:0-1660 GCA_035933995.1 Candidatus Acidiferrales bacterium | reverse complement strand
TTAGTATCTCTCTGCCAAACAACGAACAGGTTTTCGACGATAAATCATGCGGCGAACGCTGGCAGGAGGATTCGTTCAGTCAGTTGTAATCCCGCGATGACGAGACTTTCGCCGCGTGCGGTCGGATAGTATTTGCGGGTGCCCGCCACCGGTTTGATGAGCTGGAGCACGCGGAAGCGGCGCAGCGTGCGACCGATCCGGGAAGGTTTCCAGCCCGGCAGATGCGGCTGGAGCGTGCGGTTGCGGACGCCCTGGATTTGATGTTCGCCCCGTTGCAGCGCCCGCAGGAACTGGAGGTCGTCGGCGCGGAAGAAGTTGACGCCCCGCACGGAGCGGTCCTTTTCGTCCCGCCGCGAGGCCGTGACCTCCATCAGGGCGTGCCGCTCCCGCGTCCGATCTGGCCACTGGCTGATGTAGGCCAGATAACGCCGGTTGCACGCGCTCATCGCCTCGGCCACCGCGCCGAGGCTGTAAAAGGTCTTGCGCATCGGTGCCCACTTTGTTTCTCCGCTGCTTCCCGCACCAGCCTGGCTTGCACCAGGCTTGGCGCTTCGGCGCGGCTCCACCTTGCGGCGGTGTTTGAACGTAGTCACGTCACTGGTGGTGCATTCAATGCGCAAGACGCTGCCCACCTTATCATACATTTTCAGGGAGGTCGCCCCCAGAGTGTGCTTGAGGCGCGTGCCTTGGACGAGGGTTTGCAGCCGGCTGCCGGGCTGGGCCTTGCCGTTGGCGCGCGGTTTCTTGCCCAGGAATCGGTAAATGTCCGCGCCGCCCACTTCAATGGCCGCCGTGCGCACGATCTGGCGGTAAAGCTCCGGCAACACGCGGTCGTTTTTGAAGACGATGTCCGTGCTCCACTCGGCCTGATACACGCTCCAGTGCAAACTGTGCCCAAAGCGTCCATGCACCGCCACCCAGCGCGCCGCCATCCCATCCAACATCCGATGCAGCCGCTGCGGTTCAAACTTTTGGAGCAGCGCCTGCGCCGCCGCAAAATCGCTGACGGCCGTGAAACAGTTGTCGGCCTTCTTGAAACGCAGTCCGGCTTGCTTCATCTGCCGTTCCAGCCAGTCGTGGCCGTTGCAGCAAAACTGCAGGCGAAAGGGCGCCCACGTCGGGATGCGCAAATGGCACAGGCCAAACTCCGCGTCGATGAAGTAAACATAGAAGTGCTGGCATTTGCCCGGACTCCACTGGAGTTGGAGAAAGCCCGTCGCTTGGTTCTTGCCCACCTTGAAGCAGCGGCAGCGTTCGATGGCCCCAAGAATGCACACGACGCCCTCGCGCCGTCCGCGCACCGCCAGGATCGCCTCGACGATCGCCTCCTTGCGCTCCCCGTAGTTGACCTGCCGGATTTCGAGGCCATCGGCCCGGGCCAGCGTGCGGACATGGTCGGCCACCTCCAACCGGAGTTGATTGGCGTAGCTTTTGTTGAACTCCATGAAGCTCGTGCCCCGTCCCCGCAAATGTTGCTCCATCGCCCCGGTCCAACCGATGGCCTTGTAAGTGCCAAAGAGCACCACCCGGTCAAAGCACTCGATGACTCCCTTGATGTCCTGGGCATGCCGCTCCACCAGCGTTTGATTTTTCATGCCCTCTCTCTACCCCAAGCACGAACAGACTTCATCTACCTTTTGGTTCCGGCTCCGCCGGGTTA
>DASYYI010000170.1:0-10521 GCA_035933995.1 Candidatus Acidiferrales bacterium | reverse complement strand
TCGTGGAACCATTTCAGCAGCAGCTCAATCAGGCAGGGTTCAGCGGAGGAAATTTGATGACGATGCTCTTTTTTAGCGGCGCATTCTGGAAGGGATGGTCGAGCGTGCTGAGTTTTGTGGAATTTTTCACGGTGGCGGCGTTTTCGATGCTGGCGCTGGCGTTGCTGAAGCGGTTCTGGCGGGGCGGAGTCGCAGTGGGCGTGGTATTCGGGAACATCGCGCTTGTGATGTTACTGATTCCGTTTTTGCTTCTGGCCGCGCCCGCGGCGCATGCGGGAGAGATCGAGCACGGAAATCCGAGCTACACGCTCGCGGCGGGACAAACGCTGAACACGGATTTGTTCGTGGCCGGGGATTACATCAGCATCAACGGGACGGTGAACGGGGATGTGTTCATCTGGGGCCGAGAGGCCGAAGTGAACGGCCACGTCACGGGCGACGTGTTCACTTTTTGCCAGACCACGCGGATCAATGGACAGGTGGACGGGAACGTGCGGAACTGGAGCCAGATGATCATGATCAACGGGAAAGTGATGAAAAACGTGCTGGCGGCGGGCGAAGAGATTGAATTGAACCCGAAAGGGCAGGTGGATGGTAGTTTCACTTTCCAAGGCGCAGAGGGACGAGTGGACGGCAGAATCGGCCGGGACCTGATGGCGAGAGCGGCAGAGTTGGAAGTCAGCGGTTCGGTGGGCGGCAATGCGAAGCTCCGCAGCGTACATCTGCATATAGGATCCGAAGCGGAAGTGGCAGGAACGACGACGTACTCGGGCTTCCACAAACCGATCGTGGATGCCGGGGCGAAGCTGGCGAGCCCGTTGGTGTTCACGCTGGTGAAAACAGGGCCTGACTATTCTTCCGGGCGTTATTGGTGGCATCGCGCGTTGCTGTGGGGGGCTGCATTTGTTTTTGGCCTCGCGCTGATTTTGCTTTTGCCCGGGTTTTTCGCCGACGGAATGCAGGCAAGCAGGAGATTTTTGCCGGCATTGGGGTTGGGAGTGGTGGCTATGATCGCGACGCCGATTGTCGCGATTATCGTGTGCATCACAATGGTGGGACTGGGCGTGGGAATCGCGACAATTCTGATTTATGCGATTGCGCTATATGCGTCGCAGGCTTTCGTGAGCACGTGGATTGGCGACGCTTTGCTCGGCAGGGGCGAAGGCACGGGTGCGTTGCTCGGACGGTTGGCTCTTGGGTTGGTGATTTTGCACGGCCTCGAACTGTTGCCGCATCATGTGGGCTTCATCGTGAAGCTGATTGCGCTTTGGTGGGGAATGGGCGCGATTGCAATCGCCATCTACCGGCATCTCCGGCGCACGTCAGCGACAGCCGCACCGGTGGCAGTGTAGATTTTCTTAGGATTTTGCGAATGAAATGAGAAAGGCCGGGAGGGAAAATCCCCGGCCTTTTTTGTGTTCGTCGCGAAATTATTCTATGTGCCCGGCACTTCTCCGCGGACAGTGGTGGCGACAATTGTGGGAGAACCGACGGTGCCGGTGGTATTGAAGAGGAAGCCACTGGCGGTCACTTTCTGGGCGACCGTAACGCCACCGAGACTGAGCGGAGTGAGGTTCTGGAAAATGGTCCCACCGCTCTGACCCGCCCCTGTGATGTCCACCTGAAGTTGAGTTGCCGGACCAACCGGCGTCTGAGTAAAGAGAGGAGGCAATGGGTTGAAAACGAAAAATGGGAATGGCTGAGCCTGCGGACTGATAGAGCTGACGTTGGCTTCGAGCTGCGTTTGCTCCAATGCGAGGCGGTCGGCGGTGAATGCGCCATTCGAAATGCTGGTGCCCGACGCTACGCGTGCTTCCACTTCCTGGCCGACAATTACGTCGGAGGTGGAGGCGAAACTGGCTCCTGTCGGCAAAACGAACGAGCCGTTGTTGATTACAAATGAAGCGGCGCCTCCGATGTTGACGGTGACCGGAGTTCCGGGGGGAAGGCTGGCGACCGGCGGAATGGTGTTGTGAACGATCATTTGGAAACTGGTGGGCGGAGAATTGTTCTCAGAGACGATAGTGCCGCTGACCTGCTGAGTGCCGGAGGCGTCGTCGAAATCAACTTCGGTGGCGCTGAGCGAGCCGTTACTGAAGAGATCGACATTCGCGTCGACGATTTGGCCTGTAGCGAGGCACGTAAAATTGTTGTTCGTGCAATTGGCGCGCGCAAACTCAAATGTGGTTGAACTGGCCAGAATGGTAAGTGATTGCCCGGTGGAAGTGGTGAGCTTGAATTGGTTAGTGGGGCTGGTCGTGACGGAGCCAACTTGACCTGTGACGTTGAAATTGCCGATCGCAGTGGTGCCCGCTGTTCCGGTGAATTGAGTGACTGTGACTGCTCCAGATCCACCAGAGGCGCTCGGGCCGAAATTGAGCGAGAAGTTGGGTTGGATGATGTTGTTCAAGTTAACGTCCACTTCGAGCAGCGTCTGGTTGGTCGCGCCGACGACGACCGAGGGAAAAGAGGGACTGGACAACGCGAGCGTGAGCGGCGAAGCTGTCGGGGAAGTCACGACGCAGGAAGCTCCCGCAGCGCACGGTTGGCCGCCGACGGTGACCGGCACGCCAGAATCATTCAAAAATGTGTACTGCGGGCTCGCGTAGGTAATCGTCAGGCTCGTGTAGGTTGCGAGCGGAACGTTCGTCGTGGATAGGAAAGCGGAGTTGGTTTGGAGCTGGGTGAGCTCGATGGTTTGCGGGGACGCCAGCAACGATACATTGCCGGGTTGCAGCACGGCGCCCGTGACCGTGACTTCGAAGGAGGTAAGGGTAATGCCGGCGGCTGGTGTGTCGTGGAACGTCAGAAACATGGGAGCAGTTTTTGCGCCGCCTCCGCCGCCGAAGTTAAAGTTCGCATGGCTGCAACCTGCCGCCCAAACTAAAATGCATAGCGACAACGGGAGAATTCCCAAGCCTCGTGGTTTCTGCATGGATTATCCCATCCCTTTTCCTGCTCGGAAGAGAGGCAAGCAGGGGTAATAGTCCCAATTGTGGCGGGATATGGTGTCTTTCCGCAGTAACGAAGTGCGCCAGCGATAGATAAAGAGTCAACAAACGCGTTTTGAGGGCCGCGCAGCAAAAAAAAGGCCGTGCAAAGCGGTGGCTTCGCACGGCCGGAGGAAAAGCGAAAAGCGCAGTCAGTTACCGTTCACCCGCAGGAGCATCTGCGTGCCGCTGGACAGATGCACGTTGCGTTTCGCGGAGGTAACAACCGAGCCTTGCGTGGAATTAGCGGCCGCGGACGTGAGGTTCATGTCATTCATGCCGATGACGCCGCTGCTGGCCGAAGTCAACTGACCAGCCGCGTTCAAGCCGCGGAGATTGCCTCCCGCCGAGGCAGCAGTGGCTGAAGTTGCGCCAACTGCGCCATTAGCCGTTTGAGGTAAACCGGTGGCCATACCGTGCGTCGCGCCTGCGGCTGATCCCACCGCAGATCCGGCACCACCCACCACGCCGCTGCCCATCGCGCCACCGCCCATGGAGCCACCGCCGGGGCCCATCGGAGCGCTGGAAGGTTCCATCATGTCGTTGTCAAGCGAAGCGGCTGACGTGGACTGTGCAGCGGCCAGCGCTTGAATCGCGGCGTGGAATGGGACTTCCTCGCCTTTCTTCATCACGGCTTCGTCGAAGACGATACCGACGGAAGACTCGGCGTTTGCCTTGGTTCTGGCTTGCGCTTCGGTCACATGGCCGATCAGTTGCGTTCCTTTTCGCAGGACCACGTGGCCGTCCTGTTTGACGTCCTGCGTGGTTTTCGCAACAACGCGCTGACCCGGATGGCATTTGCGCGCGTCAAGAGTGGTTTGCAGTTCGGTATTGATAGTCGTTCCGGAAGAAAGGCCCGCTGAGGTTCCTCCGGCATTTGCCGACGCGTTGGCCGAGGCGGACGCTGAAGCCTGAGCGCCGCTCTGCTTGCTGGTCGAAGGCGAAGATTTCGTTTGCTGCGCGGGACGGGAGTGATCCTGGTCCTGACTGGAGCGGTATTGCTGGTTCGCCGACTGTGCGGCGGATGTGAAGGCGAGAGCGACAACAGCAAGAAATGAGAAACCAAGTTTACTCATCTGAAATTCCTCCTAGCTGAATCCCCCGGGGCAATGCGGCGGGGACACACACTGTGCCCTAGAGTCTGGAAGATATCAGGCAATCGGATTTCCTAAGTGAAAGTGGCCTATTTAGAGCCATTTGCGGATTTTGCCAAGCCATTGAGAGGGCAAACCACCGAGTGAAAATGTGGCAATTGCGGAAGAATGTACATGCCAGCTATCGCGGGTTCCGTAACGCCTTCTCTCGCTTATGCGTTGGACTGGACCGCCGAAACTGCCTCTGCAGATTCAAAAGCCAAACTGTTGACGCTTGTCTGCGGATACCCGAGCACATACGTCATAGGCGCGAGTAACCCCATTCGCTCACCAATCTCCCACTTATAATTATTTGGCTTCAAGTTGCGAATCAATTCCGAGAGTTCCGCGAGAGAATACGCGCGCAGGCACGAAAGAATTCCGTCAAACCAAAGGACAAAAGGAATCACGGGGAGCAGGTACGTCCAGATTATGCGTGACAGCCGAAATGGACGAATGAATGGCCCCATCAGCAGAGCCGACAAGGGCATGAGGACAGCCATTAAAATGCACAGCGTCCTCCGCCTGGGCGCCTCGAAGATGGCGATGCCCTGGCGCGTGTCCACGGCATTTTGAATGATTGCCGCAGCCTCTTCCGGAGAAAAATGGTGGAGTGAAGTGAACAATGTGCGGAATCCGCGAAGTTGCGTCGGGATTCTCGCTGCGTCGACGGGCTCAGCGCAATAACCGATTCTTCCGCCGGACGCTTCGTGCAGCCGCTCGAACGACGCTATATTCGGATACTTATCCGTCAGGCAAACTTGCAGCTTGCCCGCATCCTCGTTTTCAACAAGGCGGTATAGCCATGACCACGGGCCTCCTGCTCCCGAGCATAGGTCGACCAAGCGATCAGTTTCCGCAGCTTTGAGGGCTTTACGAAGACACGAGGCGGCAGGCTGATAGACTCTTCCAAAATTCAAGGTGAACTGCAGTACGTCAGTGACATCATCCCGAAGAAACTTGGGAAACCAGGGCTGCTCATGAATTTCAGAAAGGCCGATGCGCCTCAAGGGGGGCTCCAGAATGCTAGGCGGCGTTCATTTCTTTTTGCCTTTTCGGTTTACGGTCCACGCTGGTGGATCGCTTGCGGGGAACGATTCGCGCGAGGCTTCATCGACGTTATCGGTCTCGCCGTTTTCCGTTTCATCAGGTTGCAGGTGACGCGGCGGACTTATTTTTTCGGGCAGCTCGATCTTGTTGTCTGTTCCATTGCTCATGGCAAACATCCTCTGACCCTCTGAATACGAGCTGTGCTTACGCTGATGCTTGCGATCGGTTCGTCAAAGAAAATGAATTTCAGTTGCGCGTCAGATCACGCCGAGTTTTTTGCCGGTGCGCTCAAGGATTTCGGCGGCGCGCTCGAGGTCCGCGCGCTTGTGCGTGGCGGTGACAATTGTGCGCAGGCGGGCCGTGCCTTGCGGGACAGTGGGATAGCCGATGGCCATCGCCAGCAGTCCTTCCTGGAAAAGCTCGCGGGAGAATTCGAAGGCTTTTTCCGTCTCGCCGACCATGATGGGCGTGATGGGCGTTTCGCTCTTGCCCGTTTTGAAGCCGAGGCGTTTGAGGCGGCGCTTGAAAAATTTCGTGTTGCTCCACAGGCGTTTGATGAGTTTTTCGCCCGCGTCGGAATCGAGAAGCTCGAACGCGGCCTGGCACGTGGCCGTGACGGAGGGCGGATGCGAAGTGGAGAACAAGAACGGGCGGCCGCGATGGTAAAGGAACTGAATGAGATCGCGCGAGCCGCAAACATAGCCACCGATGGAGCCGATGGCTTTGCTGAGCGTGCCTACTTGAATGTCAACGCGGCCGTGGCAGCCGAGATGATCGACGGTGCCACGTCCGTTGCGGCCGAGGACGCCGGAGGAATGCGCGTCATCGACCATCATGATGCAATTGTATTTTTCGGCGAGATCGCAAAGCGCGGGAAGCGGCGCGATGTCGCCCTCCATGGAAAAAACGCCGTCGGTGACAAGAAGCCTGTGGCCGTTCCAGTCTTTGGTTTCCTGGAGGATGCGTTCGCAATCGGCGATGTCTTTGTGCTTGAAAACTTTGATGGTGGCGCGCGAAAGGCGGCAGCCGTCGATGATGGAGGCGTGGTTCAGCTCGTCGGAGATGATCAGATCTTCTTTGCCCAAAATTGCAGAGACGGTTCCGGCGTTCGCGGTGAAGCCGGACTGAAAAACCACGCAGGCTTCGGTGCCTTTGAAGCGCGCAATCTGCTCTTCGAGCTCCATGTGAATTTTCATGGTGCCGACGATGGTGCGGACGGCGCCGGAGCCGACTCCGTATTTGCGAATGGCATCAATGGCCGCGCGGCGAAGCTTGGGATGCGTGGTGAGGCCGAGATAATTGTTGGAGCTGAGGTTGATGACTTCCTTGCCGTCGATTGTAGCGATGGGCTTTTGCTCGCCTTCGAGGATGCGAAGCTGGATATATTGATGCTTCGACTTCAAGTCCTCGAGCGCGTCGTGGAGATATTGCGTCTGCGGGCGAGTGGACATTATCGGTGATGGTGTGGCCATGGTTCCTCCTATGAGGGCGCGGGCTGAAACAGACAAGCATTATAGGACAGGCACGGGCCTGCATGAGGACACAAAATCGTTGGCCGTAACTCAGAGTACTTTTGAGCGCGCTTCATTCGTTAGAATCATTATCCAGATGCGCGAGAATCGGAATGTATGTGTTGCGCACTGTCGAGCGAGGAGAGTATTCTTGCTTCATGCCACGTAAGAAAACGAAGCTGGATATTGCTGCCGCGAAAGCAGCCGAGATAATTCAGGCTCATTTGGAAACCTTGCCACCGGCTGAAGCCAAGGCTGCGCGTAGGGAGATTCACGCTCTGGCTGTCAGGCCTTCCCGCTCCGCAAGTCGCGAAAAAGCTTCACGATCTCGGAAAAGCGGGGATTCTCGTCCTTTATCCCGTGTTTCCGCAAAATCTGCATAAGCTCGCGTTCGTCATTGTTGCTGAGAATCCGTTTGAGGTCACGCTCTAGGGCGTTGGTTTCTGCGCGAGTATGTTTGTACTTGTCGGGCATGGGCAGTGTGCTTTCCGCATCAGCGAGCGGAGCCGTTGGGGTAGAAGAGGATTTTGCTGGCCTGGCCGGATTCGAGGAGGGCGAAGGCTTCGGCGAAGCGGTCGAGGGGCAGGCGTTCCTTGAATAGCGGTTCGAGATTAAGGCGTCCGGCTTTCAGGAGCGAAGTCATTTGCTCCCAGGTCTCGAACATTTTGCGGCCGTAGATGCCTTGCACCACGGCACCTTTGAAAATCACGTCGTTGACCAGGTCGAGAGTGACCGGCTCGCTGGGAATTCCGAGAAGAGATGCGCGTCCGCCTTGGCGCAGCATCTGAAACCCCTGACGAATGCCAGCGGGATTGCCGCTCATTTCGAGAAGAACGTCGACACCGTCGCCGTCAGTGGCTTCGCGGACGCGCGCGACAGGATCGTTTTCCTTGGGATCGAACACTGCGTCGGCACCCATTTGCTTCGCCAGGGCGCGGCGATGCGCGTTCAACTCTGTCGCGAATATTGTTGAGCAGCCGCACGCGCGCGCGACCGCGATGGACATCAGGCCGATTGGGCCACAGCCCGTGACGGCGACGGTTTGCCCGGCGATTTCTCCGGCGAGAACCGTGTGGACGGCGTTGCCGAGCGGGTCGAGGATCGCGGCGTAATGCTCGGGAATCGCGGGATCGATTTTCCACACGTTGCGCGCGGGAATGCGCACGAATTCGGCGAAGCAGCCGTCCGCGTCGATGCCGATGATTTTCACGTTGCGGCATAGATGCGGCTGGCCCGCGCGGCAGGCGCGGCAATGTCCGCAATTAACGTGCATTTCCGCGCTGACGAAATCGCCGGGCTTGAGCGACTCGACTTCATCGCCCACTTTGTCAATCGTACCGCAGAATTCATGGCCGAAAGTCATCGGCGGGTGAATGCGCGAGGCAGACCATTTGTCCCAATGATAAATGTGGAGATCGGTGCCGCAGATTGAGGCGGCGCGCACGCGGATAAGAACGTCGGAAGGACCAAATGCGGGAATGGAAACGGATTCGAGTTGCGCGCCTGCTTCCGGGCGCATCTTACGCAGGGCTTTCATTGTAGAGTTCGCCTTCGACGGTAAGAATAATCACGCGCGGGATGGAAGTGCTTCGCCAAACCAGCGATGTTAGCACACGCTTCGACGGACGCAAACGCCGCGGACTGTTAGGTATTGGGTCAGTTTGAATTTTGACTCTGTGTGTCACGATCAAGAAAATTCAAACTGACCCACCACCGACTGTTAGAACGATTTCACGTTACGCATGGAAAAAGGAATGCGTATTTCGCGGGAGTTTCGCTACAATCGCGCGCGGCAAGGCGTCCGAGGCTGCGGATGCACGGTGGTTTGCGAAGTGTTTAGGAGCGAATGTGAGTTTTGGCGAGCGCGTTAAGGAGATTCGCGAGGGATTCACGCCCGCGTTCTGGGTGGCGAATATCAGCGAGTTATTTGAACGCCTCGCTTATTATGCCGCGTTTGCATCTCTTGCCAATTATCTTCATCAGAGCCTCGGCTTTCCAACGGAACAGACGGGAGTGCTCGCGGGCATTTTCGGTGGCCTCGTTTGGTTCCTGGCGATTATTGGTGGCGCGGTTGCGGATCGCCTCGGATTTCGACGAGCGCTCTCGGCTGCGTACCTGATTCTCACGTGCTCGTATTTCTTGCTGGGCTCAATCGGCTCTTCGTGGATGGGTCCGTTGCGCCATGCGGTGCCGCTCTACTGGCTGGTGCTGGGCATTCTGATGTTGCCGGCGCTGGGAATATCGATGGTAAAGCCGGCGGTGGTGGGCAGCACGGCGCGCGCGTCGAAGGAAAACGTTCGGTCAATCGGCTATTCGATTTACTACACGCTGGTGAATGTGGGCGGAGCGGCGGGTCCATACGTGGCGTCCATCGCGCACCGGCACATGGGCGTGCAAAATGTGTTTCGTATTTCCGCTTTGTGCGTCCTGGTCATGTTCTTTGTGGTGCTGGTGTTCTTCAAAGAGCCGGCAATGGCGAACGACGCGCAAACCCGCAGCATCGCGCAAACGGCGCGGAACTTGGGAAAGGTGCTGGCGAACCCGAAGTTCATGCTGTTCCTGATTATTTTTTCGGGCTACTGGGTGGTTTATTGGCAGGTGTACATAGGGCTGCCGCTCTACATTACCGGCTACATCAACCCGCACGCCGATGTGGAGTTGATTCTGGTTACGGATGCGCTCTCGGTGATCTGCCTGCAAATTGTGATCAGTTACCTGACGCGTGCGATGCGGTCGTTCAGCGCGATTACGATCGGCACGGTGATTTCATCGGTGGCTTGGTTGATTGTGGCGTTTCATCCGGCGATATGGACGGCGGTGCTAACGCTGTTCGTGGTGGCGCTGGGAGAAATGACGCTGTCGCCCAGATATTACGAATATGTTTCCCGGCTCGCGCCTCCGGGACAGCAGGGAACCTACATGGGATTCGCGTTTGTGCCTATCGGCATCGGCTCACTGATTGGCGGATGGCTGATGGGAGTGTTGCTCCACCATTTTGGAGAACTGGCCCATCAGCCGCAACGAGCGTGGTGGGTGATGACGGGAATTGGTCTGGCAACGGCGCTCGCCCTGTGGATTTACGATCGGATTCTGACCCCAACGGATGCTCCCGCGACCTCGGCAAATAAGTAGAGCGATGAAATTTCTGCTGACCATTCCAATTGTTGTCGCATCGATTGTCTTTCCGATCAGGCAAGTTACCGCGCGAAGGCAGGCCAAGGATTCTGAAGCTGCGGACGCGGTTAAGGGGAGACAAGTCTACGAGCAGAAATGCGAGATTTGCCATTACAGCGCAAGCGCCGAGAAGAAAATCGGGCCAGGACTTGCCGGCTTGATGAAGCGTGAAAGATTTCGCAACGGGATGAAGGCCGACGATGAAAATCTCCGGCGGGTGATTGAGCGCGGCGGAAAAGATATGCCGGGATTTCGGAATCCCCTGAAACCCGAGCAGATCCGGGATTTAATCGCCTACGTGAAGAGTCTATAGGTTTTGCAGAACCGGGGCGTACCGGCACCCCGCGGTTGCCACATTAAGAACCGGGCGGGCGCGGGAACGATTTGGCGAGCGTGAGGGCTTCGTTGGTGGTGATGAGGCGCGCTCCGCGACTTGCGAGTTCGTCGAGGGTGCGCTGACCTTCGCCGGCGTCGAGGGTCTCGATTGCGTCGGTGACAATAGCGACGCGGCGGCCGCGGTCTAGCAAACCCTTGGCCGCGAGGCGCACGCAAAATTCCGTAACGACTCCGAAAACCACGAATTCTTCATTGCCGGGAAACCGCTGAATGATTTTTTCTGTGTTCGGATTATCGAATACATCGAGAGTTTGCTTTTCGAGGACG
>DASYYI010000327.1:0-1506 GCA_035933995.1 Candidatus Acidiferrales bacterium | reverse complement strand
ATATGAAAAAACGGCCCTTTGAAAATCGGCGCCATCGCCGCAATCATTTTCCCCAACAGGTCATAACTTCCCGGCTGCGTCGGCGTCAGCACCGACCCGTGCGGCACTTCCGCAAGCTGGCTGTAAACGTCGTAGCGCAGCACATTGTGGAGATGCCCGTACGTTTCAAGCTCCGGCACAACCGTCACGTAATATCTTTGCGCGTAGCTCACTAGTTCGCGGATCTCATCCGGCGTCAACGCATCTGGCGGCGCAAAAATTCCAGTCCCCGGCACCGTGAACACATCCTCCATGTACAGCGCATACATATTTATTTTAAATCCCGCCAGCACGCGTATCTGATTCTCCATGAATTTCAGCGTCGGTATCGGCCCTCTGCTGATGTCAATGCTTACTCCGCGCCACTTCATCGCCGGCCAGTCGCGAATCGCAATCGCCGGACATTCCAGCTCGCCAACCTTCTTTTCGGTTGTCATTCCGCCTGCCCTGAGCCTTTTCGGCGAAGGGAGGCCGGTCGCCGCATTTGCGAACGGTGCCGAGGAACTTGCTTCTGCGGTTTCGTCTGCCCCGCCCCCAGACGCGCCATTGCTCCGCGCTTCCTTCACACTTTTGTTCTGCGCTCCGGTCAAACCCGCGCGCAGCGCAACATTTACGAAGCGCGCATCGCCCTCTGCTCTGTCGTTGTCTGTGTCTGTCATTCCGAGGAGCAACCGCGACGAGGAGTCTGCTTTCGCTGTCTTTTGTGCGCCGCCCGCGACTTCGCCCTTGTTTTTATTTGTCATTCCGAGGAGCAACCGCGACGAGGAATGTGCTTTTGCTTTCTCTTTCGCACTGTTGACTTTTGCTGGACGCAGCAACTGCCGCAGCGTCTGCACTCCGTTGAACGCACCCTCCGCGCTCGCGCCGCCCACCAATATCCGATGAGCGTCCACAGAAATCTCGTACCCTTGCTCGTCAAATTCTTGCGCCATCGTCAATCCCTGCTTCTCAAGTGCGTCTCGCAACTTGCTGTCCTTCGTCGCATCGCCAACATAAATAATGTCCGCGCCGCCCGGCATCTCGCGAGCATCCGAAATCTTCAGCTGCCATCCTGTCCACTGCTCGACTTCATCTTCGAGCATTTGCGCGCCCTCAAAATCCCTTCCGCCCAGCGCGTTGCTCACCACAATCCGCGTCCGTCGCGTCACCTTAAATGCCGCGCCTCCGGCTTCCTTCACCTCGCGCGGTCGCGGCAGCAAATGCAACTCTGCGTTTTGCGTCAGTGTGACTCCGCTCGCCTGCGCCGCGCCTGGTGCCTGCACCACACTTTGCGCCAGCGCCGCGCTTTCAGTGGCACAGACCTGCTCGCCAAGGCGAGCTTCAGCCTGTGTGCCTTGTGTTGCGCTCACGCCGCACATTCGCTCATTCGCCTCGTTCGCGCGCATTCGCGCATTCGTTCCATCCGCGCTAGACGCAACGCAAATCGCGCAAACCAAAATCGCGACACCGCAAATCACCGCCCAATGC
>DASYYI010000160.1:0-1796 GCA_035933995.1 Candidatus Acidiferrales bacterium | reverse complement strand
CACTACTGTCCGGGTATTGAAGGGCGACCCAAGCATTTTGGCCCGTGTTTACCCGGGCCCGATGAGGGTTCGGGGGTGTGATCGACTTGAAGTTTTTTCGGCGTTTTCGTCCAGCAGCATCCTTGCCAAATTACAGGGATGTACGCTGGAAAGCTCATTTTTGCGCAGGTCACCGATCTGGTCCATCCCGAGCAATTTCGCCGGTGCGTGAGGCGTTACAATGGGGAACATAAGGTCAAAACGTTCTCCTGCTGGAATCAATTTCTATGTATGGCTTTCGGTCAACTGACCTTTCGTGAAAGCTTGCGCGATGTAGCAACCTGTTTGCGTTCGCGGCCGGACCAACTTTATCATCTGGGTATTCGCGGCGAGGTTTCCCACAGCACTCTGGCTGACGCTAACCGGGAGCGTGACTGGCGCATCTATTATGACCTGGCCCAACTCCTGATCCGGCGCGCCCGTTTGCTCTATGAGAACGAACCGACCGGTTTGGACCTCAAGCAAACTGCCTATGCGCTGGACTCGACTACGATCGACCTGTGCTTGAACCTGTTTCCCTGGGCGCGCTTCCGCCGCACCAAGGGCGCCGTCAAGCTGCACACACTTTTGGATTTGCGTGGTTCGATACCCGCGTTTATCTCGATTTCCCACGGAAAAAAGGCCGATGTGAAGATTCTGGACGAACTGATTTTGGAACCGGGTTCGTTCTACGTCATGGATCGCGGCTATGTGGATTTTCGCAGACTCTATTGCTTCGTGCTGGCCGCGGCGTTCTTTGTCACCCGCTCCAAGTCAGGTCTCCAATTCAACCGCTTGGAATCCCGTCCGGTGGATTTCTCCACCGGGGTGCGCAGTGACCAAATCGTCTGGCTACGAAATCTTTCTAGCATTGAGCACTATCCCGACAAACTGCGGCGCATCCATTACGTGGACCCCGAGTCCAGTAAGAGTTTGGTTTTCCTAACCAATAACCTTGAACTTCCCGCACGGACGATAGCCCTACTCTATAAGAGCCGCTGGAAGGTTGAGCTGTTCTTTAAATGGATTAAGCAGCACCTATGCATTAAGCATTTTTACGGCACCAGCGACAATGCCGTGAAAACCCAAATTTGGATTTCGGTCTGCGTCTATGTGCTGGTGGCGATCATCAAAAAACAGTTGCAGTCGCAACGGAGCCTCTACAGCATTTTGCAAGTTTTGAGCGTGAACGCTTTTTCAAAAGAGCCTCTGGATCAAGTGCTTAAGGAAAGCGGTCCACAAGATTCAGATGAGGACATCCGCAACCAATTGATTTTCAATTACTAATATCCGGACACCAGTGGCACTGCAATGCTGAGGTGCATAATTTTATACTGTTCTGCACTCGCAGTCATTGGTGCAATTGCACGTGCAAATGCAATCAGGTCGGCGGCGTTAAACCTGATCCGGGAGATCCCATGCACAAGGTGTACGTCGCTTATGAGTGCCCCGGTTTCGGCCAGCTTGGCGGGCCTTGGCCCAAGGACGTACCCGTGCCGCCCACCATATCTCCGCTTTGCTCTGATTTGAAAAAGAAAATGGGAAAGTAGGTTATATGCGAATTGTGCGAATCTGCAGGGATTTGTGCCACTCCTCGCTTCTTTGAGCACCCTATGAGGTTGAGCGCCATGATCTTTTCACTACTGTCCGGGTATTGAAGGGCGACCCAAGCATTTTGGCCCGTGTTTACCCGGGCCCGATGAGGGTTCGGGGGTGTGATCGACTTGAAGTTTTTTCGGCGTTTTCGTCCAGCAGCATCCTTGCCAAATTACAGGGAT
>DASYYI010000138.1:0-1891 GCA_035933995.1 Candidatus Acidiferrales bacterium | reverse complement strand
GTATTACTTGATTCCTACCGCCCGCTTTCTGATTACGTGAGCAGCCTCGTTGGTGCAAACGCCTGGCGGCCACACGGTTCAATCTGTGCGCTCGTTGAACCCTCGGCCGCTCAAGATCATGGGAACACACCTCTCCGCCCGCGCTGCCCGCGTCTTCACCTGCTTCGCACCCGAGACATGAAAGATGTACGACTTCCTCCGTCCCGGCGTGAGCGCTTCGAATGCCCGCCGCAGCTCCGGAGCTGCATCCAGCCTGGCCTGCAACTCCTCAGGAACCGGATACTGTGAAACCTTCTTGAGGGTAACCTTCTTGCCCGACTCCTCGACCTCGATGGCTTCGTAGATGTAACTCCTCAGAATCGATTGCATAGCCGTAATTTCTTTGAGAGAGGTGAGTTTAATCCAGCGGCCTGCCTGCGCCTGACCGATCTTTTGGAGGATGTGCTTCGGGTCGTTGAGCAGCGCGCCTTTGAAAAACGAGAGCGCGCACGCGTCCTTCAGCGGGATGACAATTGCCACGTTTTTTTTCTGGTAGGTGAAGCAGGGCTTGCCCCACTTGGTCTGCTCGGTCAGGTCACAGTCGAGCACAATCTTCCTCAGCTTGTCTGTTTCCTTCTGCCACTTTTTCGCGTGAGGTACTTTCACCGCCCCACCTTGTGCACCATTGGCAAGAAGCCTATGCCGTCAAACTCTGCAAGGTCAAGAAGCGCGACCACAATGGCGGTGCTTCCTCCGTCAGTGCGGGGCGGGGAATTGGGTGGTGTGGTCGTTGATGATTTTCCAGCCTGCCGGGAATTTGCGGAAAATCAAGGTGAACACACCTTCGGGATGGTCTTTTTGCCCGTCCTTTTCCCCGTCGAGTTCCCTGTCGAGCCGGAAGTGGCCGACGACGAAGCCAGCGTCCGGGCAGAGCACATGAATCTCGACTCCCGAAAAGGTCAAATGACCCATGGCGGTGCGATCCGGATAGGAGTGCTGATAGCGTTTCAGCACATCTTGCCAGCCCTGAAAAATGCCAGACGCGTTCACGAATTCGAGATCGTCCGACTTCCAGTAACCGTCCATGAAAGCGGGAATGTCGCCGCGATTCCAGGCCGCCACTTGCTGTTCGAGGACGTTCTTGATCGCCTGAACGTTGGGCGATGTGATGATTTTCGGGGAAGACTGCGCTGCAGTGAAAGTTCCAGCGAACACAAAAAATAACATAAAAGTGAATAGGCCGAAAAGGCCTTCCCATCGTGTCGTTCTCATACCTAAGGTGCGCAAGCCCATGGTGTACTCCTCAAAGAATCAGAAAATCAAAATCAAAAAAAGGAAAGTCAAAAACCCCACCCTTCGCACACACCGCTCACTTCACTGACGGCGTTCAGTGCAGGCAGGATGGGGCACCCGCAACGGCCAAAAACCCATTCCTGTCTGTTGCAGTGACTCAAATCAAGCTCGGGGGCCTTCTGCCAACAGCCGCAGAATCTCGAAAAGCGAGACTCCGCGCTACCTGTTCAGACTCCCCCATGCCCCCGTGGAGCTGGACGGGGCGGAGGCCCATAAACGTGCCAACCCTGGTTCTACCAAAATGGTACTTCTGTTCCATTGGCCGGGACCGTCCCAGACGGCAGAATACCCGTGGAAGAAAACGCCAATGTTCGCAGCCCTCATTTTCGTGCTTTCCGGCGCCATGCTGGCCCAGTTCGTGGTGTTTTTCTGGCGCGCCAACATGCTGGCAATCGGCGCGCAGCCGGTTTCCGACCTGTTGCGCTCGGCGGAATTGAGCTTCTCTAACGCGTTGAATCAAAACGGGTTCTCGACCATTATGGCCATGAATCAAATCTGCCCCAACATGGGCTCTCACAGCCCCGCCAAGCTCTGGCAGGTACGCTCCTATCACCAAGCT
>DASYYI010000136.1:0-2172 GCA_035933995.1 Candidatus Acidiferrales bacterium | reverse complement strand
CATCGCGCATCCCAACGGGCCGCCGGCACCGACCGCGCGGCGATTGCCAATTCCGTTTCCGGGCGGCGACAGCAAGCAGCAACAAGTGATGGACAAGCTGCGGCCTTTCACGTTGCAATCCGATATTGTGCCGCCGGGCGGAACGATTCACGGGTGCATGTTTTTCGACGTGAGCCACCACTTCAACTTGGTGCCGGATGCGTCGCTGTACGTGCCGGATGTGAAATCGGTGGGGTCGGATACGGGGCTGATTTATTTTGAAGTGGCGCTGGGGCCAAAGCGCGGTCAATAGCATTCCCGCTGGTCCACTTTTATACCACTTTTATTTTACTGAGACGGTTTGCTGATTCCATGACACTCCGCTAGAATCTAGGTTCGCTTTTCTTTCCTCCACAAATCACCGAGGCTCATGGCGCTTCTCGACGAATTAAATTCACAGCAACGCGAAGCAGTGTTGGCGACCGAAGGCCCCGTGCTGGTGCTCGCCGGCGCGGGGACAGGCAAGACGCGCGTGATCACGTATCGCGTGGCGCATTTGATCGAGCGAGGCGTGCCGGGCAGGAATATTCTCGCCGTAACATTCACTAACAAAGCCGCGGAGCAGATGCGACGGCGCATCGAGGAGCTGGTGCGTTCGAGCGGACACGACGCGTCGGCTATCTGGATTTCGACGTTTCATTCGTTCTGCGCGCGGCTGCTGCGGCGCGAAGCAACTCACGCAGGCCTGCCGCGAAACTTCGCGATTTATGATGACGACGACCAGATGCGGGCTGCGAAACTGGCGGTGCAGAATCTGAAGCTGATCGAGAAGGAATTTTCGCCGCGGCCCGTTCGCGACCGCATCAGCTCCGCAAAAAATCACAATATTTCGCCGGGCGAGATGGAAGCGGAGGCGTACGATCCGTTTGGCAAAAAAGTCGCGGCGATTTATCGCGAGTACGAGGAGATTTTGCGCAAAGCGAGCGCGCTCGATTTCGACGACTTGCTCCTGCGCGCCGTGAAGCTCCTGCGAGAAAACACTGAGGTTCGCATGCGGTGGTCTGAGCGGCTGCGTTATGTGCAAGTTGACGAATTCCAGGACACGAATGCGTCACAGGAAGAATTGGTGCGGCTGCTGGCGGGCAAGGAGCGCAACGTCTGCGTGGTGGGCGACGAGGACCAGTCGATTTATAGCTGGCGCGGCGCGGTCAGCGGGAACTTCCGGCGGTTTCTGGAGGATTTTCCGGGCGCGCGAACGATTCGGCTGGAGGAAAATTACCGTTCGACGCAAACGATACTGGACGCAGCGGGCGCAGTGGTCAGCAACAACCGCAGCCGGCTGGGAAAGAATTTGAAGGCGGCGCTGGGTGAAGGCGAATTGCTGAAATTCTACGAGGCGCGCGACGCTTCGGACGAAGCGGAATACGTTTGCGGCGAGATCACGGAGATTTTGCGCGAAGACGCGAGCGCGACGGTGGCGGTGTTGTACCGCACTTCCGCGCAGTCGCGTTCGTTTGAAGAATCGCTAAGGCGATTGGGGATTCGGTACCGCGTGGTGGGAGGATTCAGTTTTTATCAGCGCGCGGAAATTCGAGACGCGCTGGCGTATGTGCGTATGGTGATGCATCCGCAGGACGATGTGGCGCTGCTGCGCGTGCTGAACGTGCCGCCGCGAGGCATCGGGAAAGTTACTGTGGATGCGCTGAGGGAAGTGGCGCGCGAATTTAACGAGTCGCTGTGGGAAGCGATTCCGCGCATGACTGGGGGAGGCAAAGCGCGAGGGGGGGCCGCGCTGGACGCGTTTCGGGAAATGATTCTGGGCATGACGGAGGAATGCCAAGCGCGAACGCCGGCAGACCTACTCGAAGTGGTTCTGGAGCGCACGGGATATTTCGATTGGGTGGAACAGCAGGATAAATTGGACCATTCGACGCGGGCGGACAATGTGCGCGAGCTCTCGAACGCGCTCGCGGAGGCCATCGAAGCAGGGCAACCGCTCGAAGATATTCTCGACAGAGCGGCGTTGGTGAGCGATGCAGATGAATACGATGAGAGCGTGCCTGTGTCGTTGATGACGCTGCATAGCGCGAAGGGATTGGAATTCGATCACGTGTTTCTCGCGGGGCTCGAAGAAGGAGTGCTGCCGCACGGAAGGTCGATGGGGAGCGACGAAGACGTCGAGGAAGAGCGCAG
>DASYYI010000125.1:0-4249 GCA_035933995.1 Candidatus Acidiferrales bacterium | reverse complement strand
CGCAGAAAAGGGAGCGAAGGTGCGCATATTATTACTCGCCGTATTTGGTGTTGCGGGAACGCTGGCGCGGTACGGCCTCGAAGGCGCGGTGCAGCATAGGTCCGGATCGAGCTTTCCGTATGGGACGCTGAGCGTGAATCTGGTGGGATGTTTCCTCTTGGGGCTGGTTGGTAAGTTCGCATTGAATCACGTCGCGATTTCGCCGGATTGGCGTATCGGTCTGACCGTCGGACTTTTCGGCGCTTTCACCACTTTTTCGACGTTCAGTTGGGAAACGGTGCGAATGCTCGAGGATGGCGAGTGGGTGAAGGGTTCGGCTTACGTTGCCGCGAGCGTGCTGCTGGGCTTGATCGTGATGTTGGCGGGCATTCGCCTCGGCGATGCCATTTAGGAGGGCCGATGACGCACGAACGATTCGAAGGCGAGCGCACGTTGATGCGGATACACATAGGAGAATCGGACCACTGGCACGGCAAGCCGCTCTATCAGGCGATTGTTGAGATGCTGCGCACGGAAAAATTCTCCGGGGTGACCGTTCTGCGCGGCGTCGGCGGCTACGGTTCTTCGAGCATTTATCACACAGACAAGATTCTGCGACTGTCGCAGGACCTTCCGATCGTAATCGAGGTGGTGGAGTATAGCGAACGGATAGAGCAGGTCTTGCCACGGCTAGATGAGATGGTTGGCGGGGGGTTGATTACACTGGAAAAGGTGCGCGTGATTCTTTACCGCACGGGAAAATAGGCGCGAATGCCAACGTGCAAAGCCGTGAAATGAGTGAAAAACTGAAGCTCGGCGAAAATCACCGCCGCGTGGTTTCCGTGCTGCTCCGCGGATTGGAACAGATGTGCGATGAAATTGAGGCGCGTCTCGCGGAAGTGCCGGGTGTCCTGTGCCACGTGAAGAGCGACTTGTCTCCCGCGCAGGGCGCCGCTTTGAGGGAGATGACGGCGCGCGTACGCGAAGAAATCAGGCGGCTAAACACGCAGATTGAGCTAGATGCCGCTGTTCGCTCACCGCGACGGGCTATTCTGGCACTTCTTTCGGCGAGCATTGTCAACCTGGAGGAATCGGATTCGAAGCGACTAAGGGGTTACGGACCCCTTGCAAGCGAGGCTGCCGCTCGACTAGATGACGAATTGAGCCGCCTGATTGGATTACTTGAGGAAATGACCACAATTGCCGAGGGGGTTTGACCCTTTCGCTATGGTCTGGGACTATCGCTCGCGATAGAATGTGAGCATGGCACACACCTTTCTGATTTTCGATTTTGGCACGAACGAAGAAGCCGCACAGCAGGCGCGCCATCGCATCGAGGGTTGGAAGCAGGGCTTCCGTCTCGGCAATAAACTTCAATTTAAGTTCGAAAGGAAATCGCCAGAGAAGAATGAGGATTCCGAGGCGAAACATAAAGGCAAAAAGGAAGAGTCCAATGAATCCGAACCCGTGCGTTTATTCGTGCGGCTTGATTTCTCAAACCATGAGAAGCATCTGGCGCAAAGCTGGATTGAACGCATCCCTGGCGACGACGCGTTCAAATCCGTGAAAAGTGAAGTGATTCGTAACAGTGATTCCGCCTTTGAAACGACGTCCGAGTTTTTCGATTCCCTCAGCTAAAACGGGAGTCGGGCTTGATGGCAGTTCCAACCCGCGCGCGGGGGTTCGAGATTTGGATGGCGCAAACCCTTCCGCTATAATGATCAAGCCGATTCTGGTTCCGCGAGGCGAAAAACAGCCCATGGCTCTGCAGACCAAAACTAAGACCGGCAAATTTGACGGGGCAAAATATCAGGGCCTCGACCGCGAAGCATTGATTCGTCTGTATCGCGTGATGTTTTTGTCGCGGCGATTAGACGATCGCGAGATTCAACTCAAGCGCCAGAACAAGATTTATTTTCAAATCAGCAGTGCGGGCCATGAAGCCGCCACAGCCGCGGCTGGGCTTGTGTTCAAATCCGCCTACGATTGGTTTTATCTCTATTATCGTGACCGCGCGCTGTGCCTGATGCTCGGCGTCACTCCTTACGAAATGCTTCTCGAAGGCGTGGGCGCGAAAGACGATCCCGCCTCGGGTGGACGCCAGATGCCTTCGCACTGGGGCCATCAGGACTACAACATTGTTTCGAAGTCATCGCCGACGGGAACGCAATGGCTGCAAGCGGTCGGGGCGGCGGAAGCGTCACTGTACTACGACCGCTTCCCCAAGGCGCTGGCGCAGGCCAAGGCAGCGCCGCTCGGCGAAGCGGTACGGCATCAGCATGATGAAGTGGTTTGCGTTTCGGGCGGCGAAGGCGCGACGAGCGAAGGCGAGTTCTGGGAGGCGCTGAATACGGCGTCGAACCGAAAGTTACCGGTCGTGTTCTTTGTGGAGAATAATGGTTACGCGATTTCAGTTCCTTCCGAGGTGCAGACGCCTGGCGGCGACGTGGCGCACCTGGTGGCGAATCATCCGAACCTGCACATCGAGGATTACGACGGAACGGATCCGCTCGAAAGCTATGCGGCATGCCACCGCGCGGTCGCGCATTGCCGCGAGCGCCGCGGCCCGGCACTGATACATGCGCACGTGACGCGGCCATACTCCCATTCTCTTTCCGATGACGAAAAACTTTACAAATCCGCCGACGAGCGCGAAAGCGAAGCGCACCGCGATCCAATTCCCAAGTTTGGATTGTTTCTGGTGCGCGAGGGAATTCTAGACGAGCGAGAATTGGAAGCCTTGGAAGCCGGCGTTGAAAAAGAGATCCTCGAGGCCGTTGACAAAGCTCTTGTCGCGCCGATTCCCTCCACGGATTCGGTTTATGAATTTGTTTACTCCGCAGATGTTGATCCCACGGCTGCTGACTTCGCGAAAGAGCCGGAATTATCGGGTCCTCAGCTCACGATGGTAGAAATGGTTTCCGCGACGCTGATGGACGAGATGGGCCGCGACGAACGCATTGTTGTGTTTGGCGAAGACGTCGCGGATTGCAGCCGCGAAGAAAACCTGGAGAAGCTGAAGGGTAAAGGCGGCGTGTTCAAAGCAACTTCTGGCCTGCAGCGACGCTACGGCGGAGACCGCGCGTTCAATTCGCCACTCGCAGAAGCCAACATTGTGGGCCGTGCAATCGGCATGGGCACGCGCGGAATGAAGCCGGTGGCCGAAATTCAGTTCTTCGATTATATCTGGCCGGCCATGATGCAATTGCGCAATGAGCTTGCGACGATGCGCTGGCGCTCGGCGAACACGTTCAAGTGCCCCGCGGTGATCCGTGTGGCGATTGGCGGTTATTTGACTGGCGGCGCGATTTACCACAGCCAGTGTGGGGAAGTGATTTTCACGCATATACCGGGCTTGCGCGTGGTGATGCCTTCGACGGCGTTGGATTTGTGCGGATTGCTGCGGACTTCGATTCGCTGTGATGATCCCGTGTTGTTCCTCGAGCACAAACACCTTTACCGGCAGCCTTACAATCGATCCGCGTATCCCGGTTCAGATTATACAATTCCGTTCGGCAAGGCGCGGTTGGTTCGCGAAGGTACAGACGTGAGCATCATTACTTATGGTGCGGTGGTTCACCGGGCAGAAGTGGCGGCGGCGGAATTGGCTCGGCAAGGAACGGAAGTGGAAATTCTCGATTTGCGAACGCTGAGTCCGTATGACTGGCAATCGATCGCTACCTCCGTACGAAAAACCAACCGTGTGATTGTCGCGTATGAAGATTCGCTCTCATGGGGATACGGCGCGGAAATTGCGGCGCGCATCGCCGACGAGCTTTTCGAGGAACTTGATGCGCCAGTCCGGCGCGTCGCCGCGACGGACACATTCTGCGCTTACCAACCAAAGCTCGAGGATGAGATTCTGCCGCAGACAGCGGACATCGTCCGCGCCGTTCAGGATTTGGTGACATTTTGAATCTTTGTCGAGAGGCGTGCAACCTTTTGGGCCCGCTGATCGTAACAGTAGTTAGGAACGCGGTAGAGGCCCGCCGATCAGGCGGGAATGGGAGGTCAGGATGAATTGCCCACAGTGTCAAAGGGACATCACCAACTATTCCAACTATTGCTATTTCTGCGGTGCGCGTCAGGCGCACGCAACGGTGTCCACTGCGCCGCCGCGCCGCCTGCGTCGGTCCGCCACCGATAGTAAACTCGCAGGCGTTTGCGGCGGCCTAGCGGAATATTTCGCAATGGATTCGACGATCGTACGTTTGCTCTGGGTGCTGGTGACTTTCTGCACCGGTTTAGTTCCCGGCATCGTTGTTTACGT
>DASYYI010000123.1:0-16271 GCA_035933995.1 Candidatus Acidiferrales bacterium | reverse complement strand
CACGCTTGTCGGACGGCCTTTCTACATGGGGCTCGCCGCGGTGGCGATGGCGAGTTCGTTTATGGTCAGCTACGCGCGGGCGCGCGCCGAGTCATTGATCCCTTTGTGTAAAGTGGGTTTTCTGGAACGGCCGGAGCGGCTCGTTTTGCTGATTCTTGGCGGAGCGTTTCAGAGAATGGCGCCGGTTTTGTGGGTGATTGCAACATTTTCGACACTTACTGTGATCCACCGGGTCGTCTACACGTGGCAGGAAATTCGCGCGGGACGGCTGATTCCCGGGAATCGCGAACCGTTTTAATTTATTGCTTGGCCGGAAGGTTTGCCATTTCACGTTGCGGCTGCCGCGCCATGTGTTCTTCGACGGGCGCTTCCACGATGGCGTGAACGCGATCGCGTAGTTCTTCCGCTTGCTCCTTGGACATGCCCTTCGTCTCAATCGTATCGTGCAAATAAACCGTGATCTTGCCGGGATTGAGCATCCAATCGCCGGTGCGATGGAATTCGTACGAGCCGACAATACTCATCGGCACGATGGGCACGCCAAATTTGATGGCGAGGCGGAACACGCCCTTCTGAAAGGCCTGCACGTTGCCGTCACGCGTACGCGAGCCCTCCGCAAACGCGATCAGACTGGTTCCGGAATCGAAGGATTCCTTGGCCTTTTGCACCATGTTCTCGATGCTCGCACGGCTGCGATCGTTTTCGTCCGGCACGGGCACGTTTTTTCCGAAGCGTCCCATCATCCAGCCATAGACGGGGATTTTGAAATGCGACGCCAGCTCGAATCCGCGGACGAATTGCGGGATCGCGGAATAAATCACAAATGGATCGAAGATGTTCACGTGATTGCAGACGAAAAGACTGGTGCGCGCGGCATCAAATCCCGGCGAACGGCGCACTTCGAATTTCACTCCGGCGAGCCGCAGGATATTGCGGAAGAAAATTCGCTGCGGGCGGTCGTTTTTCCGCGGATCGACGACCATTCCGAGCGCAACGAGCAGAGTGCAGAGCACGAAGAAATGCATGCCGCTCACGGCCCAGAGTAGAGCGGAGCGCGCTTTCAGGTAGAACGATTTCATACGAGAACGTCCAGCGCTCCCGGGAGCACGTCGAGGCGCTCGCATTGCAGGTGCAGGCTTTCGCCGTCCACCATCACCGTCACCGGCGCATCAAGCGAGAATTCGACTTCGCGCACAGCCGCGCGGGACGCGAGAGGATGCTCGATGTGCGTGCCGTCAAAAAGAGTATGAAGGTTGCGAAGCAATCCAAGGCGTCCAATCGGGCCCCAGCGCACATATTCAATCAAACCGTCATTGGAATTGGCGTCTGGGGCAATCATCATCTTGCCGCCGGTAAATTTGCTGTTGCTGAACGCCAAAAAGAGACAGCGACGCCGATCAAATTCTGCTGAACCGTCCGTGCGTAACGGAAACGCGCGGCGATCGAGGCGCGCAAGGCACGTCAACACGCCGAGAACATAGCCGAGCTCGCCCCAGCGTTTGAAGCGGCGATTGGTGATGTCCGCCACGTCGGCCGCGAAGCCCAACGTCAATAAATTGATGTAGTAGAGTTGGCCGCTGGCGTGTTTTAGGCGAATGACGTCGCAGGGTTGGCGTTTGCCGTTCAGAATTGCGTGTGCAAGAGCGTCCACGTCCACCACGCCATGATGACCGTGAAAATCACGCAAAAAAGAATTGCCGGTACCCAGAGGCAGGAACGCCAGTGTGCGACGGTCACCCGCTTCGTCACCGGGCAAAGGGAAAATACCGTTGACGATTTCGTAGGAAGTGCCATCACCGCCTACTGCAAGAAAATTTCGATGGCCTCGCTTTTGCGCCTGGCGCACGAGTTCCGTAGCGTGGCCTGTGGCGTTCGTTTCGGCGACTTCGATCTGAATTCCGTTTGCGCGCAAACGCTCGAGGGCCGCCGGCGCTGACTTCCCGCAGCGTCCGCCTCCCGCAGCCGGATTCACAATGGCGAAAAAACGCGTCTGCACTCGGGGTCCTCAGATGGAAATTATCGCCGACCGGTCCATTGTTGCGCGAATCTCTTCGGCTAAGGCGTCGCGCTTGATTTTCAGCGAAGCGGTCCGCGGGAAATCGCGCGTCCAGATCACGCAGCCGCTCATTCGCTTGAAATCAGGCAAACGGCGATTGCGTTCGACGATTTGCGAACGCAGCTCATCGTCGAATTGCGCGTTGTCATCGAGTCGCATCACAAGGACGAGTTGCTCGCCGGTCATTGTGCGTCGAGGCCAGATGTAATTTGCCGCAAAGATGCAAAATTCCTTCACGGGAATTCCCTCAAATGTGTTTTCGATGTCTTCGGGGTAGATATTTTTGCCGCCTTCGGTGACGATCATGTTTTTCTTGCGACCGAAAAGCTGCAAATGTCCGGCCGGATCGAGCCGGCCAAGATCGCCTGTCATCAACCAGCCGTCCACGATCGTCGCGGCTGTCATCTCCAGATCGTCAAGATATTGCGACATTACCATTTTGCTGCGCGTCGCTACTTCGCCAATGCCCTCGGAATCGGGATTCACGATGCGAACCTCCGTTCCAGGCAAAGGCTTTCCAACTGTGTCGGCGCGGAAAGGCTTGAAATCATTCAGCGTGATTGTAGTGCCAGCTTCCGTCAGGCCGTAACCGTTCCCGACCGGGATCCCGAGATCGTAAAAAAACTGCAGCGTTGATGGCTCCGTGAACGCGCCACCAACGAAAAGAGCCCTCAATCGACCACCAAAGGCTTGGTGAATGTCCCGGAGCAGCAACCGGCTGAGCCGCAGATGCAGCCGGCGACGCGTAAGCGCGCGGTTCAGCGCAATTGCGCGATCGAGCATGCGGCGTCGCGCAGGCGGCAACGCGTCAAAGCGTTGCCGCATGCCTCGTTCGAGGCTTTTCAGAATCATGGGCACCAGCGTCATGTAGGTGATGTGGTAGCGCGTGAAGGCCTTGCGGATGAATTCAGGGCGCAACGTTCGCAGATGCACCACGGTCGCCCCGCAGACGAATGGACCAATGAAGCCGATCATAAAATCAATCGCGTGGTTTGTGGGCAGAATGCTCAAGTACCGCACTCCGGGCCAAAAGGGAAACAACGACGCGAGCGTCCGGCATTGCTCGAGGTAATTCTCGTGCGTCATCACGCAGCCTTTTGGACGTCCGCCGGTGCCCGAAGAATACACAATCGAAGCCCAGTCGTTGCGCGTCCGCTCAACGAACACGGGTTCGCGATTGTTGCGAAATTCCTCCCAGCGTCTCGTGCCGTGCAAATCGGCAGTGGCCGGAGCCTCCGTAACGAGGACGGTTTTCACACCCAATTTCGCAAAGCCTTCCGCTTGTGTGATTGCGCGCCACAAATGGTATTCGACGACAAGCGTGTCGGCTTTCGAATGCGCGAGGAGCTGCAAATGTTCCGCGGCCGTGAGTTTGTAATCGAGCGGCACGAGCACGCCACCGCAATAAAAAATGGCGTAAGCGGAAATCAGCCACTTCGACTGGTTCGTCATGATGACCGCGGCGCGATGGCCGGCGGCAAATCCGGAATCCTGCAATGCGCGAGCCAACGGCTCAGCCGTTTCCTTGAACTGCCGATAGGTGAAGCGGCAATTTTCGCGGTCGCGATCGGCTTCAATCAGACAAATTTCGTTGGGCCAGCGTTCCAGAGCGGCGCGCAGGGCTGCGCCCAGTGAGGAATATTCACGGAGATCAAGCATCACAAACGCGCTTGAATGCGCGCGGCAAGCGTGCGGAAGTCGCTCACGCCCTGGAGTTCGTAATCTGGAAACTCGATGTGAAAATGATTTTCGATGCGGGTCAGCAAATCGAGAGCCTGCAGGCTGTCGATGCCAAGTTTTTTGAAGAAATCATCATCGGGCGACAGTTGTTCGCGCGGCACTCCGAAGTGATTTGCCGCCAGCTGCAGAACTTCTTCCGTGACGTCTTGAAGAGATTGCATATGCCTCTATTTTAACTGTATTTTCTCTAACGCAACAATCACCGCACCATTTGCCGAATTGCGCCGCTTGATTTCCCCCTATCTCAGATGCCGCGCTTTATTTTAGGTACTGATTGATCCAGCCGACCCATCGCGTTAGCACGTCTTCCACTCGCACCGGATCGCCGGGGAAATGCCCGGGAACCGGATAGGCGAAAAATTGGGTCGCGACGCCATTGTCCTTGAGTGCGTGATACATTTCGTACGATTGCACGATCGGCACGCGAAAATCGCCCGTGTCGCAAAGAATCAGCGTGGGCGTTTTGATTTGCGCTGCGTACGTGATCGGTGATTCGTCGCGATAGATTTTCCAGTTGTCGCCCACCCACGGCGAGCCGCCCATCGAATAGTAATCGGTGCGATTGCCGTCGGAAACGGTGGCCTCCGCGGTCAAATCATTCACCGCTGCGCCGGAGACAGCCGCTTTCCAGATGTGATAGTGGCCGATCATCCACGAAGTCATATACCCGCCGTACGACCATCCCGACACGGCGATTTTATCGGTGTTGACGAACCCCATCCTTTCGACCGTGGCCAGCCCAGCCATCACGTCGCGTCCCGGCCCGTCTCCTGCATCGCGGTAAATTGCGCGCTCGTAGGCATTGCCGAGGTTGTCGCTGCCGCGGTAATTCGGTTCAAAGACCACATAACCCTGTGCCGCCATAATCTGCGACAACCCACTAAAACTCGCCGTCGAGCTTGCTTGCGGGCCGCCGTGAATCAGCAGCACAAGAGGATACTTGTTTTCCTTCGAGAAATCTGGAGGGTAGGTGAGCACCCCGTCTTCGTGAAAGCCATTGGGTCCGTCCCAATCGATGCTTTGCGCGTGCCCCAAATCGAGCGCAGCGATCTCCGAATTGTAATTCGTCAATCGCTTCGGCGTTGCATCCACCGAGGACATGTAATAAAGCTCCGCCGGCTGGCCCGGCGTGCTGCCGGTGAAGGCGACATCGCCTTTGGAACCGACGGTCATGTCGACCCAGAACGACCACGACGGCTGGATATTCGCGAGATTGATTTTCCGCGCTTGCCCATCGAGCGGTTGCAGCCACAGCGAAACGCCGGTGCCGTCGTGGCCGCTGACGAGAAGAGATTTTCCGTCCGGCATCCAAATTGCACGCTGAACACTGCGGTCGATTGCGCGTGTCGCGTCTGTTCCATCGCCGCTCGCAGGCGCCACGTAGATTTCGTTCTCGTTGTTCGGGTCTCCGTCGCGCGGATACCAATAGGCGATCTTTGATCCCTCGGGGGAATACACTCCGACGCTTTCAAATTTGTCGTGCGTTGTGAGCTTCCGCATTTTCCCTGTTTTTGCGTCGAGAATTTGGAGAGTCGTTTCATCTCCATCGCCAGGTTCGGGTGTCTCCTGCCTCGTGATCACGATTGATTTTCCGTCGGGCGACCATGAGAGCGGCGAAGAAGGCGGAGACGGCGGAAAAACGATGGGTAAGCTCCACGAGCCTGACGTCAGACGCTTCGCCTCGCCGCCATCCGCGGGAACGAGCCACGTATGCGAGGGCATTGCTGCAGCAGTCTCCAGATAATCCGTGTCACCGACTTCAAAAACATCGTGATGCGCTGCGATGGCTTTCTTGTCGGTGGGGTCGGGCGTAACGTACGCGATCATGTTCCCGTCCGGCCGCCAGGCGAATTGCTCGACACCATCCGGCGCCGTGGTAATTTGCTTCGCGTCACCGCCACCCATCGGCAGAACGAAAATTTGCGGCGCGGCATCTTTACCTTCGCCGGCTATTGCGAGAAATGCCAAGCGGTCGCCCGCCGGTGACCAGCGAGCCGAATTGGCGCCTTTGTGTCCGTAGGTAAGCGTGCGTTGCGCGCCAGTGGCAATATCGATCAGCACTAGTTCGCTGTCGTAGCGGTCTTCCTTCATATTGGCATGCGCCACGGTGACGACAATCGACTTGTCGTCCGGGGAAATTTGCGGATCCGCTACGCGGACGACCTTCTCCAGATCGGAAATTTGAATTCGCCGCCCCCGCGCGCTCCCAGCATGCGCCATGCCAATGCCAATCATTCCAGCAACGGCAATCGCTGACCCGCAAACGAAGATCGGTTTCAAAATGCTCCTCGCCGAGCTGAGGTTTATTCCTCCGGCTGCACTGTGATTTCGCACGATGACGGCTCCTTTATTGTGATCGTTCTCAAACCAACGCTCACGGTAAGTACGGCATGGTATCCGCGCTTTCGACAAATTTCCTTAAACCTTCCTCGACAGCAGGACGGCTGAAGAGCTCGCAGAAAATTTCGATTTCGCGCCGCAGATCCTCATAGGGAATCGGTTTGATGAACCGCTTTGCGACAATCGCGGTCTCGCGGTCGAATTTCTGAATCTGCGCCGCTGTCGCGCGCGCGGCTCGCAAAGTTTCACCCTCGGCTGTGACCTGGCTCACCAGTCCGATGGCTTGCGCCTTCGCTGCGTTGAAGCTGCGGCCTGTCAACAGCAAATCGCGGACTACGCCATTGCCTAAGTCACGCTTCAGCCGCGGAATTCCGCCAAATCCGGGAATCAGGCCCAGACGCAATTCGGGGAAACAGAAACGCGCCATTTTATCAGCAATGATCAAATCGCAGGCGAGCGTCAACTCAAATCCGCCGCCGAACGTGACACCATGCACGGCGGCGATGGTAGTGATCGGCGCGGCATCGATTGTATTGAGCACGCGATGGATGCGCTGCAAAAAATCGCGCACCCCCGCGATTCTCTCGGCCGGTCGCAGCGGCCGCGAACGGTGATAAAGCTCTCGCAAATCGGCGCCGGCGCTAAATCCGGTGGACACGCTGCTATAAACAATCAGTGCGGCAATGCCTTTGCTTTCCGATTCCAGAGCTCCGGCAAATTGCTCGAGTTCCTCGAGAGTCGCCAGGCCGATTTCATTGCAGGGCTCGCGATGCAGGTTGAGCTCGATTACTCCGTTCGCGCATTCCCAGGAAAGCGTTTTGCCCGTGAAGCTCTTCATGCGACTCGCTTTCGATAGAGTTCTTCAATTTGATTTGTCATCCTGGCGGCGATTGCGTCGCGCCTGAGTTTCCCCATCGCCGTCAGCAAGCCACTCTCGATCGTGAATGGCTGGCGTTCCAGATGGAAGGCGCGAATTTGTTTATAATGCGGCAATCGTGAATTCACTTTATCAACCGCCGCTGAAATGTCGGTCTCCGTCAATGCTGAATTCGCTTCCGTGGTGACAATGGCGGCCAGGTAGCCGCGTCCATTTCCGACGAGCACGACTTGTGCCGCCTCCGGCAGCAACGCAGACAGCTCCTCTTCCAGGGGTTCGGGCGCGATATTGTGGCCGGAGTTCAGAATAATCAAATTCTTAATGCGCCCGGTGATTTTCCAGTTGCCGCGCGAATTCACTTCGCCTTGATCTCCTGTGTGGAACCAGCCGTCGCGCAGCGCGGCCGCAGTCTCCTCGGGGCGGTTCCAGTAGCCGGAGAAAATATTGGGTCCGCGCACGAGGATTTCCTGATTGTCGCCAATTTTCATTTCGATTCCTGGGATTGCGCGTCCGACGTGGCCCGGCTCGATAAACCCAGGATCGTCGAGCGTGCAGATCGCCGTAGTTTCCGTGAGGCCATAAGCCTGCAAAACGGGGATGCCCAGCATCATGAAGAATTTCTGCGTCTCAACAGAGAGAGGTGCCGAGCCGCAAATAAGTGCCTTCAATCGCGGGCCGATACCCCTGCGGATCGTCGGGAAAATCAGCGCGTTTGCAATGGCGAGGCAAATGCGATCACTAAAACTTGCGTCGTTTGTTTCGCGCCGCAAATAGGCGCGTTTTGCCCTGGTGAATGTCGCCGAGATCCATCCTCCGCGGGTGTGAATCTGCTCTTCGATTTTGGCGCGCACGCGTTCCAACAGCGTTGGCACATTCAAAAAATAATTCGGCGACGCAATGCGCATTTCGTCGGCGAGCTTTGAAAGGTCCGTTGAGAGGGAGATCAGGCTGTTGCGCGACAGATAGCTCAGAAGCGAAATCCAGGAAGCGGCAAAATTGAGCGGCGTCCAGTGAAACACCTGATCCGGCGCGTTTTGGACTCCCATTAATTTATCCAGGCTCGCAGTGGTGCAGGAAAGCATGTAATCAACGTTGCCGATGTTCAGGACGACGCCCTTCGGCTCGCCAGATGTTCCCGAGGTGTAGATGATGGCTACCGGATCGCTGGGCGAAAAATTCGACGAGATATAACCAACCGACCCGCCGTGAGCAAAGACTTCTTCAAACAGGGAAATAGGAGGTACATCCCTATCTGCATTCCTCAGGGCGTCGCACAATTCTTGATTCTCGCAAAGAATCCTCGATGCGCCGCTGTCGCGTACGATGGCCGCCAGTTCGGCGGACGCCTGTCTAACGTAAAGGGGTACGACGATGACGCCGTTGGCCATCAGGGCCAGATCCGCTGCCACCCAACGAATATTGTTCGAACCGAGCAATGCGCATCGGTCGCCTTTCTTGAGCCCGCGAGCTCGTATGAAAACTGCTGCGTTTGTCATCAGCATCGATAAATCTTTGCCGGACGCCGTGACTATTTCCGCGCCGCGAATCTCTTGCAACACGGTAGCGTCGGGAGTGTCGTGGAGCCGCTTCATAATCGTGAACAGAAAATTCATGCGTCGTAAGCCTCAAGCAGTTTTCGCAGATTCGGGCTGAGCGGCGGCAAGTACTCTTCCCAGCTGAGTGATCCGCTACGCAGAGGAAATTCCGGATAGCGTTTGGCCACAAATCCTTCGAAATACATACCCATGCGCGCCATCAATCTGAGATTCTGCGCTACTGTCCGGCCGATGCCGTCGCGCACGGATTCTTTCTCGCGGCAAAGCTGTTTCAGTCCAGCGAACAAATTGGTTTCGAGGTCGGCATCGTCGACCGTAAAAAGCAAATGGCTGTGGCCGCGCTGGCGCATCAAGTTGCGGATTCTTTCGTCCATGGTTATGCCGAGCGATGCAACCCCTGCGGGCATGGACGTGACAATCGCGTGGTAACGCGAAGAAGCCATTAAATGACATGCCCGCAGAATGCTCACGATCTCGTACATATCATATTGATCCGAGCAGAAAATCGGCACACCGCCGCCCACCTGTTCGGCAAATCGCTCGCATGCATTGCGGTCAAGCATCTCCATGCCCACGCACACAAGAAATACCGGATGCTCTTTGCGGAACCGCGCGACTGCTCCGGCGAAGGCGGAAATATATCGCGCGTAGGCTGCATCGACTTCACGCCCGGATTTGTGAAAATAAATCGAGCGGTAATGGCTCTCTTTGTACGCGCCTGTGAGTGTTCGTGCGGCAGCCTTCGCCAGGGATGCCTTTACCGGCCACCAAAACGGATTGATCGGGCACGCGACAAGCACTGGCGTGTGACCGTCCCATCCCGAACCGCGCAATATCTTTTCGCCGTATTCCGGGCCGCGAGGCTCAAACGTCCACGCCGTATCCGTGCCCAGTTCGGTGGAAATGCCGAGCTTGCTCAGCAACTCTTGAGACTCTTCGCTTCGCGTTATCACCACGGAATCCTTGCAGTAACGGCGGCACATTTTTTCGACGATTGGATCCATGTAACCCGCTTCGGCGCCATATCCAATGGAAAGCCGGTTCTGCGCGGACGCCAGTCCGAGCGAACCGATCATCATCGTCGCTAGCGCATTCGCGAATTTGCTTTTGAACATGGAACCTTCGCAGGCCACCACGCCGTGATATTGCGGCACTTCGCGATTTAGAAATGGCGGGAACACGTCTGGCAGGCGGACTTGTCGCGTTCCTGCAAAATATCCGCGCGTTAGATCGAAATTCTGCGTCATTACGCCGAGGTCGATGTTTTTGTCGCCGAGCACGCGCCGCACCTGCCGCAGAATTTCCTCGACGCGCAAGTCTGAGCCCGTATTACGCGCCCCGCAATAGCAAGCGAAAAGCAGACGCAATTTCTCGCCGGGCCGCCAACTTTTGCCGCGGCCCAGCATCCATGAGAACTTTGCCATTTCAATGGATCCCGCGACCCACGCTTCGAGAAACAGATCCATCATCGTGGAATTTCCTCCGAGGTGGATTGCGGAGCGGCGGGCGCAGCTGCGGGCGGCCAGTCTTGATAAGGGTAGGCGAAGTGATGATCGCGCGTGAATTTCAACAGAGGAAAACAATATTGCGAAAACGGTGCGGGTTTGCGTCCCATCTCCGCAACCACGCGCGAATTATCGAACACGGTGTTCCATGTCAAGTAGGGAAGAAACACCTTGAGCAGCGTCGCAAGCTTTCCCGCCTTTCCGAAGCGCCCAGCGAAGAAATTTACCATGCCTGACGTGGAACGCTCGAGCGCCGGCACGAACACGGGCGCGCTCTTTCCCTGCGCTTCCGCGAGCGCGCGGGTCAATTGCAGATAGGTTTCCGAATCGACGCCCGAAGACAAATGATAGATGTCATGCGCGGGTTTCTCTTTTTGATGCAGCGTAGAGATCGCGCCAGCTACGTAGTTGACCGGCACAATGTCCACACGATCCTCTGGACGAAAGGGAAGCGCCGGCAAACTCGCGAGGAAAACGAACGCTTTTACCATTTCGAATTGGTTGGTCTCCGGGCGGCGGCTGTCGCCGAGAACGATGCTGGGGCGGAAGATGATCCGCGAGACATCGGGCAAAAGTTCGTTCACCATGTATTCGCCGAATTTTTTTGTCCGCGCATACGGGTCGTAATCGGAGCGCTCCCAGTCAATCGCCGAATCCTCGTGGATCACTTCGTTTTGCCGCTGCCCGGCGACGGCGACCGTGCTGACGTGGCTGAAACGCCGCAGTCCGTGGTGGTCGCGCGCGCCCATGGCCAGTTCGATCACTTGCAACGTACCGCGCAGATTCACGTTCAGGCAACTTTTTTCCGATTTTCGATTAAGAGAAGCGGCGCAGTGAATAATCGAATCCGTGGTGTGCACCAAGCGGCGGTACTCATCATCCGAGAGGCCGAATCTTGCGCCGGTCAAGTCGCCGCGAGAAATCTGCATGCGCGAGTCCAGGCAGGAGTGAAAACGCGGGAAATCCATATGGAGCTGCAGGGCGCGCCACAATCGCTCGCGCGCTTCTTGTTCGCTTTTCGCGCGCACCAATAGGTTCAGCGGCTCACCGCTCTCTTCGAGCAGGTTTGCAACTACGTGCGCGCCGATATAGCCGGTTGCTCCGGTAACGAAAATGGCCACAGGTTAGCGTTCTCAGGGTGCCGTCGCGGAGGCGGTTTGTCCAGCCGCGGCGTCGATGATGGGCTGACCCGGGCGCGGCGTTTCTTCGCGATTTCGTGTCTCGACCGGGCGGCCTTCGATGAGAGGATAGCACCACTTTCGCAGCGCCGGAATGTGGACGTTGATCCAATAATCCCACCAATCGATGGAGCGCGAGTCGAAGCCGAAGGCTTGTTGTTCCTCCAGGGGCAATGCCGCCGAGAGCTTTTCGACATTCATCGCTTCGAACGTGTGTTCGTGACGCAAAATGAACGGCTCGAACAGATTCACCAGCTTGATGACGCGTTCCAGCTCGCGTTCACGCCGCGCGAAAGGCGAGTGATTAAAGCCCACGCTCGAAACGCCGCGATTGATCGCCTGCACAATGGCCTTTTGCGCCGGAGCGGAAAGCGTTTCGTAGCGCGCTTTTGAAACCGGAATCGCGTCGAATCGTGAACGGAGCCAGTGTTGGAAGCCATTCTGCGTGCGGTAGAATTTCCGATGCGCCAGACTGGTCAGCTCAATCGAGCGCCGCATGTTGCAGGGATTCGTCACGGATGTAGCGAGGTGGTAGACGGGTTCATGTTTGCGTTCCATGAGCGCGGCGGCGACCAGCGTCATCCCACGGGTTACTTGGTCCACCGGAATTATGTCCAGGCACTTGCGCTCATTTGTGGGGAGCTGCCGGAAATATGTCCCGAGCAGGTAGGAGAGCGACGCCGAGGTATTGATTCCCTCATTCCATCCGCGAAACGGTTTTTCGAGCGACGATTCGACAATCGAAGGGCGGACAATCGCGATCGGCAATCCAGTTCCGCGCTTCGCGATCAGCGATTCCGAAATACCTTTCGTCAACGTATAGGTGTTCGGCCAGCCCAGTTCATGCGCGCGTCGCGTGCCGGCATCGGTGAGCGTTTGGCGCAGCCATCTGGTTCGGTTTTTGCGAATTTGGTTATCAAGAGCTGCGCCGGCCAGGCTTTTTGCGGCGGTGGGCTTTTCGATCGCGGCGCGGCGAAGCTCGTCCGTCACGTTGCCGCTTTCCGCCTGCGCTTCGCTCTCGTGAATCACCGCGCGCAGGGCCTGCCATTCCTTTTCCACTTCAAAATCGGGATCACAGGTGGGCGTGTAATTCGGCACGAGTGCTTCGATGATGCGGCCGTCGCGTTCGCCCGCCACATAGCAGGTCGAGAGGTGCAGAAGCGCCGCATGATCGGACCAGCGGATGAAATCAAGCAGGTGGGCGACAGAATCCACGTTGGCCGCGAGCGCGTCCCGCAAATCGGGATTGAAATCGGTGAGGCCGGAGCTATTAATCACCAGATCCAGCTCCCGCGAGAGTCGCGCGCGAACCGCTTCGTCCAGGCCGAGCCCCTCCGCGCTTAAATCGCCGTCGAGGACTTCAACCCGTTCAGTGAGGAACGTTTCCCAGTGTGCGCCATGCTTTTGCGCCAGCGGCTCGAAGACAGGCGACTCGTCAACGACTTTGCGGAAGCGCTCCGTCGCGGTGGTTGAGCGGCGCCTGCGAATCAGCACATAAACCTTCCCAATTTCGGGGACATCAGTCAGCAAATTTGCCAGCCACACCTTGCCGATGAATCCCGTTGCACCTGCTAGAAGAATCTGTTTTCCGCGCAACGATTGCCGGACAGAAAGTCGCGTAAGTTTTGCGTCGGGGCGTTGCTGCACTACGCGAAGATAATTTTGCGGGGCAGGCCGGGCGGCGGCTAATACTGCTCTGTCCAGGATTTCCGA
Organism: Candidatus Acidiferrales bacterium; assembly: GCA_035933995.1. GTDB lineage: Bacteria > Acidobacteriota > Terriglobia > Acidiferrales > UBA7541 > DAHUXN01. The sequence continues at coordinate 3,306 of DASYYI010000123.1, read as the reverse complement.
ATGCGCGCCGAAGCCGAGATTCTTAGCCAGCATTTCGCGCGGGACGTGCCCGTCCGGATTGCCGCCGATCAGCCGCGCCAGTGGGCCGCGCGGCCGAATCACCGGGTCTAGCAGCCGGCCGGTCGCCAGTTCGTCGCGGAACTCCAGCCGGTTCGAAACCAGCATTCCAACGCCCAGATGTTGCGCCAGCGGACGCATCACGTGATCGAGCCCCTGGCTTACCAGCACAACTTCCGCGCCTTTCGCCTGCAATTTCTTTAATTCGGCGACGCCCTGCTGCTTCAGTGTGGGCTTCAGCAGATACTGGAAATATTCCTCGCCGAGCAGGTCAAGCCGGTCGCGGCTTACTCCACGCAAGACAGTGTGCAGCAAGCGCGTGGCGAACGCGCGATTCGTCAGGTAGAGCACGGGACGCGCCAGCGCCAGCGTAAACATGCCGCTGCGCCGCGCCCATCGCTCGAGAAAACTTTGCGCATTCCACGCAAAAAAAGCCACGGGACGCACGGCGGTCAAGTTGAGCAGGCTGCCTTCGACGCGCCAATAGGCGAGATTCCCGCGCACATCGGGCGGCATCGCGCGCTGCGCCAATCCGTCGCCACCGCTGCGGTTCGCTTCTGGCTGAAATGTACTTAGGGAATCCATCAAGAGAGCTAGGCCTTCTAGGGAAAGTCGAAAATAGCACTGTCGGAGGTGGGAATCAAGGACTCGTGGTCTAAAGGTCGCGTTTTCTGCTTGATACGCACCGGTTTTGGCAAAATGTCAGCCCGCCGTATTCGCCCGCGCGATGCTCACAATTGCGAATATGTAAAATACAAACATGAGCGCCAGATAAGCCTTCGCTCGGTTGTTCGCTCCGCGAAATTCGTGCCACGCGAACACTCCCCACAGCGCCGCGACCATCGGCGACGACTGGCCGATCGCATAAGAAATTGCCACGCCCGTGAAACTTGCCGCCACCAGGTTAAAAACGGTTCCGACTCCCCAGACGAAGCCCCCGGCAAGCCCCAGCAAGTGGCTGCTCGCAGGCGCTCGAAAAAAGCCACCCATGCCGACTGGCTCGCCGACAAACGGCCTCCGCATCAGATATACGTTGAAAATGAAGCACGAAAGCAGCGCGCCCAGCGTGAAAAACACAGACGTCGTATAGGGTCCAAGCACTGTGCCTGCCGTCATGGCATGTGTCATAAACGGTGCCCACAGTCCCATCAGGATTCCAGACACAACGCACACCACCACGCTCTTGCGCGAGACAATTCGTCCGCCGGTACGGAGAGCCCCGTACGCCTTTCCGTCCATGATTACTGCGATCAGGGCGAAGACGACGCCCAGCGCCAGCAGCGCCGCATTTCCCCTCGGCTGCAGCAGGTAGCTCGACACCACGCCCACGACCAGCGCAATTCCAATCGACACGGGAAACGCAAATGCCATGCCGGCCATGTCAATTCCGGCGACCAACAGCACATTGGCCAGGTTGAAAATCGCTCCGCCGATCAGCGCGTAGACCATATTGCCGCGATCCGCGGTTTCGAGATTTACCAGGAAGCTCGATGCTCCGCCGCGCATGCTGCCCATGGTGAATGCGAGGATCAGAGAAATAAGGAAAATGCCGATGGCGTAATCCCAATAAAAGAGTTCAAAACGGTAATTCTTCACGCCTTTGTAGGTATTGGCCCACGAGCCCCAGCAGGCAGCGCTGGTGATAATCATCAGCAGTGCGGTCGAAAAAGTGTGAGGAGTAAACATCTCGCCCTTTCCCCAACGGAGTCACATCCCAGAGACGCGGGCCGAAGGCCTGCAGCGCTAAACTTACAATCCTGCAACCAGAGAAGGACGCTGCAAGCGAAGCAACGCCATCACGTCGTCGCGCTTGGCCATGGCGCGCGCGCCGACTTTGGTGCAACACAGGGCAGCGCAAGCATTGGCGAAGGCGCCCACGTGTTCGAGGTCCCATCCCCGAAGCAGCCCATAGGAAAGGCCGCCCATGAAGGCATCGCCCGCACCGGTCGTATCCACCACCTTGGCGGAAAATGCAGGCACATGAACAATCTTGTCTTTGCCGGCGATGATGCAGCCGTTCGCGCCCATGGTGATGGCAACGAGCTTCGGTCCCATCGTCAACAGCTTTCGCGCCATGCGTTCGTAATCGTCCTCGCCCGTAAGCTCGAGCGCGGCAGCTTTGCATGGCTTGAGCACGTCGACCACCCGCAAGCTCGCTGTTAGTTCTTCCTGCGTCCCGAGGTTTGCCTGGCAGAAAAAACTCGGGGACACATCGAGATCGAGAAGCACACGCACGCCAGCATCACGCGCCACCTGCATCGCTTCGCGCACGGGAGTTATGGGGAGTTGTGAAGCCTCAGTGTGAAAGTGCCTGGCCTTCTTGATATTCGAAGCAAAGCGCGTGTGCACCTGATGCACGCTGATTTTGCCGGTGACGTTTGGAAACATGTATATGCAACGTTCCCCCGTCACGTCCACCGGAATCCATGTCAGCGATGAGAATTCGCCTTTGACGACTTCGATTCCCGACAAATCCATTCCGTCGTCAGCGAAAGCCTTTTGAATGATTCGCCCGTTGTCGTCGTCGCCGATCAAGCCGAGCCACCCGGATTTTACGCCCAGCCGCGCTACCTGCGTCAGATTGTTGGCAGTCACGCCGCCCGCATGAATCTCCAGCCGCGTGGCATTGATTTTTTCCTCGGGTCCCAGCAGCCGCGGCACGATGGCGAAGAAATCCACCGTGCAACTGCCGATTCCGACGACTTCCGCTACGTCACCCATGGATGCCCCTTCTTCCCATTTTGCGTCTGCCACGTTCCTCGGCGCGATCGAAGAATGGGCTGCTTATAAATCTCGATGCTTTAAGAGTCAAGCCGAAACAGGTTACAGCATATTTCGGCGATTCTCTGCGGATTCTACGGAAGGGAAGGATGATGATGGCTCGGAAAGTGACTTTGCGGCGTCGCCCGCGTCATCAAATCAATAAATTCGTTCTCGAACTTGGATTTGTCCAGGTCGGTATTCACAATCACAAGCTGCTCGCCTGTTCCAGGATTGTTCCCCGGTTCCCAGGCGAGCGTATCACCGTAACTTGGCCCCTGATCGATCGAAGCGTCGAGATAGAGTTTTTCCGTGCGCGTAATAATGGTGGGGTCGAGCCAGGCGATGGCGGCGAGTTCGTCCCACATGTACTCGGAGTTGGCGTATTTCGCGATGTACCGCGCCACCGGCGTGTTCGTCTTTGCGATTTCGGCGATCATTTCTTTTGTGAGCCGCGTCTTGATGGAAATGTCCACGGGTGTATCAATG
>DASYYI010000110.1:0-2679 GCA_035933995.1 Candidatus Acidiferrales bacterium | reverse complement strand
AAGGAGCTTGTGCCGAAGGCTCGCGTAGTGGTGGGTCACGGGCAGATGAGCGAAGGCGAACTGAGCAAAGTGATGATGAAGTTCATTCGGCACGAAGCGGACGTGCTGGTGGCGACAACGATTATTGAGAATGGATTGGATATTCCGCGCGCGAATACGATTGTCATCAATCGCGCGGATCGATTTGGTTTGGCGGAGCTCTACCAGCTTCGTGGACGTGTGGGGCGCTCGACGCAGCGCGCTTACGCCTATCTGCTTGTGCCGCCGGAAGGCTCGCTTTCCGGGCTCGCGCGTCAACGGCTCGCCGCGCTCAAGGAATTCAGCGATTTGGGCGCCGGCTTCCGCATCGCAGCACTCGATCTGGAATTGCGCGGCGCCGGAAATATCCTGGGACGGGAGCAGCACGGGCACATTGAATCGGTCGGCTTCGACTTGTATTGCCAGATGCTTGAGCGCGCCGTCGCGGAGCGCAAAGGCGAAGTGGTGCAGAGCGAACGTCGCGCCACTCTCAATCTGGGATTGGACATCCGAATTCCGTCGGACTACATCGAAAATGAAAGCTCGCGCCTTCGCGTTTACAAGCGAATTGCCGGCGTCGCCTCCGAGGAGGCGCGGCAAGAAGTGCTGGCGGAGTTACGCGACCGTTTTGGGCCGCCGCCGCGGGCAGTGGAAAACCTTCTGGAATATGCGCTGCTCAAAGCGCTGGCGGAGAAATTGTCGGTGGCGGCGATCGACCGCCGAGGCGATCGGGTGGCGATTCGCTGGCACGAGGAAACGCCTGTGCGTCCGGAAAAACTGGTGAAGATGATACGCTCGCGCAAAGATATGCGGCTGGATCCCACGGGAACATTGTGGCTGGAATGGAAACGGCAGCCGGAAGGAATCGCGGAAGCGATGAGAAACGTGTTGCTTGAACTACAAACGTAGCGATAGAATTCGAGGTTATATGAAAAAACTGTCAATTCTGTTTTCGGTTGCGGTCGCTGTATTTGTGCTTCCGGTCTTTGTTCATGCGAGCGGAACTGTCGTCGAGGAAATTATCGCGCGCGTGAACAACGACATCATCACCATGTCGGATTATCAGAAGGCGGAGGCCTCTCTCCGGCAGGAGGCCGAGCAAGAGTGCCAGGGCTGCACGCCGGACAAGGTCAACGAAATGGTGGGGGAGGAAAGAAAGAATCTGCTCCGCGACCTGATTGACCAGTCGCTGCTGGTGCAGCGCGCCAAGGATATGGATATCAGCGTGGAGACGGACGTCGTGAAGCGCCTCGACGCTGTCCGGCAACAGAATAAACTGCCGAGCATGGAAGCTCTTCAAAAGGCCGTCGAATCACAGGGAATGAGCTGGGAGGATTACAAGGATCAGCTCCGCAACAGCATTCTGCAGCAGCGTGTAATTTCGGACGAGGTCGGCTCGACGGTCCGCATCGGCAGCGATGAGGTGCAGAAATATTACGACGCGCACAAAAACGAATTCGTCAAGCCGGAGGAAGTGGATCTGTCGGTGATTTTCTTCAGCACCGAGAACAAGACGCCCCAAGAAGTAGCCGCCATTCAGCAAAAGGCTGAAGGCGTGCTGAAGCGGCTGAAGAGCGGCGACGATTTCGGCGAGCTGGCAAAGAGGTTTTCCGAAGGTCCGACCTCCGCGCAAGGCGGCGAACTGGGCAGTTACAAGCGCGGCGAATTAACTCCTGATTTGGAGAAACTGGTATTTGGCATGAAAAAAGGCGATATGACCGATGTGATTCCCGCTTCTAATGGCGTCCAAATCATCCGCGTCAACCAGCATTTTGACGCGGGCTTGCAGCCGCTGAGCAAAGTCGAACAAGAAGTGGAAAACGCGCTGTATGAACAAAAAATTCAGCCGGCCATGAGGAAATATCTTACCCAATTGCGCAAAGACAGCTACGTGGTGGTGAAGGCCGGATACACGGATTCCGGCGGCGTTTCCGGCGGCAGCGTGATTCAGGAGACTCCGTACTCGCCCGACGGGGGCAAGGCGAAAAAGAAAAAAGACGACAAGGCGAAGGCTACGGACGACAGCCAATGAAATCCGCCTTCATTGAGGATTTTCAGGATGGCCAGACTGTAGCCACTCTATTTCTTGTCCGTGAAAAGGAAATACGCACTTCGGCGCGAACGGGGAAATCCTGGCTGCGCGTCGCTCTTGCCGACCGCACCGGAACCATCGAAGCGAAAATGTGGGACAACTACACCGGCCTTTTGGAGACGTTCGCCTGCGAAGATATTGTGCGCGTGCGCGGCCGCGTGAAGCTCTACAATAATGCAAAAGAACTGACGATTGAGCAGATCCTGATCGCCGTCGAAACGGATTACGCGCTCGACGATTTTCTTCCGCATACGAAGTACGACGTGGAGAAGCTCTTCGCGCAATTGCGCGAGGAAGTCGCCGGAGTAAAAAATCCGTGGCTGCGGAGACTGCTCGATTCTTTTGTGGATGATCCCGAATGCGCGTCCAAGCTGAAGCGCGCGCCCGCGGCGATGACGATGCACCACGCTTACCTGGGCGGTTTGCTCGAACACATCGTCAGTTTGTGCGGGCTTGCGAAACACGTTACCCAGCATTATCCGGAAGTTGACGCTGACTTGCTTCTAGCGGGCATCGTGCTCCACGATATTGGCAAGACGCAGGAGCTTTCCTATTCGCGCGCGATCGCG
>DASYYI010000096.1:0-9366 GCA_035933995.1 Candidatus Acidiferrales bacterium | reverse complement strand
TGACATCCATTTTGCCCGCACGTTTTGGCGGCGACGCGCAAATCCCCCGGATTCACGAATTGGATGTAATCTGCATTTTCGCGCAGCCAATCCGTATTCGCGCGTACTGGATTCGCCGAGCTTTTCCATAGCCACGGCAGTGTCGCCGCAGGATGGGCTTTCGCCTTCGCGTTTTCGTATTCCGCCGAGCCAGGCTTCGCGCCCGCGGGCACGACCACTGTCGCGTTTCCCGTGTGGCAGTCAACGCATCCAAGCCGCACCGTCCCGGTCGTGTGCATTGTTGGCTCGTCCACGCCCGCGTGGCACGAAACGCACCCCGCGCTTTTTCTGTCCGCGTCCGCCTGCGTTTGATTGATCAGCAGATTGTCGTTTCGCACTTCCTGCGCCCGTGCGCTCCGCCGCCCGCCGACAACCGCCAGCATGAGCATCATTGCTGAGGCGCTGAAGCAAATCGTCGCCGCGCGTCCTCGCCGCGTTGCCCTGACTCGAAATGCCGGCAATCTTCTCAACTTTGAATTGCTCCTAGAATTGAAACTTCAAGTCGGCAAACGCCGAAAACAATGTCCGCTTCGTGTAAATATCCTGAAAACCGTGCCCCGGCTGGAAGACGGAGCCGCCAAACGTGAGCACGATGTTTTCTGTCAGCGGCGGACGGTACTTCGCTCCCAGATCAAACTCCTCGCCGATATTGTGGTGAATGGGCGATTGAAACAGCACCAGTTCGAGCGGCTCGGTGCGATCAAAGCGCATGAAATTGAAATTCGTCACCGCCGTGAGCTTCGGCGTCAAATCGAAATCGGCGCCAGCGTTGTAAAGCCAAATTCCCGGATTCACGAAATTCGCCTGGCCCTCCGTCTTATTCGAACGCAAACTCGGCAGCAAACTATCTTGCGGCGTAAGCGCGACGCCCGAGCCCGAGAGTTTGATCGCTTCGCGGTTCCAGAAACTGAACATTCCTCCGGCGAATGCCGGGTTATCGACGATCGCGTCAAATCCGCGCGCGCGGCCGTGGCGAGGATTTGCGTCCCCTGAGGCATAAAAAAAGGAACCGCGGAATCGCGCCCAATCTTTGTCTTCGGAAAGTTCCAGCGCCGCCATTTGCGCATTGATGGTCACTCTGCGCCCAGCAAGCGGATTGAACGTGTCATATCCCAGCGCCTGATAAAACGCATGGCTGACGTTGAGCCGCCCAATATGACCGTCGCTCGCCCAGCCCAGATACGCCACGCGGATTCCGTGCGTCTGGATTCCCGCGCCTTGATTCACCACATTTCCAATCGGCGCGGGACGCACCAGAAATCCATTCGTGTCGAAATGAATTGTCGGGTCGTCCTTGTTGTACGCGACGCTGAACTCCGTCGTGTAACCTTTCCAAATAAAATCCTGCATGTACAGGTTTGCCACAGCAACTTGTTGATGGCGCCGCTCAAATGTATTCAGCTCGCTGTTCGTGTCTTTCTCGAGCATTTGAAAATACGCCAAGTTGTATTGCCACCGGTTCGATTTCAAATTCCCGAACAATCGCAGCCCTGGCTGCTCGTCGGAAAAAAGAAATCCGCGAAAATCGCTCGTGAATTGCTGAATCCCTGCGCGCACCGAAAGGAAATCGTAATTTGGACTCAAATCGGCAATTTTGTATTCGACGAATGCCTCCTGAATTCCCGCGTGGGTGTCGAGGCGGCTGGTTCCCGCGCGGACGTTGATATTCACCAGGCCCAGTTCCTGCGTATTCAAATAGTTGATATCGAATTCCGGCGTGAACTGAACCCGCCAGTCGACGGGCTTGAAACTGGTGTCGCCGTGGAATAAATCAAACGACAGCCGGAAATTCTGGCTCAGAAACGATTGCTCGCCTTTGCCGAAAAATTCCGCCGTGCCCGGACGTGCCTGGCTCACGCCGCTCGGCGACGGCACGCGCCGTTCGTCAAAAAAAGAATCGCTCGTCCCTGTGAAATCGAAAAATGTGAAATTGCCCATGACGGGATAATCGCCCTTCCATTTGTTGCGATTGAACGGATCCCACCAATGTCCCTTCACGTACGGATATTCTCCGCCACGGCCGTAGCGCTTCCAGTCCGGCATCGTGACGTCCCATCGATCCTGCTCCGGCTGAAATACCTTGTCATTGGGAGGCAGCGGCGGCGGTGTTGGGGACGCTGCATTCTGTTGTGCGGGTTCCTGCATTTGATGATAAGAGGGAAGCGGTGCGGGCGGTTGCGCCGGTACGGGCAGCGGTGTTCCCGGTTCTTGTGGAGGACGCTGCGCGATTGGCGGGCTTGTGAGCGCTTCCATGCGCAGCTCCATCGTCACCACTTCGGCCGCGCCTACGACCAAATCATTTCGCGCAAGCGTTTGGAATCCGTCCTTCGTAATCGTCAGTTCGTATTTTCCTGCCGGCACGTTTGCAAACCGGAAGACGCCGTCGCCCGTTGACGTGGCTTGAAATACTTTTCCGTTCGGCTGCATTCGCAACGAAATCTGAGCACCACCAACGGGTTGACCCGCGGGATCCCGCAAGATCCCAAGCACGGCGGAAGATTGCTGATTTGGCCGCGTCAGCCGCTGATTCTGTCTGCCGCTCTGAGCGCGTGCGGCGTTGCTTGCAACGAAACGCGTCCCGGCGCGCGCATCAGCGTGGAAGATCGCCAATGCGGCTACCGTAACTATGATTACGCAGGTCCGCTGCATCCGCGCACCAAAGGGGCCGCTCAATTTTGAGAGAAACCTGCGCCAACGCATCGCGCTTTCCGCAGCCACAGGACGCGCTACTAGCTATCACAGCCCCAATGGCCCGGCAAGCAGATTCACCCGGATTTTTCCGCGAATGTTGCGGGGAAGGAAATCACGTCGCGCGGATTCTCTCGATGCATCTTGAGTCGCCTGTGTGGATGTGATACGAACTTCTCACTTTGTCGCGAGGCTTGATGCTTCACGTGTCACAAATGATTTGCCACTTCAAACGCCTGCTCGCGGTATCGTGCGCGATTTTCCTTTGTGGCGCTCTCGCGTCGTGCGGGGGAACCAACTCCTCGTCCAGCCCTCCGCCTCCGCCGGTGGTTGCGGAATTATCCGCCACGGACGTGCAGTCGATTGTTCAAACGGCGGCAGCGGCGGTGAATGTTCCCTACGTCGTCGCGGTCACAAATCGCGAAGGCGATATCCTCGCTGTATATCAGAAGCCCGGATTCTCCCCGAGCAGCATCGGGAATTTCAGTCAGACAGTTGACACCAACGAACTCGCCGTTTCTCTTGCTCGCACCGGCGCGTTTTTCAGCAACGACCAAGCGCCACTTTCCTCGCGCACTGTGCGCTTCATCAGCGGAATCCATTTCCCGCCGGGAGTGACTGACACGGCGAACGCCGCGCTCTACAGCATCGAGAACACAAATCGCGGCTGCGTGTTGAGCACGAATTTCAATCCCGGCGAATCGATTCCGCCCGCCCGCTCAATCAACGGCACACAGCCCGGCCTCGGCGTCGCCACTGGCAAATTCGATGTCGAGGACTCCGATCCCAACGCCGTGAATCCCGGCGGCGTTCCGATTTTCAAGAACGGCGTACTTCTCGGGGGTGTCGGTGTGGCGGGCGCGCAAGGTAGCGTCGCGGAGTTTGCTGCGTTTTCTGGGGCTACGGGCAATGGCTTTGGTCCAACGCCAGCCGCCCCCGGCGTGGTTTTCATCGACGGCATTGCGTTGCCGTTCGTAAATCAAACGACGCTGCCCGCGGGAATGTCCGCGGGCTCGGCCACAGGCGGCGCATATCTTGTCGGGCCTATCGCAAGTCCTCAGGCTGCGCCGGAGGGTTACCTTGTCGGCCCGAATCCCGGACCAATCGGCGGCCTCTCGTCGTCACAGGTCAATCAAATCGTGATGGCTGCGGTCAACACAGCGAATCAGACGCGCGCCGTCATTCGCCTGCCGGATGGTTCGCGTGCGAAAATGGTCATCGCCGTTGCTGATCTGGATGGTGCGATCATCGCGCTCTATCGCATGACGGATGCCACGGTTTTCAGCGTCGACGTCGCCGCCACAAAGGCTCGCAACATGGTTTACTTCAACAGTGCCGCGCGCATCGTCGGCGATCTTCCCGGAGTTCCCGTCGGCACAGCAGTGACGAATCGCACCATCAGCTTCGGCGCACAGCCATTTTTTCCGCCCGGCATTGACGGCACCGCAGCGGGTCCGTTTTTCACGCTATACACGAACGACGTCGCCAGTCCTTGCACGCAAGGCTCGCAACCGGCGGGGCCTAACCAGAGCGGCATCGTATTTTTCCCGGGAAGCGAAGGGATTTACGTGAGTGGGCAGCTCGTCGGCGGACTCGGCGTGAGCGGCGACGGAGTGGATCAGGATGATTTTGTAACCAGCGGCGGGGATGCGGGCTTTGAACCTCCCGCGTCCATGCGCGCGGACCAAATTGTAATCAACGGCGTCCGCTTGCCTTATCTCAAATTTCCGCGCAACCCGACCAACTAGCGCGCGACACCTGCTCCGCGTGAATACTCCGCTACTTCGTTCTCATCATTTCGTTTTCATCAAGGTGACCAAGGCGATCGAATCGGAATGGCCCTTGTCTTGTTCCCACGAATCGAATGAGCCGCCGATCGCCGGATTTTTTCCTTCGACTTGGCGAATCATCGCTTGCACCTTGTCGATTCCGTCGGGATGCGTCGCCACGAAGGCGTAATCCAGCGTGTTCGGATCGCCCTGGTGCACGAGTTCCGTATCGAGTTGGTAGGCGGCAAGGGTCCCGTCCGCGATCAGTTTGTCCAATTCAGGGGCCATGTAGGTCTTGAAATTCTGGCTCCAGTCCTCCACGTGGCCCGGCTTGATCGCGAACGATCCCACCCACAGATACGCGTGTTGGTAGGTACCGGGTTTGTTTGCGTGAATCGTCGAACGCAGAAAAATGTCGAAGTGCCGCGCGTTGGCCAGCACGGGGCTTGTGGTATCCGCCTCTCGTATGGCGTCCAGCGCCCGCAAGATTCCCGCAACGCTCGTGGCCTGCAACCAATCTTCGTGCGTCGGCCCGTCTTCGGTATGCACCAAAGGATTTGCCGAGCCGTAACCCGTCAGCGTGCCGTCCTCGACCAGCTTATCGAGCGTGGCCGTCATGTTCTGGGAAAATTTGTCCATGCCGCCCCATAACGGCCGCGGTACACTCCATTCCGCCACATACGTGTACAAAATTTGTGCCGACTTTTCCTGCGCCGAAGCGCAGGGCGTTCCGGCGAAAGCTCCCACAGCGAGCAGGCCCGCGCACAGCAATAATTTCTTCATCAGTTTTTTCATCGCACTCCCCCTAGCAATCGAAGTTGCCCCGCATGCCTCCCAACAAAAGCCCCGGAAGACATTTCGCCGTCATCCCTCGCGCAATTTATGTCCCGCCAAATTTCCGAGCCCGTCGTACGCGGCATATTTGTACGTTTCCGAAAGCGTTGGGTAATTGAACACCAATTCGATAAACGTGTCGAGCGTGCCGCCCATCTCCATGACCGCTGAACCGATGTGTATTAGCTCGGTGGCGTTTTCGCCAATCATGTGCACGCCCAGGATGCGCTTGTCGTCGCGCCGAAAAATCAACTTCAACATTCCTGCCGTATCGCCCACGATCATCCCGCGCGCATTGTTGGCGTAGTTCGCACGTCCCAACGCGCACGAAATCTTTTTCTCCTGGCATGATTCCTCGGTCTCGCCGACGGCGGAAATTTCGGGAATCGTATAAATCCCCATCGGCATCATCGACGCCAGCCTCTGTTTGTACTGGAATCCAAACGCGTGGCACACGGCCAGCCGTCCCTGCTCCATCGACGTGGACGCCAGCGCCGGAAAACCAATCACATCGCCCGCCGCGTAGGCATGCGCCGCGCTCGTTTCATAGTTTTCGTTCACCACAATCAATCCGCGCGAGTTCACTTCGACGCCGGCCTTCTCCAAATTCAATCCGTCAAGGTTGCCGCGCCGTCCAGCCGCGAAGAGAGCCGTTTCCGCGTCAAGCGATTTCCCGGAACTGAGCGTCATCTGAATTCCGCCGTCCGCGTGTTCAATCTTCGCCATCCGCTCGCCAAAATAGAATTGAACGTTTAAGCTGTTGAGTTTCGTCCGCAGGCGTTCGGCGATTTCTTTGTCGAGGAAGGGAAGGAGCCGGTCGCGCCCGTCCGCCAGCGCCACCTTCACGCCCAGCGCCGCGAAAATCGAAGCATACTCGCAGCCGATCACGCCTCCGCCAACCACAATCATGCTTTCCGGAATGCGATCCATCGTGAGGATCGAATCCGAATCGAATATGAACTTGTCATCGTAGGGAATTTCCGGCGCGCGATGCGGCCGCGAACCCGTGGCAATCAGAATCGCATCGCCGTGCAGCCGGCGGATTCCCGCGCTGGCGTTCACCATCACCGTGTGTGCATCTTCGAACGCCGCCATGCCGCGTACGAATTCGATCCGGTGTGACTCAAGGTTGCGCTCGATTTTCTTTCGTTCTGCCGCCACCACTTCGTCTTTGTGGTGCATGAAGTCTTTCACGGTCAGCCCGGCTCGCAGCGAATAGTCGATGCCATAAATTCCACGCTGCCGCAGGCCGGAAAAATACAGCGCCGATTCGCGCAGCGTTTTGCTCGGCACGGTTCCTGTGTTGATGCACGCGCCGCCAACCACTTCTTCGCGCTCGATCAGCGCGACACGTTTTCCAAAATAAGCTGCTTGCGCCGCGCCCTTTTCGCCCGCAGGGCCGGACCCAATCACCAGCAAATCGAATTGCTCCATCGTTGGCGTCATCACATTTCCTGAATGCAGCGGCGGCATCTTACCAGAAACGCCGCCCGTGCGTGCTTGTGGCATTGTGATCGTCGCGACTGCGCGCGCTGTTTCCTGTGCGCCTTTAGCTCGCGCCGCGTGCGGGGCGCGTCAGCAACATGGCCCGCACGCGAAAATTCCAGTCAAAACCGAGACAATCGCGATGCAACGCATACAACTGCCGGAGGTTAGGGGCGATAAGCCGATGATTTGAGGGCTTCCGGCAAAAGGGCTTATACTAGACTCGCCTGTCAGTTCAGTTGTTCAAAGAGTTAACACGCAGGCGCGCGAGACGGAGACGGGGAATTTCCTGCCGCGTCCCTGTATAATCGTTTCCGCGCCGGAGTGGCGGAAGTGGCGAGATTTCGCGCGCGTATTATATGGCGGCTTCCTTTGCGGTTGACTCGGAGCCAGCGAACCTGGCATTCATTCCCTGAAAGTGAGGTCCATGCCACAATGAGCGGAATACTTCGGACTCCAGCCGTTCGCATTGGCGCGTTGCTGACAACTTGCGTTTTTCTGATTTTCGTCTCTAGCGCCGGCCAGGCCCAAGCGCAAACACCGCAGGCTCGCCGCGGGGCTTTCGAGGTCACCTCGCTGCTGGGACGCAGGCTCTACGCGCAACCAGATGACGCCGCGGTAATCGCGGCGCGCAAGAAGCTCGCCGCCGACCCGAAAAACGTAAGCCTCGTCCTCGCGCTATCTCAGGCTCAGGCGGGAAGGCGTCAGTACCGCGAAGCCGTAGCCACGTGCACCAGAGGCCTCGCGTTCGCTCCTAAGAATGCTGACCTTTACATCGAGAGAGGGCACCGGGAAGTCGGCCTTCGCCAATTCCAGGCCGCCCAGCGTGACCTTGCTCATGCGGCGGCGCTCGATCCGACGAAGCTCGACGCTTTTTATCATTTGGGATTGGCACATTATTTTCAGGGGCAATTCGCTGCGGCGGCGGAATCGTTTGAAAAAGCACGAGCGCTGGCGAAAAATAACGACAGCCTGATTGATTGCACGAACTGGCTGTATGTTTCGTTGCGGCGTGCCGGAAAGACGGCGGAAGCGGCGCAGGCTTTGAAGAGAATTGCGCCCGACGTGAAAAACACAGAGCCGCATTTGCTCTTCTACTTGCATCTGCTGCGCTTTTATCAAGGCGCTATGTCCGAGCAAGCTGTATTGCCGCCCAAGCCTGCAAATCCGAACGACGTCGAGGCCGAGCTGGCCTTCGACACCGTCACTTATGGCGTCGGCAACTGGCACTTGTACAACAATCGTGACGCCAAGCGCGCCACCGCGCTTTTTCACCAGGTGGTCACCGGCAACGCCTGGAACGCCTGGGGCTTCGTCGGCTCGGAGGTCGAACTGGCGCGGGCGTCCCACGTGCGCTAGCATCGAGAAGAGCTGTATCCAAGTGAATCTCAGAAAGACGATTTATCCCGAAAGGCTCGCGGGTTGGAGGTCGAAGCGAATTGCTCGGCTTGATTTCTTCAAATGTCCGAGCTGCGGCAACCGTCAGGAATGCCTGCTATTCGGCCCGGATAATGCTGCTGTGTGCGCCCGCTGCGGCAAACGGTTCTCGAAAGAGAAATTCCTATCGGCGAGCGTGCAAAGATGGGTTGCCAAATGCGCTGGTTGCAGTACAGATGCTCCTCTCACTGACATTCACGCGAATGCCTATGGCTACGCCTGCCCTAACTGCCGGACGTATGTGGGCACTTGGTACGGAAATCGAATCGTCAATCCGCAGCAAGTACTCCGCCTGAGCTGGAACCGAACGCTGCGGAGTCGCAGCAAGCGACTCAGCGAGCATTTGTTCTTCGGACCGTGCACAACGAGCAAAGACTATCTAGTCATACGGCTCCTACAAGCACTGGCAGAAAGGATCAGGCAAGGTTTATGCTCTTTCATGAAGAAAGCGAGAGTTCAGCCGGATTGTATTTTGACGCCAAGAAAGGAAGGTATCTCGGTTTCCTGATTTGGAATATATGGCATAAGTATGCGGTTCTTCGTCAGCTTTTCACAGTTCCGGATGAACGACGCAAGGGCTACGCCGGAAGGGTCGTCGATTTCTGGGTCAAAAACTATGCGGACAAAGTCGCCGATCGCTTTGGAATCGAAAGCCCAAACGACAGGGCTTTGAGTCTCCACCTTAAATTGGGACACATCAAGCGTGACGGGAAATCATTCACAGGGCTAAAATGCTTCTCGGTTCCTGGGTTGTAATTGAGGGCGAGAGAGTTGAAGTGCAGTTCCGATGGCACGCCGCAAAAAGGCAGTGGGTCAGTTTGAATTGTGACTCCTTGTGTCACGATCAAGAAAATTCAAACTGACCCACAACCCGCAAGAACAGTTGCTTGCAGGGTTAAACTGGCGTTGTTACCATACAGGCATGGTATTCCACGTGACTTTGAACAAAGCCGAAGATGGCTGGGTTGTCGCGGAATGTCCGGCGCTCCCCGGCTGCGTTTCGCAGGGCCGCACTGAACAAGAGGCTTTGGAGAACATCAAGGAAGCGATTGCCGCGTGGCTTTGGGCGGAAGATCAAAAAGCTGCGCGGTCGGGCGATCCCGGAAAACCCGAA
>DASYYI010000088.1:0-2553 GCA_035933995.1 Candidatus Acidiferrales bacterium | reverse complement strand
AGATTCGGAATGCGCTCAGCCTGATACAGGGCGCGCTGGCTCTGTTCGATTTTTTCCTGCTGCGTGATCCTTTGAAGATCGTAGTTCGAATTTGCCGCGCGTGTCAGCAAATCGTTCAACGCAGGCTCCGCGGGCAATTCTCCAAGCGGCGTAATCAAATCCCAATTCGTGGCGGGAGGCTCGTTGAGCAAGGCATCGAGGACGCTGAGCGCGACTTTTTCATCCTGCTGGGCCACTTGATAATCCGCCTGCGCCTGCGAAAGCACCAGGTCGGCTTGAAAGACTTCGAGTTGCGGCACATCGCCGGTCTCGAATCGTTGCTGGGCAATATCGCGGAGCCGCTTTGCGAGGTTCACCGCGTCATTTTTCGCGGCGGTCACGCCCCGCGCCAGTGCGAGAGCGAAAAATGCATCGCGGACGTTTTGGCGGGTCAGGCGTTCGAGCGCCGCCACATCGTCGTCGGTCAAGACTCCCTGTGCGCGCGCCAAATCAATCCGGCGCCCGCGCTTCGACCCCAATTCAAGGGGTATGTCGAACCACCAGCCTTCGTGCGGATCATCGCGCAGGACTGTAACATTGCCCGTCGGATTGGGCCGCTGCCCCGCGATTCTTACTCCCGCTGCAGCGACCGCACGCTGCGCGCGCGCCGCGATCAAGTCCAGATTTTGACGGTTGGCCATGTCCAGCGCCTGCGCAAGAGTCAGTTTTTGTGGCTCCTGCTGCGCCGCCGTCGCCAGCGCCGTCACGCAAACCAGCACAAGGATCCCAATATATTTCACGTTGAATGGCCTCATCTCGCCGCGCATCTCCCGGCGGCGAAAGGCTGTCGTCGGCAAGCGCTCGCGTGAGCAAGGCCTCGACGCACTCCAGTTTATATGCCCTATGGTCTGGCAAGCTGAATCGGACATTAATTTTTATTTAGCTTTCTGGCTCGCCGTCTTTACCATTTCGGGGAAATGAAATGGTGAATGTCGAGCCCGCGCCCGGCCGGCTTGCGCATTCTATCGCTCCGCCCTGCGCGCGCACAATCGCTTGCGCGATGGCAAGGCCCAATCCTCCGCTGTGAGCCTCGGCCGCATCGTTTTGAGGTACGCGGTAAAAACGCTCGAAGATATGCGGCAGGTGTTCCGCGGGGATTCCGACGCCCTGATCTTGAAATCGTACGTTGATGGCGCCGTTTGCCGGAGCCATCTCAACGTGGACTTTGCTTTCCTGGCCGGAATACTTCAGCGCGTTGTCCAGAAAAATCAAAAACAATTGTCGCAGAAATATTTCATCGCCCACGTAGGGAACCTCGCGCTCCAGTTCACACTCGATGGAAATCCGCTTGGCTCGGGCCCGCGGCGCCACCATGGCGCACGCCTCTTCGAGCACTTCGTTTAGATACAATGGCTCGCGCTGCAGTCGCAATTGCCCGGCATCCGCCATCGCCAGCGTGAAAAGCCCTTCGACGATCCGGCTGAGTTTTTTCAGCTCGCTGTCGATCACTTCCAGGGCCCGGTGGTATTCCTCCGGCTCGCGCTGTTCCTTGAGCAGCAACTCAGTTTCGCCCTGCAGGATGCTCAGAGGAGTGCGCAATTCATGTGACGCATCAGAGACGAATTGACGCAGTTGCACCAGCGCGCCTTCCATGCACGCAAAAAGCTTATTGAACGCGTCCGTCAAGCGGCCCAGTTCGTCGTCACGTCCCGCGAAAGCAAGCGGCAAAGCGTCGCGCGGCGCCCTGGCCGAAATCGCCTTCGGCCCGGTCACTTTCACACGTTCGGCCATTTGCGAGGTTTGCTCGGTTAGCGCCGCAATCGGTTGCAGGCTGCGTCCCACGTACCACGCCGCGACGCCGCCCATGATCAGCAGGCTGCACGGAAACAGAACCAACAGCAATGCGCGAAAACGCTCCACCGTTTCGCCGATGTCGCGTGTCGGCATCGCCAGAATCAGAATCTCGTCGCCTTTCGCCCGGTGGATGGCCGTTGCTCCGACCCGCAACCGTCCCAGCGCCGTATCGCGAACGGTTTGGAGATTTTGCGTGCTGCCGGAGAAGGGAAGCGCGTGCCGATTCAGATTTTTTGAAAATGCGATTGGCCGGCCGCTTGGATCGAGCGTTTCAAAATATTCGCCCGGAATATCCAGCGCGGCAACGTCCTCGTCGTCGGTGTCGGTGGCAAGGTCGGCTGCAACCGGCGCTTCCGCTTCAATCAGGCGATGATCAAACTGGCGGTGTACCACGCTCCTCAAGGCCAAATAGAAGGCGACATACGATCCCGCCAGCAGCACTCCCACGACAATGCAGAACAGCAGCATCATTCGCAGGCGAAGCGAAAGCGCGCGTTTCATTCCGCCGCTCCCATTCTGTATCCCACGCCGCGCAGAGTGTGCACTAACTTCGGTCCGTGCCCTTGATCGATTTTCTGCCGCAGTCGGTTGATATACACTTCCACCAGATTCGTGTCGCTGTCGAAGTGGCTGTCCCACACGTGTTCGATGATTTCGCTGCGCGTCACGGAATCCGGTGAACGCAAAAGCAGCAGTTCGAGCAACGCAAATTCCTTCGAC
>DASYYI010000087.1:0-1722 GCA_035933995.1 Candidatus Acidiferrales bacterium | reverse complement strand
CTAGTGGCGTGTCGCAGAGTAACTATTACTACAGGGGCGACGTCTTTTTTGTGTGCCCTTCATTGCTGAACCGCTTCCGTTATCCGAGCAACAGCGTGCCGATCTGAATGAAATCGCCCAGTCCCGATCCCTCCCCGCCGGGTTTGTATTCCGCGCCAAACTCGTCCTGATGCTGGCCGACGGGGTCCCGTTTGCGGCGATCAAAGAGCGGTTGCAGACCACCGCGCCGACCATTTCCCGCTGGAAACAGCGGTTCCTGGAAGAGGGACTGGAAGGCCTCGATACCTATCATCCGGGGCAAGCGGCGGTCATTCTGACACCCGCCCTGCGGGCCAAGATCCTGGCGGCGACTCGCCAGAAACCGAAAGACGGTTCCACCCATTGGAGTTGCCGCAAACTGGCCACGGCGATCCACGTCAGCAAGGACATGGTGCATCGCGTGTGGCGGGAGGCCGGCTTGAAGCCTCACCGTCTGGAACGCTACCTGGCCAGCGACGATCCGGACTTTGAGAGCAAGGCCGCTGATGTGATCGGACTGTACCTGAATCCACCGCAGCACGCAGCCGTGTTTTGCGTGGATGAGAAGACGGCGATTCAAGCGCTGGATCGGTTGGACCCGGTGTTGCCGCTGTCTCCGGGCCGCGCCGAGCGCCACGGTTTTGAATATCGCCGACATGGCACCCTGTCCCTCTACGCCGCGCTTGATACCAAGACCGGACGGGTCCATGGGAAAACCGCGGCACGCCATACCAGCGCCGACTTCGTGGATTTTCTCGGAGAGGTGGTCGCGCAATGTCGGCCGCGGCAGGAGGTCCACATCATTCTCGACAATCTGTCGGCGCACAAGACACAAGCGGTGCGTGATTTTCTGGATGCGCATCCGCACGTGCGGCTGCACTTCACTCCGACTTACTCCTCGTGGCTGAATCAGGTCGAGCTGTGGTTCGCCAAAATCGAGCGCGACGTCATCGCCCGAGGGGTGTTTACCTCCGTGCCCGATCTGGCGCGCAAGCTTCGCCGCTACATCAACGCCTACTCCGCCAACGCTCAACCGATTCGTTGGAAATACTCAGACGTCACGCGCCGCATTCGTAGTAACGATTTGGCTGCGACAGGCCACTAGGAGCAATGTCTATTCACAGATTGAACGACGGAGTCCACAAGATCCGTTGGAGAGAGGGAGGCAGGAATCGAAGCCTGATCGTTCATGGATCACACGACTTGGCGAAGAAAATCCTGCGAAAGAAGTTGTCCAGCAGGGATGAGAACCGGCATCTGGATGTCAAAAAGGAGGTCAATTTCAGGATGTCGGCCCTGATCAAACGGTACGAGGAGCGTTATGCGACGAGGAAAAAATCCTACGACCGGGAGAAGAGCATTCTCGACGGGATTCGCGATTCCCTGGGCGAGCTTTTTGTTCGGGAGGTGAACGGTGTCGCCGTGGATCGGTGGTATCGCAACCTGACCGGGGAGAAGAATCTGGCGCAAGGGACGGCAGTCCGGCACTTCAACGTCATGCACCACATGATGGCGAAGGCGGCATCGATTTGGTCCAAGGAAACCGGCATCGACAGGAATCCCGCAGACGAAGTCGAGGTGACCAGGCCGGATGATCAGCGGGAACGATATCTCGATGCAGACGAAATCTCGAAGTTGAAAACGGTCCTGGATGACAAGATGCACCGGAAAGCGGGGAAGGGCATCAACGAAACGTTTTTCCGT
>DASYYI010000068.1:0-6217 GCA_035933995.1 Candidatus Acidiferrales bacterium | reverse complement strand
CATCGCAGCGCAGCAGAAAAGACTCACGGCAACAGAAGTAAGCTGTAGTTTTATGCGCATCGGAGCCTCGAATCTATTCGATTCGCCAAAGCCCGTCAAGACATGCCGTGTGGGATGAAAGAAAAGAGCGATTGAATATGCTGAAGTGTAACGACGTGGAACGCGCCAGCCCGTGCCCTCACTCTCGGAGGGCTATCTCAACCACGCGGACGAGAACGAAAACTTTTCGACTCCGATCCTCAAGAGACAGCCCCTGGTTATATGGCAGAGGAGCAAACAAACGCAGCCCGGCCTGTGCCCCTGGAGCAGGGCGCCACTCTGGAGGAAAGGGAAGCCAAGCCACGGCCGCTTTGACTAGGTACCCATCGGGGCGCGGACAAGAAACCGCCTTCCCTTCAAGCACGTGAAAGTCTTCCTCATTATTGTCCCGCCCGGCAAATGTCCACTGAGGGGGTCTCGCGCCCGGGGGCCGGACGTAGATGTGCATCTCCGTGACGTAGTGGTACAGGGACGGAGCCAAGAGCTGCAAGACAGCCGTGTCATACAACATGTCCGGCAGAAAAAGATTAGCCCCGCCGGTTTTCAACGCGTCTTCCTGAGGAAAGCTAGGGTGGCCGACGTCGATTTGGCGCTCATGAATCCGCACTCTCATGTAGAGATCTGTGGCGTCCCACTCCAGCTGGTAGGTCGCCCGGTAGGCACTGAGCTTCGCGCGCACTTCTTCCGGTGGACTGGGAAGCTCGGAGGCCGGACTTGGATAGAGCCGGGCGACTATTCCATTGGCCTGAGAAAGTTCTATATTCATCGCGTTGTCCCAGTTACCTGACGAGCAGTCAATGCTTGGAGGTGACTGAACGCGAGGAACGGAGATCACGTTTGTGCTCAGGTCGGGCCGACGGACGGTGACGACGGGCGGGGCCTGGCCCAGTACCAACAGCGTGATGTCTAGGCTGGTCGACCGGCCCGCCTCGACGATCACACTTTCTTGTTTGTAGGGCCTGAAACCCTTGGCCGTCACTTGGATCGTGTACTGGCCGGGCCGCGCGTTGGCCAGTGTGTATCGACCGTCCGTACCGGTTGTGGTGGAAAAAGTCGTGCCCGTTGCTACGCTCAGGACGTCGACCGAAGCCCCAGGGATGACCGCCCCACTTGTGTCCTTGACTGTCCCCACGATGGTGCCAGCAATCGAGGACTGCGCACGGGCCGCTGCGACGCCCCACAAGCCCGCGAGAGCGCTTCCGACAACGACAAACAAGCATCCGGCAACAATGCGCATAGCGCCCCAATTGTAGTTTCTTGCCGCCCATTCAGCAAGAAGGGCGGTGCCTCGGAACGACAACAAAAGGAGCTTTTCAGCAAGCTGTTAGGCGGCTTCGCGGAGGAATTCGACTTGCGCGGAAGCATGCATGAGGCCAGCAGCTTTTGCGCGGGCGACGAGCTCATCGACGGCCTTGCGCCCTTCTTCTCCAAAGTTCAGCGTCCACCGATTCACGTACATGCCCACGAATTTATCCGCCAGCGCCGGATCCATGTCGCGCGCGAATTGCAACGCATAGTTCAGCGCTTCCTCGCGATGATCCAGAGCGTAGCCCACGCTCTCGCGAATCGCGCGCGCCACTTGTCGCGCCAGTTCCGTGCTCAGTGAACGGCGAATCGCATTCGCGCCCAGCGGCAGCGGCAATCCGGTTTGTTCCTGCCACCAAACGCCCAGATCGACTACTCGGTGCAACCCCGCCTGCGCGTAAAGCAGTTGCCCTTCGTGAATCAGCAACCCCGCTTCAACTTCCTTCGCGCTCACCGCATCCAGAATTTTGTCGAACGGCATGGTCACGGTCTCGACGCCCGCCTCAAAAAGTTTCAGCACCAGGTACGAAGTGGTGCGCGTACCGGGAATCGCCACTTTGCAACCCTTCAATTCGTTTTTCTTCATTGCGCGCGACGAAACCACAATCGGCCCGTAGCCTTCGCCGAAGCTCGCGCCGCAATCGAGCAAAATATATTTGTCCGCCAGGAACGGATACGCGTAGACGCTCACCGCCGTCACGTCGTATTTTTCTTCCTGCGCCGCTTGGTTCAGCGTCTCGATATCGGAGAGCACGTGTGTGAACTTAATTCCCGGCACGCGTAGCTTGCCCGTCGCCAGCGCGTAGAACATGAACGCGTCGTCGCTATCCGGCGAGTGCGCGATGCGAATTTCCGACGTTTGCGTGGTTGCGGTGTGTGTGGCCATTGGGTTCAGGTCTCCAGCGGACATTAAAGGCGCACTCTCCGGCCGTGTAGCGGCAGTTCGGGCGGCATTCACAGAGCCGTGTGGCTCTTCTGCGGTATCTCGCGGAGTGAATTCCGGCCGGCTGGGGCGCCGTTCAGACGCCATAGCATAACACAAAATTCCTTGCACAGGTTTAGGTTCAAACGGCTGGGCGGGAGCCCTTCGCCGTCAGTCGAGGTGAAATAGAAATCCAATTGAAGACCCGACCAACTTCACTCGTTGCGGAGGCAGAGCGCTCGATCCCACATAGTCTCGGCCATAGCTCATGTTCACTCGAAAGCTGACTCGCGGGATGATGTAGAGGTCGATTCCTCCCACGAATTTCATCGCAAATCCAGTTTCCGTTTCTGCGCGCGACACATGGACGAAAGGCCCGTCCGCCTTGAATGAGGCCGTCGCATGAGCAACGCCAAAAAGCACATCGCCAAAAGGAGTCCACCGCGTGCGATTCCGCAACGTGAACTCTGGTCCGCCGAGGAAGTGAAATAATCTCGGATTGATGGCAATGTTTTGCGTGGACGTCGGACACGGCGGAGTCCCGCAGATTTGCTGAACCATGTAGGCGCTAGTGCCGCTGCTAAAATGCGCGGAGACATCGCCCATCACGCCGAAGTATCTCGTGAAATTGCGGATTGCGCCGCCCTCAAACCCTCGGTCAGCATTGTCAAAATCTTTATGGACGGAGTTGAAATCCGTTCCGAAGTCGAAGACATGATCGTTGCTTTCAATCTCAGGGTAATTGCCGAACACCTCAAATTTTGAAAATTGCGCGCTGCCGCGCATCTGCGCCGCCGCCAATTGCGCGCCCACCGCCGCAAACAAAACCACCGCAAGCAATCGGTGCATCGCAACCCTCCCAAGCCCACTCTCCAGCTAAGATGACAACGCCGCCCTCTTCGTGCCATCCATGGCGCATCCAGGCGCGATTTGCGGGCTGCTCCCCAGTTCTGCAGAGCATAATGCTAATGTTGAGAATCTCCGACAGAAGGAAGGAACCGCATGTCTAAAGAATTCACGCGTGGCGACTCGCGTTTTTGTAGAACTTCGAAGTCGGAGGGCTGTGCCGTTATTACAGAGAAATTCACATCCGTTGAGGGCCATGCACAGTTTCACGGTCGTCGTTGAAGCGTAAGGCCCGTCAAGGAAATGATCCAGTTTGCAACATCGGCGATCACTTCGCTCGAAACATGCCCCGCCCGGGCATACTCCGCAGGTGACGATGGCCCGGTCCCTGCAATCAGCAAATATTCAGGGCAGGGTAAAGTTTTAACTTCACATTCGTATGTCCGGCAAGCCCTTCCTGCCAGCCCGCAAAATCCGTGGTCGTCACTTGATAATCGCGTCCGCCCTGCACAATGAATATCGGAATTCCCAGTTTCGCCGCGACGGCCGCGGGATCATACCCTCGCAAATCAAGAAAGTACGACGCGGGCACCGTTGCGCCCAGAAGCTTAACATCCACTCCCGGCTTCAAGTCCTGATCGTCAATCGTCTTCGCCTCTTCTTCAGCTTGGGGAACCACCTTTTCGATTTGCGCCGCTTTCGGACCGCCCAGGTTCGCCTGATAATGAAGCTGCTCGATCACGAGTTTCTCGATCGGACGGGTATTGCCTTCCAGAATAACGATTCCGGCAATTTGCGAGTCTCCTAAGGCGATTCGTGGCGCGATGTATCCACCTTCGCTATGCCCCGCAACAAAAATATGTTTCGCGTCGATATCGTGTCGCGACGCAAGCAACGCCACCCCCGCGCGCGCGTCGTCGATATATTCATCCTTCACGGTAAAGTTCTTTGGATCGGCCGCGCTCGCCCCTTCATATTGCTTCGTTCGCTTTGTATATCGCAGCACCGCGATTCCACGGCTCGCTAAGCCCCACGCGAGATCCTTGAATGGTTTGTTCGGCCCAATCGTTTCGTCTTCATCCTCAGGGCCTGAGCCCGGCACAAGCACCACCGCCGCGAACAGCCCATTTCCGTTGGGCAATGTCAACATTCCCGGTAGTTGCCAGCGACCGTCTGTCACCGTTACCTGCTCTTCGTGAAACTTGCTCGCATTCGCGTAATCAGGCGTAGTCCATTCCGTTGCTACAGGTTCGCTCACGGGCGCAAAATGCAATCCCGCGATGTGGCCTTCGGAATCGAATGACCAATTGATGTTCAATTCCGTTTTTTCAAACGCGCACGTCACCGTGACGATGTGGTAGTTTCCACGCGTTCCGACTGTTGCAGCCTCGGTCCGCTGAAACGCTCCCGCTTGTCCAAGGATTTGCCCCGTCCACAGCTGAGCCAGTTTTTCCGCTGGCAACGCCGCCGCCATTTTCTGGTCGAATTGCGCGAACACTTTATCGAACTGCTTCGTCGCCAACTCCATAACCGCTTCGCGTGCCAGCGCGCTGTAATCGGGTTGCGGCGTTTGTGGCTGGCCTGCAAAGGTAAGGACCGCGCAGAAAAGCGCAACACCTAAAATCGAGGATTTCATGGCTCACTTCCTGAGGTGCTTATTGTCCGGCTAGCGTCGAAGTGTAACGGAATTTCCATCGACTAGAATTGACAATCTGAATGCGGGCAATTTTTCGGTAGCGGTGGAACTCATTGCTACGGTGTACCGGAATCTTTTGACGTGACGATGGGATCATCCGCCGTCGCTACCGCGCCGTGTTTATCTGCCGCGTGAATTTTCCCGTCTTTATCGAGCAAGAACGACTGTTTTCCGCTCTTCCCGTACTCCGCTGGAATTGCCGCAATTTCGAATCCGGGCTCGCCGCCGTCCCCGCCAGCCGCGACACGATACCGAAACTTGTAGCCATTCTTGCTTCCTGCCGCCAGATCCGCATCAATCAGCTTCGCTGCCTGGGGAGAAATTCCGTCCTTCGCCGGCCCAAGTTGCGCCAGGGAATCCGGCAACTTGCCGAACGCCTGTTTGTACGTGTCGATTGCCTGCGCCAAATTCTGCAGCGTGTCGATCGCTCCCTTCTCGCGGTTTTCGATATCCTGCGCTGCCCATTGTTTTTGCAGTTGCGGAATATCGATCAGCAGCAAGCCCAGCGAAAGCACTTTCCATCGGTTGTCCTCGCGCACCAATCCAAACTGAATCGCATTTTGTCCCGCAACCGTCACGGGAATATACGCGAGGTTCTCATGCACACGCGCCGCGCCAAACCGGAATTCCATGCTTGCATCGCTTGTTTCGCAACGTAGAATTTCGTGTCCTTGATTGTCGTTTGCAAGCAATGGCCTTCCTGGCGTGTCAAGGAGCACGAAGCGCTTCATGACGCCTGTCCGTTCGTCCGCCGGAAGTTTCTGAAACGCCGCGGCATTTTCGTCGGTTAAATAATTCGCGAAGTCTGCCTCGTTTTCCTTGCAAGCGGCCACAAGCGCATTGTTGAGTGCCTCGACGGGATCCGGTTGCACGGCTTGCTGCGTTTGCGCAAGCAGACTCGGCGCGGCCAAAAGAATCATCAGCATCGCTAGCGCCAGCATTTTTTCCGTCGCGCTCACTTTTCCTGTCCGGTCCATGCGTATCTTTACTCTTTGGCCTGCGAGAAAATCGCCGCCAATTCCTTTGTGAATTTCGACCGTGGCATCACTTCCGTGCAACCCGCATCCCGCGCCCGTTGCGCCAACTCTGTTTGCACGTGCGAGAAAAATCCGATAATGCGCATTTCCGCGCGGCGCGCGCGCACCGCCGCAATCACTTCCATCGGCGATTGTCGCGCATTCAAATCCACCACCACGAGCTTCGGTTGTTGCTTCTCCCATTCCGCCAACACTGCCTCGCCCGTTGAAAACGATTTCAGTTCGACGCCTGCCTGCTTCGCCGTTTCCATCATCTTCGCCTGAAAGAATATGTCGTCCACGAAAGCAAATATTTCCGCCACTTATCCTCCACTTAATTTCTAACGCGAGAATTCCAGCTTCGGTGTATCACGCGCCAACGTTCGCGAACAA
>DASYYI010000051.1:0-16187 GCA_035933995.1 Candidatus Acidiferrales bacterium | reverse complement strand
GAACACATCGTCAGTTTGTGCGGGCTTGCGAAACACGTTACCCAGCATTATCCGGAAGTTGACGCTGACTTGCTTCTAGCGGGCATCGTGCTCCACGATATTGGCAAGACGCAGGAGCTTTCCTATTCGCGCGCGATCGCGTACACCGACGAAGGGCAACTGCTCGGACATATCGTCATCGGCCTGGGCATGGTGCAGCGCAGAATTGATGCGATTCCCGATTTTCCGAAGCCTCTTGCGGCGCTCGTTGAGCATTTGATTGTTAGCCATCACGGCGAACTTGAGTTTGGCTCGCCAAAACTTCCGTCAGTGCGGGAGGCAGTGCTGTTGCACTATCTGGATGATCTCGATTCGAAGATGGCTGCCATGCGCGAGACGCTTGGCCAAACGGCAGCGGACGAAATGTGGAGCGCGCGGAATCCCGCGCTGCGGCGCAATCTGCTGAATGTGCAGGCGTATCTGAATCCCGGTCAGCCGAAGCCCAAGACTGCGTCAGCGCCGCGCGACCAAAAACCAAGCGGCGGTTTGTTTGGAACGCAGCCGCCTGAAACGGTGAAGAAATCCTGATGAGCACCAGCCTTAAAAATGTCCAACCGGAGGGCCAATACGCGCGGCGGCGTTCGTTGCTGGAGCTTGCCCCTCTCGAATTGGATTGCATGACGGCGTTGTGGCTTTTGGGCGAGGGCACCGTGCGTGAAATTCGTGAAACGCTCGCCCCGCGCCGCCCGCGCGCCTACACAACTATAATGACGATCATGGACCGGCTGACGCAGAAGGGAATTGTGGAGCGCCAGCGTACAGGCCGCGCGTGGAAATACCGCGCCAACCTGAGCAAGGAAGACGCGCGAGCGCACGCCGTGGCGCAGGTAATTGAGAATTTCTTTGGCGGCTCGATGGAAGAGTTGCTCGCGCAGATGACGGACGCGAATGGGCGCCGCCTCGTCATCCGTGCTGACGCAGGCGGCTCGATGGCGCCGGAAGAGCCTGCGAGTGTCTCCCTGCCTGGCAAGACTTCCCTGTAAACTCCAATGTTCCCCGCTGAACTAAGAATTCGCGACCTCTCGATTCGCCCGGCGACGCTGCTCGCGCCGATGGCCGGCGTTACGGACACCATATTCCGCCGCGTGATCCGTAGTCTTGGCGGATGCGGGCTGATCATGACGGAGTTCACCAGCGCCGAAGGGGTGACGCGCAGCGCGGCGAAAACGCTCCGATATCTTTACTTCGACCAGGATGAGCATCCGATTGCGGCGCAGCTCTTCGGAGCGAACCCTGAAGTGATGGCGACAGCCGCGGCCCTTGTCGAAGACCTGGGCTTCGATCAGATCGATATCAACCTTGGCTGCCCGGCAAAAAAAGTGGTGAAATGCGGTGGCTCGGGTTTGCTGAAAGATTTGCGGCAACTCGAACACGTGCTGGGGGCTGTGCGCGCGGCGGCAAAAATTCCCATGACCATCAAAATGCGCTCGGGATGGGACGAAGCGAATATCGTCGCCGTCGAGGTGGCGCGCATGGCGGAGGGAATCGGCGTCGAGGCCGTTGCCGTGCATCCGCGGACGCGGACCCAAGCCTATTCCGGGCAGGCCGACTGGTCGATTATCGCGCGCGTGAAACAGGCGGTGAAAATTCCGGTGATTGGCAACGGCGATATTCGCGTGCCTCAGGATGCCGAGCGAATGATTGCGGAAACGGGGTGTGACGCCGTGATGATCGGCCGCACGGCGGCGACGAATCCGTGGATTTTCCGGCAGATGGGGCAGTATTTCGCAACGGGGCATTACGACGAGCCAAGCGAGACAGACCGTTATCGTTTGCTTTCAGGTTATTTCCGCAGCCTGGTTGCGGCGGATTTGCCGGATGCGATTGGAAAAATGAAGCAGTTCGCCTGCTGGTTCACGCATGGCGTGAAGAACGGCGGAGAATTGCGCCACGAAGTACACTCGGCGCGCAGCCCGTCAGAAGTTCTCCAACGCGTTGACTCGTTTTTCACGCGCGTCGCGGACGCTTACAGCGCGTAGATTGCGCTCGCTTCAGGAATTCTCCTCGGCGATCAGGCGTTTGTAAGCTTCGCGCTTGGCGATGCCGAATTCCCTGGCCGCCTGTTTCAGCGCCGCCTTTCGGTCGACTCCTTGCGCAGACTCGATTTCCGCAACGCGCTCCGCCAATGAAATGGATTCCGTTTGGCGAACGGAGTCTTGCGCAGATTTCATTTCCGGCGGGGCGATAAGAAGAGTGATTTCGCCGCGTGCGGGTTTTCCAGCGAGCGTCGCGATCAGTTCTTCGATGCGCCCGTGAAGAAATTCTTCGTGGAGTTTCGTCAGTTCGCGCGCAACCGCCGCGTGACGGTTGCCGAGGATTTCCAGCGCATCTTCCAACGCGGCGCGAAGGCGATGCGGCGCTTCGTAGAGAACCATCGTGCGCGGCTCGGCGGCAATCTCGCGCAGATGGCGGCGGCGTTCCGCGGGACGCGCGGGCAGAAACCCGATAAACGTAAACTCCTCTGAAGGCATACCCGAGGCGGCGAGAGCGGCGATGATTGCCGAAGGTCCCGGAATCGGAATCACCGGAAGTTTGTGGCGCAAGCAGAGAGAAACCAGGCGATGACCCGGGTCGGAGATGACCGGCGTGCCGGCGTCGCTGACCAGGGCGATGCGCGCGCCTTCCTCGATGCGCAGCACCAACTCCGCAGCGCGCGTCATTTCGTTGTGTTTGTGGTAGCTTTCGAGCGGTTTGTGAATGTCGAAATGCGAAAGCAGCTTCAGCGTCTGGCGCGTGTCTTCGCAAGCGATTACATCAGCTTCCTTGAGCACGCGGAGCGCGCGAAAGCTGATATCTTCGAGATTGCCGATGGGCGTGGCCACCAGGTATAGGCAGCCGCGTCCGGAATTGTCAGCTTGCGCGGAAATCATGGCGGTGCAGGCGTAAAAAAATCGACGTCGCACTGAAGTTTAGCACAATGCACGCAGCCTTACGGAAGAACCGCTATGCGGCGGTGTTGCGGGACATGGTAAGATTTTGCGCGGCTGAAACGAGGGTAGCGAACGTGCCACTGTACGAATACAAATGCGCCAAGTGTGGTCACCGATTTGAAAAAATCGAGAAAGTGACAGCCTCGGAGATCAAGAAGTGCCCGAAATGCGGCGCGAAAGCAGAGCGCATGGCCGCCGCCCCGGCCATCCAATTCAAGGGTTCGGGCTGGTACGTGACGGACTATGCGGGTAAGAATTCCGACGGCACATCGAAGGATGCTAAGGGAGCGAAAGACGCCAAAGAATCAAAAGAAGCGAAGGATTCGAAAGAGTACAAGGAATCGGCCGCGTCAAAAACCACCGAGAAGGCAGCGACGAGTTCTGAATCCTCGAAGCCTTCCTCGAAAAAGACGAAAGAAAAGTAGCGCGTTCACCGATTTGAGATTCCGTTTAAAATTCCATGGCTTTCAAGTAGGCGCGAAACTCGTCGCCAAATTCCGGATTTTTTAGCGCGAATTCCACGGTTGCCTTCAAGAAGCCGAGTTTGTCCCCCGCATCGTACGTTTTTCCCTCCATAATCAGGGCCCACAATCCCTGTTCGCGCGCCAGCGCACGCAGCCCATCCGTCAGTTGGATTTCGCCACCGCGGCCGGGCTTCGTTTTTTCGAGATGCTCGAAAATCTCCGGCGGCAGGACGTAGCGCCCCGTGACGCTGAGATTCGATGGCGCTTTGTCCGCGTCGGGCTTTTCGACGAGGTCTAAAATCTGCCGCAGACGCTCGCCCCATTTGCGCTCCGTGGCAGGCCGGGCGTCCACAATCCCGTAAAGATGGATCAGTTCGCGCGGCACCGGCTCGACTGCGATCGCCCCAATTCCCGTTTCCTCGTAAACGTCGCACAGCGCGCGCGTGGCGGGTCTTGGACCGTCGCAGATCACGTCGCCAAGCAAGACGGCGAAGGGTTCGTCGCCCACAAGCTCTCGCGCGACCAGGACGGCGTGGCCCAGGCCGAGCGGATCGCGCTGGCGCGTGTAGCTGAAATGAATTTTCGCTCCGATGTCGCGTACCAAATCGGCGCGCGCTGAATCGCCTTTCTCCCGCAAGAAGCGCTCCAGCTCCGGAGCCTGATCGAAGTGATCCTCGATCGCATTCTTGCCGCGGCCCGTGACGATAATGATGTTCTCGATCCGGGACGCGGCGCATTCCTCGACGGCGTATTGGATCAGCGGCTTGTCCACGATCGGCAGCATTTCCTTCGGCTGCGCCTTCGTGGCGGGCAGAAAACGAGTACCAAGGCCTGCCGCGGGAAAAACGGCGGTGCGAACGCGTTTGGGTTTGTCAGTCATGAGTCGCGCCTCGAAAAAATCCGGGCTTCAAGTTACGTGGAGCGCCGGAAGTTGTCAATGCGGCGGGTGGCGGGTCAGTTTCCAACGACACCACTGTCGGATGGTGGAGGAGCTGAAAAACCGCTTCTGTGTTAGGCAGCAATAGTTTGGACCGCCGCCCGTACCTATTTAGTCTTGGATGAATTTACGCTAAAACGAACCGAGCCCAAGACGCTATCGCCTTCCACTGATTTGACCACCAACTGCGCGTCGAATTGGCCCGCCTGCCCGAAGCCCAGATAGTCAAGCTTGTCGGTAGGAGTTCGCTTCATGTGGAATGCATGAATTTCCGGCGACACCCCGTCGATTCTCCCAATAAACGTTGCCACAACTTGATGGAATACGTATTCGCCTGATTCTGACTTCGCGTCTCGCTCGTCGGCCTTAACCGCGGTGCGCAGGAGCCGATCAAATTTTCTGAAATTGGAGTCACGGACAAGCCTGACCTCAAAGGGAGGAATTATCCTTCCCTCCGCATCCTCTGCACCTGGATGTGCGCCCCCGGCGATAGTTGCGACCAATCCAGGGGGTGAAGACCCTCCGCCCAAGACGAACCAAATTCCATTCTTGTCCGAACAAGTGTCGCCATCAATTGTCGAGTATTCAGAACTAACAGAAACGTTACCTCGGACGCGGACTAGTTTGTCATTGAAGGCGTAAGGACTCTTAAGAATTTCACAAATGGTAGTATCTACAGGTTTGCGGGGCACAGTCGCTGCGGATTCTTGTTTCGCAAAAGGAATAGCGCAGGCCAACTCGCCACCTTCCGTCTTAATAAGAACGATCGGCTTGATGCAGGCCGTCGTAACCAAGCGATTCCCGTCGAAAAACTTCGATCTCTTTGGAAAGGCAATTCGTAGGAAGGCGTTAGAGTCGTACGCGACTTCAACGACATTCCCTTCTGCGTCGCCTGCAACTCCATCGGACAGATAGCGTTCGCCAAACGTGCGGTAGTAGTACAGAAGATAGAAGGCGTGTCCTTTGGCGAAGGCCCGGATTCCGCACTGGGCTTCATCATCCGACTTCGGGTTTATTATAGCTTCTCCGCAGTCGATAGCCCCCGGAACCATGCCTAGAGAACTCAACTAATTTTTCGAGAATCAGCTTGTTCGTTGCGCCGCGTTCTGAGTCCACGGTGGACCGATGGAATCGGTTGCAGCCGGACAAGCACGCGATAAAACCGATAAGAATCAAAATCACTCGCGGGGCTTTCATGGCTCAGTCCCAGTTAAAAGAGAAATGATGATGAAACCTCCTAAAGTGTTGTCAACCATGTGCGTTCGGCGCAAATCCGCCTCGTGAATGGCGTGACTCCCGAATAGTCGGTCTGTCGGAGACCTGGTTACGAGGTGCTGACTCGGCTAGTGTCGCGAGGAGGGGCGAGACTTTGATGGCCTGTATCTCGCGGCGTATCTGCGCAGGAGTGCGCCAGCCCCTCTCAGTCAGGATCCGAATGCCGGGCTGGTAGCGCGTCCTCTCGAAGTAGGGATTCAAAATGGACAGGCGTGCTGGCGCTTCGGGCCAGATTTCGGCGTCGGGCCCGTTGCGGTCGCCGCGAATCGCATCAATTGCGCGCGGAAGCAGCTTCGACGTATCCGCGAGCACCCAAACGGGGCACCCTGTTTGCAGCGCGTATGCCACGAGTGCGCCGGTGCCAGCCTTGTTTGTGAAGCCAGCCTCTTCGAGCGAATCCGCGCCAACGACCAAAGAGTGAGAGTGCGCCGTGAACATATGCAGCGCCGCGTCAGTTGTCAGACACGCACCGATGCCTTTTCCGCGACGCAGAATTTGTTCCACGGTTTTTCTGCCTTCCCAGCTAGGGCGGCCTTCGGAACAAATCACCTGCCAAATCCGGGCGCGGGCCGCAAGTATAGCTTGAAGGACAGTTGAGCTATAGGAATACGTCGCGATGATCTTCTTATCACCGCGGCGCAGAGCGGAACGGAAACGCCGAGCGATGCGCGGCGGGCCAGTGCGTAGTGCAGATGAAAAATGCTTCAGAGCGCGTGCGAGATAGCGGGAAGGGACACGTTCCTCGGCGGCGAGCGCGAGTTCGTTGGCGAGACGAAGAATCGGCGCCATGGCCGGTTGAGCAACCAGCAATGCACGCGCGACGACGAGAAGATCGTCCCGGTTGATTCTCGGGTGACGGCCGGCCCACTGTTGCAGCGCACCGCACGTGCGGAGAGCCAGTTCAGCAGCACCGGAGGAACGGTCGGCCGCAATGGCGTCCAAGTCGCGGCGCAGCCGTTGGTCCATGCGCTATACTAGCATGAGCGAATTGAGCGGAAGGGAAGCGCCAAGTGATGTTGCGAATTTTGGGAATCGAATCTTCGTGCGATGAGACAGCGGCGGCCGTGGTCGCCGATGGCGCGACAATCCTGTCGAGCGTCGTCGCATCGCAGGTGGACATTCACCGCAAA
This sequence comes from Candidatus Acidiferrales bacterium, assembly GCA_035933995.1. Lineage (GTDB taxonomy): Bacteria > Acidobacteriota > Terriglobia > Acidiferrales > UBA7541 > DAHUXN01. The sequence goes on along the minus strand of DASYYI010000051.1, from coordinate 9,412 downwards.
TACGGCGGCGTGGTGCCGGAGCTGGCGTCGCGCGAGCATCTGCGGCAGATTGTGCCTGTGGTGCGCGAAGCGGTGTTGCAAGCGGGCATCGCGCTCAGAGATATCGACGCTATCGGCGTTACGCAAGGTCCCGGGCTGGTTGGCTCGCTGCTCGTCGGTCTGACTTATGGCAAAGTGCTGGCGCTGGCTCTCGGGAAACCGCTGATTGGCGTGAATCACCTCGAAGGGCATGTGCACGCGGTTTTGCTCGAAGCTCATGCCGCGGAACGCGCGCCAAAATTGCCGGCCATGTGCCTGATCGTTTCGGGCGGGCACACGTTGCTCTATCGCGTGGAAGCGAAAAGCAACGCTACGGGAAATGGCGCGCTGCAATTTTCGTATTCACGCATCGGAGGAACGCGCGATGACGCGGCGGGCGAGGCTTACGACAAAGTCGCGAGAATGCTCGCCCTCGGATATCCCGGCGGCCCGATCATTGACAAACTGGCCGCGCACGGAAATCCGTCCGCGGTGCGATTCAACGAGCCCAAGATGGGCGGCAACCAATACGATTTCAGTTTCAGCGGAATCAAAACAGCCGTTCTTTACTATTTGCGGAAGCGCCCGGAATTGCAGCCAGAGATTGATGCCCGCGAGCAGGCTCTCGCTCGCGGCGAAAGAAGCGCAGACGCGCTGCGTGCGCTTTCGAGCGCGACAACTCTCGACCTGATTGCGAGCTTTCAGCATGCCGTCGTCGAGGGCTTAATTCGACGTACTCTTGGCGCGGCGGAGCAGTTCGGCGCCGCATCCGTCCTGGTTTCAGGCGGCGTTGCGGCGAACCGCGAACTGCGCGCGCGATTCGAAGAGGAATCGCGGAAGTACGGTCTCGAAACATTTTTCCCCAGTCGCGCGCTTTCCACGGACAATGCCGCGATGATTGCGGCGGCCGCATATCCGCTGCTTGTTGCAGGCGAGCGAGCGGATGCGTCGCTGAATGCGCAGCCGAATTTTCCGTTGGGGAAGGTAGTCGAGAGTTTAGAGTTGAAGGTTTAGAGTCGAAACGCGAACCGGCCTATTTCTCGTAGAGATACGCGGTGCCGTCCTGCGCAACGGCGTAAAGCGTATGGCCGTCGTGACTCCAGCGCAAGCCGGCGATTCCTTCCGCCCAGCATTCGTCCAGAATCGTGTTGCGCTGCAAATCCGCGACGAAGATGCGGCCTTTCGCGGAACTTTTCAGCCACGAATTGTAGAACGCACAAATTGGAAGCGATGGATGGCAGTGGCAGAGTTCGGCGGCAAAGGGCAGCGAAGACGGAGTTCCGCCTGTCGAGTCGAGCGAATACACCTGGCCGGAAGCGCAAAACACAAGATGACGCGCGTCGCTCGACCAGCATAGGTCCGTCACGTGTCCGCTGGTATCGAAGCGCCCAAGCGTTTCGAGCGTCGGTGGCCGGACGAGGACGATGGAGTCGTCGGACCACTCGCCGTCAAATTCCAGAACCGTGGCGAGCGATTTATCGTTCGCGCAAAACGCCGTCGCGCCAAAGCCCCAGAATCTTCCGCGATCGTCCGCGTCATCATCTTCCCGCGACGCATCGGCAAAAGTCCCGCGATCGAGTTGAGACAACGGCTCGAATTCTTCCGGAGAACGGCCGGCCATCCATAGCATCAAGGTGGCATTCTCGGAGCCGTCTGATGCCGCAGCGAAATATTTCCCGCTGGTTGACCAGATAAGATGCGCGGGAAACACGCGGAACGGCGCGAAACGTCCGGTAAATTTTCCTTCGCGTGCGTCGAAGTAATGAAGCTCCGGTTGCCATGTGCCGGATGCGGCGATCAGCGACTCTCCCGCGGGCGACCATGCAAACGACGCCGGAAAATCGGGCCTCGCGACCAGCGGTTCGTCGGGCACGCCAATCACCGAGGGCGTTCCCGTTAATTCCAGATCGCAAATTTCGATTCGTTGGCTCAGGTCGCGTCTCGCCGCCGAATATGTCGCCACGTGGCCTCGGGGTGAAACGGAAAGATGTTGGCGCGGCTCGGCAAACACCCGTTTGACGTTCCACCGGGAAGTTTGCGGGAATTCGCGAATCCCGCGCAGCACGAGAGACGACGAAAGTATTGTAATCCCGTTGGCCTGGCTGCGAACAATTCCGCGACTCTCACGCCGCGAGCGCGGAGGCATTAGTGCACGCGCCCCGGTGCGAAAACTTCCAGGCGCTCTCTGCAATCCGCGATGCGCTTGCGAACTCTTTCAGCCATTTCCGCGAGCAGGTCGCGGCCCTGCTCGTGCGCCTCTTCCATTTGAACCTTCAACAAATAAAGATCGGAGTTGAAGAACTTCTGAGCTTCCGTTTCGATTTCGCCCAGCCGGTTTTTCATCAGACTCAGCGTGCGGATCACGCGTATCAGTTCCGCGCCCGCACCTTCGCCCTCCACGGTCTCCGGACTCGATTCGTAGGTATCCAAAATTTTCGCAAGCCGCGCTTCATCGCCGCGTTGATATGCTTCGTTGGCTTCCGCCATCAATTCCTGACGGCGCGCACGGTCGGCTTCATTGACTGTCAGGTCAGGATGAATGCGCTTGGCGACCTCGCGGTAGGCTCGTTTCAATTCAGGAGTGGGCGAGAAATGTTTTGTTTCCTCGGATTCCTTCACCGAGGCGGCGCTGCGGGATTCATCGGCGCGCAGACGGGCTTCGCGGGCGGCGCGCTGGAGGCGTTCATTCTCCGGATCTTCCGCGGCCATGCGCTCGGCAACCTGCGCGCGCAACTCATCCAGCTCGGCGTAGGGCAGCCCCACCAGCTTCAAATAGCGCCGTTCAAGCGCGCCGAGCTCGCCGCGAATGCTCGCGAGACGCAGTTCGCATTCGGAGAGCTCCGCCTCCAGGCGCTCCTGCTCACGACGTTTGCGAGCGAGTTCGCGCTCTTCGGGCTTCACGCCTCGGGTTTGCTTAGTCGTCGCCATGAGTTGCTGGCCAGTGCCCGCGAGCATGGGAAATCTCGCGGGCCGCCTAAGGCCAGCCTGATGAGCTGTCAAAAACAGTATGCCTAAGAATTTTCCGCGCGCCAGAACGTCGCGGCTGGGCGTTTCCAGAACACATAGGAAAGGCGTGTAGGACTTTAGTACTACGAAATTAAATTGTAGGGTTCGCTCTCGGCGCTCCGTGTCACGCGCACGCCGTCGCGCATTTTCGGATGATTTTGCGCCGGGGCGTCGAATTCTATACAATCGCGCGGCTATGCGCATTGCGATCGATACCGGCGGAACGTTCACCGATTGCGTTTTCGCACGCGGCGGCGAGCTGCACATTCTTAAGATTCTCTCCACTCCGGAGAATCCCGCGCGCGCCATTACCGAAACGATGGCGAAAATCGGGACCGATACGCAAATTGCAGCGGACGCGGCTCTTGAGTTGACTTGCGGCACCACGGTGGGAACAAATGCACTCCTCGAAAGAAGCGGCGGTAGAGTCGCGCTGGTTACGACGGCTGGTTTTGAGGATGTAGTCGAAATTGGAAGGCAAGCCCGGCCCAAGCTATACGATTTTTTCGTGGAGCGGCCAAAAGCACTGGTGCCGCGCGAGAGGCGCTTCGGTCTGCGTGAACGCGTCAGCGCCGAGGGGCGCGCGATTCTGCGTCCATCGAGCGCCGAGTTTGAGCGAGTCGTGCATCTCGTTAAAAAGAGCGACGTGGACGCGGTCGCCGTGTGTTTGCTTTTCTCTTTTGCGAATCCCGCGCATGAGATGCAAATCACGAAGCGATTACGCTCCGCCGGTTTTCATGTATCCGCGTCGCAGGAGATTTTTCCTGAGTTTCGAGAATACGAACGCACCATCACCACAATCGAGAATGCCTACTTGCTTCCCGTGATGAGCAGCTACCTCGGCGAGATTGACAGGCTGGCCAGCTGCCACGCGAGATCGCAGCGAGCCAACAGCGCGGCGCGCGTGCGCGTGATGCAATCCAACGGCGGAATCATTTCGGCGGCCACTGCAGCGCGCGAGCCCGTACACACAATTCTTTCCGGGCCGGCGGGCGGCGTGTTGGGTGCGCAATATGTCGCGGAACTCGCCGGCTTCCCGCGAATCATCACGTTCGACATGGGCGGGACGTCAACAGATGTTGCGCTACTCGACGGCGCGTTGCGCACCACGAATGAATCGGAAGTCGCGGGATTGCCGGTCGCCGTTCCCATGCTCGACATTCATACGGTCGGCGCGGGAGGAGGATCGCTCGCGCGATTCGATCGCGGCGGGGCACTGCGCGTCGGACCCGAGAGTGCGGGCGCGGATCCTGGGCCGATTTGCTACGGGCGCGGGACGAAGCCGACCGTCACCGATGCGCATTTAATCCTTGGCCGTATCGTGCCGGAGGGATTCTTGGGCGGCGATTTCCGCTTGGACCTGGAGCGCGCAACCAAATGGATGGCTCGCGCGCGCGGCACGATGAGGACGACAGTCCAATTCGCGCAGGGAATTCTCGACGTTGTCGAAACAAATATGGAGAAGGCCATTCGCGTGATTTCGATCGAGCGCGGCCACGATCCGCGCGACTACACGCTGGTCGCATTTGGAGGCGCGGGAGGCTTGCACGCATGCGGACTCGCAGCGACGCTCGAAATGCCCCGTGTGCTCATCCCGAAATTTCCGGGCGGACTTTCCGCGCTGGGGATTTTGCGCGCGGATGTCGTCAAGGATTTCTCGAAGACAATTCTGCTGGCGGCACCATCCGCGCGCGCGGCAAGCATTCACCTAGCGCGCGAGTTTGCTCAAATCGAGAAACAAGCGGTGGCGGCAATGCGCCACGAGGGCTTTGGGAGCGGCGCAATGAAGATCGAACGCATCCTCGATATGCGTTACATCGGTCAGGCGTATGAGTTGAGCGTTCCGGCGGCCGGGAATTTTGTGCCGAGCTTCCATCTCGCGCACGAAAAGCGATACGGATATGCGGACGCGAAGCGGGCCGTCGAAATTGTGAACGTGCGCGCGCGAGCGATCGGCCTGACTCCCAAGCCGGTGCTGCCGCGGCTTCCGGCGGGAGGAGCCGACGCTTCGGCTGCCGTGATGCAGCAGCGCGACGTATTTTTCAGCGGCCGGGCAACGAAAACAAAAATCTACGACAGGGCGAAATTGCATGCGGGAAACCGCTTCCGTGGTCCCGCGATTGTGGCCGAGTACAGCGCAACTACCGTTGTGCTGCCGGGCTGGAGCGTTCGCGTGGACGCGTTCGGCAATCTGCTGATGGAGCGCAGCCGATGAAATTCGATCCCGTGCGCCTGGAAATCTTCAAAAACCTGTTTCATTCCGTCGCGGAGGAAATGGGCGGAGTCCTCCGCCGGTCGGCCTTCTCGCCAAATATCAAAGAGCGCCGCGACTATTCCTGCGCGGTGTTTGATCGCGCGGGCGACGTGCTCGCGATGGGCGATCACATGCCGGTGCATCTTGGGTCGATGCCCGCGTCCGTGGATGGGGCGATTCGCGCCATCGATTTGAAGCCGGGCGACGTGGCGCTGTTGAACGATCCATACGCGGGCGGCACGCATTTGCCGGATTTGACGATGGTGATGCCTGTGTACCTGCCGCGCGAAAAGACGCCCATGTTCTACGTGGCGAATCGCGCACATCACGCGGACGTAGGCGGCGCGCAGGCGGGCTCAATGGGACTGTCGCGTGAAATCTTTCAGGAGGGCATTCGCATTCCTCCGGTAAAGATTTTCGAGGACGGCCAAATCGTCCAAGACGTGTTGCGTCTGCTGCTGGCGAATGTGCGGACGCCCGAAGAGCGCGAGGGAGATTTGACGGCGCAGCTCGCGGCGTGTCGCGTCGGCGAAAGGCGGCTCATCGAGATTACGCGGAAGTATGGGAAGCAGGAAACAGGAGCTTATGGACGCCACCTGTTGGAATATTCCGCGAAAATGATGCGCGCGACGCTGCGACAAATTCCAAATGGCACTTATCGCGGAGAGGATTTTCTCGACAATGACGGCGTGACCGAAAATCCAATAGCAATTCGCGTCACAATTCGTGTTCGCGGCGAACGCGCGGAAGTGGATTTCACCGGCTCGTCGCCGGAGTGCGCGGGAAGCGTCAACGCCGTAAAGGCCATCGCGGACTCGGCCGTGTTCTACGTTTTCCGGTGCCTGGTTGACGACCAGGTTCCCGCTACGTCAGGTCTGCTGCGCCCAATAAAGATCATCGCGCCCCAGGGAAGCATCGTGAATGCGCGGCCTCCCGCCGCCGTCGCTGGGGGCAACGTCGAAGCGTCGCAGCGCATTGTCGACACGCTCTTGCGCGCCATCGCACGGGCCATTCCCAAAAGGATCCCCGCCGCCAGCCAGGGCACCATGAACAATCTGACTTTCGGCGGCCGTGACACCCGGCCCGGCCGCGGCGGCGCGACCTTTGCGTACTACGAAACAATCGCCGGAGGCATGGGCGCGCGCCCAGGGCTCAACGGCGAAAGCGGCATCCACACGCACATGACCAATTCACTGAATACGCCGGTCGAAGTATTCGAACGTGCCTATCCGGTGCGCGTGAAGCGTTACGGCATACGCTACGGCTCGGGCGGAGCGGGCAAATTCCGCGGCGGCGACGGAATCATCCGCGAAATCGAGTTGCTGGCGCCGATGCAGGTGGGCATGCTATCGGATCGCCGCAAGTTTGGACCGTACGGTTTGGCGGGCGGCAAGCCTGGCGCCACAGGGAAAAACGAAGCGGTGATCGCAGGCCAGCGGAAGATGGTTCCAGCCAAGGGCAGCTTTTACGCCCCTGCGGGAGCCGTAGTCAGAATCGAAAGCCCCGGCGGCGGCGGCTGGGGAAAGTCGCCGAAGCGCCGGAGGTAATGTTCACCCCTGCTCCCGAAAGCAGGAGTCCCGCCATCAACTTATTCAATCTTTATGGAAATGCAGTCAGTTCTCCAGCTTTTCGAGCGCTTCGGGCATCTGCAAACGGGCCTTGGCCAGGGCGCGAACCAGGTTCGTTTCCATTGTCTGCTCGGTGGTATTCCGAACGGTAGCGAGCTCGGTCACCAGCAAATGCTTGGCGCGTTCGAGCATCTTCTTCTCGCGGAAGGAAAGTGGCTTTGTCCGGCTGAGTGAAACCAGCCCCTTCAGGACCGCGGCGACTTCCATCAGCGAGCCGGTGCGCATGCGCTCGGAGTTTTCTTTGAAGCGGTGCTTCCAGTCATGATGAGAAGCGGAACGGCCCTTTTCGAGATAGGTGATGACATCACCTGCCTCGTTCGAGCGGATCACAGGACGCAGACCGACGCTCATTATGTTGGTTTGTGGAACCATGACTTTGAGCCCGCTGGAAACAATTTTCAACATGTAGTAACGTTCGGAGCGGCCATTCAGGTAACCGAAGCTGATTTGTTCGATAACGCCTACACCGTGGTTTGGATAGACAACCTTCTCTCCCAGTTTGAAATCCATACAGGATGTACCCTCCCCAGAAGCTACACTAAAAGCTTAGGCCTGCGTAAGGTGAAGGTCAAGAGAATCTAAGGGAAAACCCCTATTTTCTTGCTGCCTTTGGGCTCTCATTTACTTCAAAAGTCAAGCCAGAAATCTTGTAAAATGGCCGTTTATGCTGCTTCTGGCGGTAGACACCTCTTCTCGATTGGGAAGTTTGGCCGTTCTGCGCGACGGCCAACTGGTGGGAGTGATCTCGACTTTTGCCGACGAGCCCTATTCGACGCGCCTGTTCCGCCAACTTGACTTCCTGCTTACCGAATTGCACCTCGAAGTGCGGCAGTTCGATGTCTTCGCCGTGGTTGCGGGGCCTGGTTCGTTCACCGGCCTGCGCGTAGGACTCGCCGCCGTCAAAGGCTGGGCCGAAGTCTTCGAAAAGCCGGTCGTCGCCGTCAGCGGCCTTGAAGTCGTGGCAGCGCAGGCCAAATCAGGCGCGCAATTAATTGCTCCGGCAATGGACGCGCGGCGTGGTCAAATCTACGCGGCACTCTACCGTCGCGAAGGTAGCGGCCTCGTGTGCGAGAGTGAAGACCACGTCTGCACGGTCGATGAGTTTTTCTCTGAGCTGGGTACGCAAGCGGGAAACAGAAGCGTCCAATTCGTTTCGCCGGCGCCGGAGATCATTCAAGGTGCGCTAGCTGCCGCTACGCGTGACCTTGGAGCTGCAGTTTCGTGGAACGTCGAGCGTGCCTCGCCGCTCCTCGCGCCAGTGGTCGCAGAACTCGCATTCGATCGGGCCAATCGCGGCGAAGTCACGGATGCATTGCGCCTGGACGCGAATTACATTCGCCGGACCGATGCGGAGTTGCTATGGAAAGCACCTTGAGCGGTCAGACGACTATCGTTCGCCCGCTCGATGTGCGTGATATCGATGCCGTGATCGAAATCCAGACGCAGTGCCGCGAAGCATCACAATGGCCGCGAAGAGAATACGAGCTGCTGGCCGCCCCGGTCGCGAACGACACAGCACCATGCTGGGTAGCTGAAAACGATGGCCGAGTCGACGGTTTCCTGGTGGCTCGCAAACTTACGGACGAAATGGAAATTTTGAATCTCGCGGTGGCTGTCGCGGCACGGCGGAAAGGCATTGCCAGCCAGTTATTGCGCGAAGCGATGAACTGGGCCGCCAAAAATGGCGTCAGCAAAGTGCATCTCGAAGTGCGCGCCTCGAATGCGCCCGCGAAAGCTTTTTACCAGTCGCACGGGTTCCACTCCACCGGCAAGCGCCCTAATTATTACCGCGATCCACCCGAGGATGCTCTTCTGTTAAGGACTTCGCTGCGAGAGCGCGATTCGGTTTAATATTACTTGACAGCCAACTGTGGGGGGGGGGGTAACATCCAGCCACTCCCAGCCAAAAGGAGGGTTCATCCATGAAACGCACCTTTATGGTTACGTGTTTGCTGATCGGTCTGTTCACTTTGCCTCAATTGGCTCAGGCCTGCTATAAGATTGTGTTTAGACAAGTTGAGTGCGACAGTTGCGGGTTTTACGTCGATAACGTGACAGTGTGCCAGAGTTTTTATTCAAGCGGACTTGCGAGCTGCGACCCAACATATTATCTAATACCCTGTTCGCAGGGCGACTGCGGCAGTCTGATAGGGGCCGCATTTGGGTCTGGGAACTGCGGAACGAGCGCATCTGCCAGAGCCGCCGCGGCTCCGTCCGCTTTTCCGGTCATCTTGTCCCCGAATCCAGAGGGCGGATATTCCGCGTCGACAGTGGGGCAGTCATCCTGCCTGGCGCCTCAAGGACCACGTCCGTGAGAGCAACAGGCGTGATCAGCTTCGGTGCATGTACGCTTGTGTTTCTTCTTGCAATGCAGGCTACCGGACAATCTTCCTTTGTGACCCAATCAACCCTACGCGTGTACGATACGATCTCAGTTGCTGGGACAACCAGTTCGTCGCTTCAGGCACCGCAACGGTGCGATGCGCAGGGAAATGTCTACCTGCAA
>DASYYI010000048.1:0-6071 GCA_035933995.1 Candidatus Acidiferrales bacterium | reverse complement strand
CGATTCGTGCACGTGGACATGATGCTCGTCGTAACGCGGCTTGCCGTAAAACGTCAGGAAAATCAGGCGGAACATGTAGCACGCCGTCAGGAGAGCCGCAGAGATGCCCACTACGTAAAGGGCCATGTTGGCGTTTGGGCCGGCGTAGACATCGAAAAGGATTTCGTCCTTGCTGAAGAAGCCGGCGAAAAGCGGCGCGCCGGAAATGGCCAGCGTGGCGACGAGCATGGTGCCGAACGTCCACGGGATTTTCTTGCGCAGGCCACCCATGTGCTGCATGTCCTGCTGGCCCCCCATGGCGTGAATCACGCTGCCCGCGGCGAGGAACAGGAGAGCTTTGAAAAATGCGTGAGTCATCAAATGGAAAATTCCCGCGGCGTATGCGCCGACTCCGCAGGCCAGGAACATATAGCCAAGCTGCGAGATGGTGGAGTAGGCGAGGACTTTCTTGATGTCGTTCTGCGCCAGGCCAATAGTTGCGGCGTAAAGAGCGGTGGCGCCGCCAATGATTGCGACGGCGAGCATCGCGGCGGGCGCATGGCTGAAGAGCACGTTCATGCGCGCGACCATGTAAACGCCTGCGGTGACCATTGTAGCTGCGTGAATCAACGCGCTGACGGGCGTGGGGCCTTCCATCGCGTCCGGCAGCCAGACGTACAGCGGAAGTTGCGCGGATTTTCCAACCGCGCCAGCGAGCAGCAGCAAGCAAATCGAAGTAAGCGCGCCCCATTGGTGCATGCCTTCGACGGGCATGTTCGCGGCGGCGGAGAACACGGTTTTGTAATCAATCGAACCGAAGGTCCAGAAAGCCATCAAAATGCCAATGGTGAAGCCAAAATCGCCTATGCGCGTGGTGATGAATGCTTTTTTGCCGGCGTCGGCGGCCGATTTCTTCTGGAAGAAAAAACTGATGAGCAGGTAGCTGCACAGGCCCACGCCTTCCCAGCCGACGAACATGACAACGAGGTTCGCGGCCATCACCAGCGTGAGCATGAAGAACATGAAGAGGTTCATCTCGGCGAAGAAGCGGTAATAGCCTTCCTCATGCGCCATGTAGCCCACGGAATAAATATGGATCAGCATGCCGACGAACGTGACGACGCCGAGCATGACGATGGTGAGCTGGTCGACTTGAAGCGCGAAGTCGACGCGGAAGTTTCCCGCGGTCATCCATGTGAAATAGTTTCCGACCCACGGAATTTGCGAGGCGCTGAGGTTGAAAAATTCGCGTGCCAGTTCGCAATACGAGAGAAACGCCAGCACCACGAAGCCGACGCTCGAGATATTGACGTATTTCTGCGGCCAGTGGCGGCCAGCGAGGAGCGTCAGCATCGACCCCGCGAGCGGCAGAGCCAGGATGATCCAGAGATGATTGAGTATGAACATTCGTCTTAACTGGAACTAGAACTTCATCAAATTCACGTCTTCCACGTTGAGCGATTTCCGGTTGCGCGCAATCACCATGACAATTGCCAGGCCCACGGCGGCTTCCGCCGCGGCGACCACAATCACGAAGAAGACGAAAATCAAGCCGTCGAGCTGATCGAATTCGCGGCTGAAGGCCACGAATGCCAAATTCACGGCGTTGAGCATCAGCTCGATGGCCATGAAAATCGTGATGATGTTGCGCTTGAAGACAAATCCGATGACGCCCAAGCCGAAAAGCACGGCGCTTAATATCAGATAATAGGAAATTGGGATCATCGCTAAGACTCCCTCTTCGCGAGCACGAGCGCGCCCAGAACGGCGATGAGAATCAGGATCGACGTGAGCTCAAAGGGCAGCACGAACTCGGTGAATAATTTCATGGAAAGATCTTTCGTCGAGGCAGGCACAGGCGCAGCGGTACCGCTGGCTAGAGCCGCGCGGCCGCCATATTCTCGGAAGAGCGAATACGCCATTTCGAGCAAGAAGAATATTCCCAGCGGCAAGCCGACCCACTTCGCCAAGCGGCTCACGTTGGTGCGCACTTCTTCTCCCGCGTTGAGCAGCATGATCACGAACACGAAAAGCACCATGATGGCGCCGGCATACACGAGAATTTGAATAGCCGCGATGAACGCCGCTCCGAGCAACAAATAAAGAATCGCGAGAGAAATCATCACCAGTACGAGCGCCAAGGCGCTGTGCACGGGCTCACGCGCCAGAATCAGCGCGAGCGCGCCGACAATCGCCATCACGCTACAGGCAATGAACACAAGCATCGCGATGTTCATCAGCGCAACCTCAGCACGACGACAAGGCTGGTGACGACCAAGTTTATCAGCGACAGCGGAAGCAGGAATTTCCAGCCGAAGGACATCAGCTGGTCATAACGGAAACGAGGCAGCGTGCCGCGCGCCCAAACGTAAAAGAATAAGAGGAAGAAAACCTTCGCCGTGAACCAGAACGGGCCCTGAATCACGGGCATTACTCCTGGCAACGTACAGAGATAGCCCACGCCGAGGCAAACGATTCCAAGGACTGGGAAAACGAGCTTCGCGCTCAACTGCACGCCGCGCAGCCCGCCCACGATCAGGCCGATTCCGGCAATGATCAAGCCCGCCGCGGGAAGATAGAGTTGCCAGCGCCATGCGCCCGTCTCCGGAAAAGGGGAGAGCCAGCCGCCGAGGAAGAGCAGCGTCGCAAGGCAGGACACGGTAATCATATTCGCGTATTCGGCCATAAAAAACATGGCGAACTTGAAGCTGGAATATTCGGTGTGAAAGCCGGCGACAAGTTCCGTTTCCGCTTCGGGCAAGTCGAAGGGAACGCGGTTGGTTTCGGCAATGGCCGCCGTTAGATAGCAAATGAATCCAAGAATCTGGGGGAAGATGTGCCACTTGGGAATGACGTGTACCCAGTGGCCGGACTGGCCGCCGACAATATCGTAAAAATCGAATGAGCCCGCGATGAGCAGCACGCCGACGACGGAAAGCGTGAGCGAGACTTCGTAACTGATCATTTGCGCGGAGCTGCGCAGGCCGCCCATTAGAGGATATTTGCTGTTCGATGACCATCCGGCGAGAACGACGGCGTAGATGCCGATGGAGCTGATGGCGAAAAGTAAAATCAGCGCGACGTTGCTGTGCGAAATGACGAGTTGGGTCGGCTGGCCAAAGATGGAGATTGTCGCCGGGCCAATGGGGATCAGTGCAAGAGTGGTGAGCGCCAGGGCTAGCGCGAGAAATGGCGCGAGGACGTAGGAAAGCTTGTCCGCGGCGGGCGGAACGATGTCTTCCTTGAAAAGGAACTTGATGCCGTCGGCGAGCGGCTGCAACAGGCCGTGCGGGCCGACCCAATACGGACCCCAGCGCGACTGAATGCGAGCCACGACCTTGCGCTCGAACCATGTGAGGTAGGCAAGCGCCGTCATCACCACAAAAAGCGCGATGGCGATTTTAATTAACGAGACCACCAGGACTGGGTGGTGGGTGACGAACTCCACGGTCTTTCCTTGGACTCTTTGGTTGAATTGAGCTTCGAACAGTAACGCCCCAGGGTTCCGCTTGAAAACAAATCGTCCTGCGAAGAGAAGACCAAATCCGCTGCCACATCGTAAGAGCTTTCCGCCGCGGCTGGCGCGGACGTGGCTTGCTCCGTGCCCCCTGTGAGCAGGCCCGCGACGACGACATCGTAGCCGCGCACGTTCTGGCGAATTTCCTCGAAAACAGCTTCTGGCGTGCGGTGCTTCATCGCGACGCCCAGGCCGAGCTGCGCAAGCTGGTGAATCAAAATGCGAAGCAAATCGAAATCGCTGCGCGGGCCTTGTGCATCCACGGCGCGGCGCACCATCTGGACTTCGCCAGCCGTGTTCGTGAGCGTGCCGTCTTTTTCATAAGTGGACGCAGCGGGCAAAATCACGTCGGCGCGCTGCGCCGTTTCCGTCATGAACATATCCTGCACGACGAGCAGGTCGAGGCCGGCGATTTTGTCCGGCGCTTTCACGCCAAACGTCTTCAGCGGATTCGCGCCGACGACGTACAGCGCCTTGAGTTTTCCTTCGAGCGCCGCCTGCATCATTTGACGGGCATTCATTCCCGGCTTGGCGGGAATTTCCTTGCCCCACAGCTTGCCCCATCGGCCACGCTCATTTGCGTCGGTGAGCGGCGCGTAGCCGGGCAGGCGATCGGGGAACATGCCCATGTCAGCAGCGCCACGCGAATTCGAATAATCGCCGAGGGCCATGTAACGCGTCTGGCCAGAAAGACTGCTGCCGAATTTCGCCAAATCGCGCACGGCCGCACCGCGGACATTGGCGCCAAACAAAATAACGGCGTCTTTTTCCTTGGCGAGCGCTTCCTTGAATTTCTCGAGTTCTCCGGTAATCTTGCCGTCGAGGTCGCCGCTGCCTGTTGCGAGCCAACTTACGGCGCGCCCCTCGGCTCCGGCGGGCACTTCGACGAACTGCGCGGCTTGGCGCTGAAGCTTTAACGGACCGGCGTGGATGATGTACAAATGCGCGGCGTGGTGGCGAACAGCGGAGCGAATCTGCCAGGCGACCAGCGGATTTTGCTGGGTCGCATCGTTGGCGATCAGGACGATGGCGCTCGCGCCGTCGATTTGCGCCATCGTCGCCATGGAGTCTTTGGCTTTCGCGCCGAGCGCATTTGCGAGGCCCGTGTAATCGGCCGTACGGTGATGGTCAATGTTATTTGTGCCGAGCATCGCGCGCGCAAAACGGTTCAGAAGATAGTTTTCTTCGTTCGTGGTGTGGTTCGAGCCAATCACGCCCATAGCTGCGGGCCCGTGCGCGTCATGCGCCCGCTTCAGCCGGCGGACGATTTCTTCTATGGCGTCTTCCCAGCTTGCGGGTTCGAGCGTACCGCCTTTGCGCACAAGCGGCTGGCGAATGCGTTCGGCGTTCGTAGTGAAGTCGTAGCCAAAGCGGCCCTTGGCGCAAAGAAATTCTTCGTTGATTCCGGAATGGTCCCGATTGTTGGCGCGAAGGATCTCGTTGTTGCGAATCGAGAGCGTGGTCTTGCAGCCATTCGAGCAATGCGCGCACGCCGTGCCGAAATATTTCATTTCCCACGGACGGGTTTGATAGCGATACGTGCCGCTGGTCAGTGCGCCAACGGGGCAAATATCGATGCACGCGCCGCATTCTTCGCAGGCGAGCTGGCCTGAGTCATTTGGAATGATTACGGAAGTGACGCCGCGCGCGCCGACGCCGAGGGCCTTCACATCCATGCCTTCATCGCAAACGCGCACGCAGCGGAAACAGAGGATGCAGCGCGGAGCGTCATAAAAAACGATGGGCGACCACTTTTCCTCGGGATAATGCAGTTTCTCCTCAATGAACCGGCTGTGGTCAATGCCGTAAGTGAACGTCATGTCCTGCAATTCGCACTCGCCGCCCTTGTCGCAAACGGGGCAATCGAGCGGGTGATTTGTCAGGACGAATTCGAGCATGTCCTTGCGCGCTTTGTGCACAGCGGGAGTGTCAGCGTGAACGACCATGCCGTCTTCCGCGACCAACGTGCAAGCAGTCGCCAGCTTGCGCTGCTTCTCGACTTCGACCAGGCACATGCGGCAGGCGGCCTGCAGCGCGAGCCCCGGGTAATAGCAAAAAGAAGGGATCTCGATGCCCGCCTGTTTGGCCGCTTCAATGACGAGCGTGCCCGCGGGCGCGGACAGCTTCTGGCCGTTGAGCGTGAAACTGATCAGTTTTGTTTCTGTTTCCGCCATAATTCTTTTTCGATATTCCTCGCCGAGACGTTCCGCGCGTCTAGTGCGCCATTGCCAAAACGTCCGCTGGCTTGTGCAAACATTTGCCGCGCAGATGATCTTCGAATTCGCTGCGCCATTTGCGCACAATGCTCATCGTTGGCAGCGCCGCCGCGTCGCCCAGGGCGCACAGAGTATTACCGAGTATGTTTTGCGATACTTCGTCGATCAACGGAATATCCTCTTGGCGTCCGCCGCCTTCGTGGAAGCGATCGAGCAGCTTGCGCAGCCACGCGGTGCCTTCGCGGCAGGGAATGCACCAGCCGCAGGATTCGTGCGCGTAGAAATGTGCGATGCGGCGCGCGACGTCAACCATGCACGTGTCTTCGTCCATCACCACCAGGCCGCCAGAGCCAAGCATC
>DASYYI010000045.1:0-2843 GCA_035933995.1 Candidatus Acidiferrales bacterium | reverse complement strand
GGAGAAATTTCCGCGATTATTGCCGAAGAGGCGTTCGACGATCTGGATGGACCTATCGTGCGCATTACCGGCCCGGATATTCCAGCTATTCCGTTTGCGCCGCCGCTCGAGCACGCGTGGATGGTCAACACGGAAAAGATTGTCGCAGGAATGGAAAAGCTCGCAGCGTACTAAGCAGGGTTGATGATTTCCGGGCGGCGTCATTTATTTGGCGCCGCCTTTTTGTTTTTGAGCGGACAAGCTGCATCCAATGTAAACGAGAGACGCGTACTTCGGAAATGAAGCGCCGGTTGAACAGATCGGGGGGCTGGGCCAGCGCGGTGACAATGTTCGCGCTGCTGATGACGCTTACGCCGAATGCGGTTGCGCAGTCACGCGCCGCGGGGCCGCATACGACGGTGACGCTCCTCGCGAGTCGTGACAGTCTGGCGGGCGGCGAACGACTCTCAATCGGATTGCAGTTCCAGATGGAAAAGGGCTGGCACATTTACTGGGTGAATCCCGGCGATTCGGGCCAGCCGCCGAAAATCGAATGGCAATTGCCGACCGGATTTCATGCGGGCCCGATCGAGTGGCCCGCGCCCGAAAAACTGACCGCGCCTTCGATTGTGGATTACGGCTACGAAAACGAAGTGCTGCTGATGGCGCCCCTGCGTGCTCCAGCGCAACTAAAACCGAGCGCAAGCATTTCCCTCGCAGCGACCGTGAACTGGTTGGTGTGCAAAGACATTTGCATCCCGGCGAAAGCGCGTGTGGCGCTGGCTCTGCGTGCCCGTGACCCACAGCAGGACAAGGCATCTTCGTCGAGCACGCTTTTCGTGGAAACCGAGAAGAGTTTGCCTCGCACCGCGCCGGCGAATTGGCAGATCACGGCAATCTCCGAAAAAGATGATTTCGTGCTGACCGTTGAAACGGGCAAGCGGGAAACGGCCGCGACATTCTTCCCGCTCGACGCGGAACAAATCAAGAATGCCGCGGTACAGGCCGCGACACCTTTTTCGCGAGGTGTGCGTCTAAGATTGCAGAAGTCGGATGGATTGCTGAAGCCCATTCCGGTCTTGCGCGGCGTCTTGGTTCTCGGAACCGGGCGCGCATACAAAATAGCCGCGCCGGTGAAGCAAACAGTCCGCTAAGGATTTTTTTGATGTAAACCCGAAGGAGTGAAACATCATGCTGAAAAAATTGGCCGTGGGGCTTGGAATAGTTTTCGCGTTGACCATGATTGCGCCATCGGCAGCGTTTGCGGCGCGCGTTGGCGAATCCGCGCCGGACTTCACGGCGACGGATTCAAACGGCCAGGTGCATCATCTTTCTGATTACCGAGGAAAATTCGTGGTGCTCGAATGGACGAACCGCGGATGCCCCTACACGCGGAAGCATTACGAGAGCGGCAACATGCAACGCTTGCAGCAGGAATGGACCGCGAAAGGCGTGATTTGGCTGACCGTCCTTTCGTCCGCGCCTGGCAAACAAGGGTATGTGACCGCCTCGGAAGAAAACGCGTATCTCAAACAGGAAAACGCGCATCCGACGGCCGCATTGCTGGACCCTACCGGAGCGCTCGGACATCTTTACGATGCGAAGACGAGTCCGCAGATGTACGTGATCAATCCGCAAGGCACGTTGATTTATGATGGCGCAATTGATGACCGGCCAACCACGGACGTCGCGGACATTCAAGGCGCGAAGAATTATCTGAGTCTCGCACTGGGAGAAGCGATGGCGGGTAAATCCGTGAGCACGCCGGTGACGCGTCCTTATGGATGTTCAGTGAAGTACGCAGGCGAATAACGAAGGCCGAGGATTATTCAAAGGCGGCGTCATTTCATTGGCGCCACCTTTTCTATTTATGTGAGGCTGCGGCCGCCGTCGACGGCCAGGATTTGGCCGGTCACAAAATCCGAAGTCACCAGATAGAAAACCGCGCCGGCGATATCCGAGCCTTTACCGGTGCAATGCAAGGGCGCGCGGCGAATGTAGTCCTCATCGGGCAGCTCGCCGGGAAACTGAATCGTGCCAGGCGCGACGCTATTCACGAGAATTTCCGGCGCGAGGGCGCGCGCCAGGCAGCGCGTCAGCATGATGACTCCCGCTTTCGACACGCAATATGCCGTGAATTTCGGCCATGGCAGCATGCCGCCGAGCGAAGAGATGTTGACGATGCGTCCGCGACCGCTGCGTTTCAGAAGCGGAGCGGCCGCTTGCGCGCACAGGAATTGCGCCTTCAAATTGGTCGCCATAATCGAGTCCCATTGGTCTTCAGTTATCTCGATAAAATCGGCGGCGAAGAACATTCCAGCGTTGTTGATCAGAATATCGAGCCGGGAGAATTCGCGTTCGATAGTCTGGAACATGCGCTGCACTTCCTGCTTCTCTGAGACGTCGGCAGGAATGGCCAGCGCGCGGCTGCCTAGCTTGCGCACATCCGAAGCGAGCGATTCCGCTTCGGCTTGCGACGACTCGTAGTTGATGATTACATCCGCGCCTTCGGCCGCGAGTTTCTCCACGATGCTGCGGCCAATGCGTTTCGCGCCTCCCGTGACGAGCGCGACGCGGCCTGCGAGTGCTCCTGGCAATGGGCAACTCCTTCTTAGCTGCGGTTCGATAGTAACATCCTCGCAATTTCCATGCGTCATGTCTACGAGCAAGGTTTTGACGGCGGGAAAGCGCAGACGTTAGAATCGAATGCGGACGGCGAATGCAGGAGGCGTGATGAAACTCGACTTACTGGCGATTGCGGCGCATCCGGATGACGTGGAGTTGACCTGCGGCGGGACGCTGATCAAGATGGCGCAGCAGGGCTACAAGACCGGCGTCCTTGATCTGACGCGCGGTGAAATGGG
>DASYYI010000035.1:0-1538 GCA_035933995.1 Candidatus Acidiferrales bacterium | reverse complement strand
TGCTTTAGTCCAATACCGTGCTACCAGAATCCCCCGGCCGCGAGCCAAGGGATCGGATTAATTCAAAACACGATTGGGAGTCCGCGGTTCATTCAGATGGCGCTGCATTTGACGTTCTGAGGCGGCACTTTCGAGAACCTGCGGAACGGGAACAAAACGGAAATTGAGCAGCGAAAAGGGCCTTTGCGGTTTGCGCCGCAAGGGCCCCTTTTAATTTGGAGACTAGATAGCGAGAAAAACGGAGCGGCTTATTCCACGTTGAGCGCTGGCCGCAAGAGCGCAATGGCGAAATGCGCAAGGTGCGGAGCGTCCTCATCGAGTTGCAGCCAGCGAACGACGCAATGCTTGGCGAGATACGCAGTGACTTGCGTGTCGTTGATCGAGAGGTGCTCGGCCATCTGCGCACGCAGAGAAGCTTTTCCTTCGGTGCGTGCGCCACGTCCGGCGCGTCCCGCGCGCGCGAGCTGGCTGGTGCCGATGCGCAGCGTCTGGCACGCCTCAACATAGTAGTTCGTCATCAAATCGGAATCGGATAGCAGAAAAACTCCCGGGCCCGCCGGCGCGTCTTCCAGTTCATCGACTCGATGGAGCGGCGCGGAAATCAAGCGCCGGAGCATGGATTCGAGTTGCGCGAATCGTGACGCAAGCGCGGGATCACCGGCGCGAATGTACGTGGAGCGTTCGACGAGCGGACCGGTAGGCTCAGGTACGAATCGTGCGATTGCCGGCTCGGGCCGCGCCTCCGCCTCGGATGCCGGGCGGCTCGGCGTAGCGAAAACAGATTCGGCCAGGTGCGGCGTGCCTTGCGAACGTGACACTTGCGTGCGCGGCATCACGGGGCGTGCCTCTGACGGTTTTGCGGCTCCGGCGGTAGCCCCGGGCGATGCCGCAGCACCGTGGCGCTTGTGCCGCCGGCCGCCGCGGCGTCCGCGACGACGGCCATGGCGTTCGCCAGGACGTGCAGGCGTAGCGTCTTCCTTCGTCGCTGGCACGGAAATCTCCGCCGCCATTTCTGAATCAGCGGAGCCGCCAGGCTCACCAGAGTCCCCGCCCTCAGCACGCAGTTCGCGTTCGGCAGGCGCTGCAATATTTCCGGAAATTTCGTTTTCCTCTGCAACTGAAGCAGAATCGGAAGCGGACACCGCCGATGATGATGAAGACGAACTGCTCACTGCTTCCGGCACGGGCGCGCCAAGCCGAGTGAGCGCTTCGGCGGCCTTCAACCGCCAATCGGCGCGGCGGAAACGTTCCGCAGCCACCGTGTACCAGCGGATAGCCTCGTCGGTTCGACCAGCCTTCTCTTCAAGCGTCGCCGCCTCGAACGCGACCATCGCGTCGCGCGTCTTCTGAAATAATTCCGCGAGCTTCGCGAGCGGGTCGGCGCTTGTGCGCGCCCGGCGAATGCGTCCCTGAATTTGCCGCCAGTTTGCCATGTCTCGGATTGTATCAACGCTGGCGCGGCCATGCCAGCGCACTTCGGAGAAATGCGCGGCGAGTAACGTTTGCTCCCGGCCCGCCAAATTTCAGGCATGATAAGT
>DASYYI010000030.1:0-3012 GCA_035933995.1 Candidatus Acidiferrales bacterium | reverse complement strand
GTACGCCGTGGTCATGTCGATCACTTCGCCGGTGTAACGCAGGCGGATGGGCGTCAGGAGTTCCACCTCTCCGGTTTCGAGCGCCAGGATCACCTCTTCGATGGAGCCAAACGCGCGGCCTTCGCCCTTTGCACCGGGCTTGGACTTCGTCAGGTAATAAATCCCGAGGACCATGTCCTGGGTGGGCACGGCCAGCGGGCCGCCGTTCGCGGGCGAAAGAATGTTGTGCGAGCTGAGCATCAGCACGGACGCTTCCACCTGCGCTTCGGGCGAAAGCGGAATGTGCACAGCCATCTGGTCGCCGTCAAAGTCCGCGTTGAACGCGGTGCAGACCAGCGGATGGATGCGGATCGCCTTGCCTTCGACGAGCACCGGTTCGAACGCCTGAATGCCCAAACGGTGCAGCGTGGGAGCGCGGTTGAGCAGCACGGGGTGCTGGTGAATTACTTCTTCCAGAATGTCCCAGACAATCGCATCCTGCGCCTCTACCAATTCCTTGGCCTGCTTGATTGTGGTGCAGTGGCCCGCGGCTTCCAGGCGGTGATAGATGAACGGCTTGAAAAGCTCAAGCGCCATCTTCTTCGGCAAGCCGCACTGATGCAGCTTCAGTTCGGGGCCGACGACGATGACGGAGCGGCCAGAATAATCCACGCGCTTGCCGAGCAAGTTCTGGCGGAAGCGGCCCTGCTTGCCCTTGAGCGTATCCGACAGCGATTTGAGCGGGCGATTGTTCGTTCCGCGGAGCACGCGGCCGCGGCGGCCGTTGTCGAAGAGCGCGTCGACAGCTTCCTGCAGCATGCGCTTTTCGTTGCGGACGATCACGTCCGGCGCGTGAAGCTCCATCAGCTTTTTCAGCCGGTTGTTGCGATTGATGACGCGGCGGTACAAATCGTTCAGGTCGGAGGTGGCGAAACGGCCGCCATCCAGAGGCACCAGCGGCCGCAACTCCGGCGGCAGCACGGGAATTACGTCGAGAATCATCCACTCCGGCCGGTTGCCGCTCTTACGGAAGGACTCCACCACTTTCAGCCGCTTGGCGAATTTGATTCGCTTCTGCAGACTGGGGTCGGTTTTCATTTTCTCGCGCAGCTCTTCGGAGAGCTTTTCAATGTCCACGCGGCGCAGCAGTTCCTTGATGGCCTCCGCGCCCATGATGGCGCGGTACTTGCCCGCGAATTCCTTCTGCAACTCGCGATGCTTATCGTCGAGCAGCAGTTCTTTTTCTTTGATTCCCGGAACTTCGCCTGGATCGACGACAACGAACGCCTCGAAGTAAAGAACGCGCTCGAGGTCGCGCATGGAAATATCGAGCAGGTAGCCAATGCGGCTTGGCAACCCCTTGAAGAACCAGACGTGCGAGCACGGCGAAGCGAGCTCGATGTGGCCCAGCCGCTCCCGGCGCACTTTGCTGAGCGTGACTTCAACGCCGCACTTGTCGCAGATGACGCCGCGATGCTTCATGCGTTTGTACTTGCCGCAGAGGCATTCCCAGTCCGTCACCGGACCGAAAATTTTCGCGCAGAACAAGCCATCGCGTTCCGGCTTGAAGGTGCGGTAATTGATGGTCTCCGGCTTGGTTACTTCGCCATGGGACCACGAACGGATTTTCTCAGGACTCGCCAGGCTGATGCGGATGGAATCGAAATCGGCAATCTGGCTGGCGCGGTCGTACGGGCTAGAACGATACAAGGGCGAACCTCCCGTCCCGGTAGTCCGGGACAAAAATTCGGTTGCAAAGCTCCTCAAAAAACGGGGAGCAGTTAATCGGCGGCGGCTGGCTCGATCTGGGGCTTTTGCCGCTTCATCAATTCGACGTCCAAACAGAGCGACTGCAGCTCGCGGACGAGCACGTTGAACGATTCAGGCACGCCCGGTTCGATTCCAGGCTCGCCTTTCACAATGGCCTCGTAAATTTTGGCGCGGCCGTATACATCGTCGGATTTCGCCGTGAGCAATTCCTGGAGAATGTGCGCGGCGCCGTAGGCTTCGAGCGCCCACACTTCCATTTCTCCGAAACGCTGGCCGCCGAACTGCGCCTTGCCGCCCAGCGGCTGCTGCGTAATCAGCGAGTACGGCCCGATGGAACGCGCGTGAATCTTGTCGTCGACCAAGTGCGACAGTTTGAGCATGTAAATGTAGCCGACCGTGATTTGCTGCGCGAATGCGTCGCCGGTCATGCCGTCGTACAACGTGATCTTTCCGGATTCGGGCAAACCCGACGCCTCCAGCAAGTGGCGAATGTCTTTCTCGCGCGCGCCGTCGAAGACCGGCGTTGCCATCGGGATACCGTCTTTGTAATTGTTCCCGAGGGCGATGATCTCTTCGTCGTCGAGTTCCTTGATCGATTCCCAGACGGAAGTCTGGCCGAAGGCATCCTTGAACCATTTGCGGACTACTTCGGCGCGCGAACCCTCGTCGAGCAGCTTCGAAATCTGTCCGCCGAGTTCCTTGGCGGCCCAGCCGAGGTGCGTTTCGAGAATCTGGCCCACGTTCATGCGCGACGGAACGCCGAGCGGATTGAGCACAATTTCCACGGGTGTGCCGTCCGGCAGATACGGCATGTCTTCCGCGGGAACGATGCGCGCAATGACGCCCTTGTTGCCGTGACGCCCGGCCATTTTGTCGCCGACGGAAAGCTTGCGCTTCATGGCGATATAGACTTTGACGAGTTTAATGACGCCCGGCGGCAGTTCGTCGCCCTTCTTCAGCTTTTCTTTGCGCTCCTCGGTGATTTTGCGGAGCACGTCGATTTGCCGCGAGGTCATTTCCTCGATCTCGTCGATTTTCTCGATGAGCAGCGGGTCTTTGTCCGACAAGCGCAGGCGCTTCAAATTGCGCGTCGAGATTTTTTCGAGAATCTCGCGCGTCAGATCCGTGCCCTTGGTCAGCAAACGCTTGTTGGTGCGCTCATCGTGCAAGTCGGCGACGAGAGTTTGCCCGCCCAGCAGGGTGCTCAAGCGCTTCAGGCGCTCGTCGGTGAGAATGCGGATTTCGTCGGCGAGGTTCTTTTCG
>DASYYI010000017.1:0-5589 GCA_035933995.1 Candidatus Acidiferrales bacterium | reverse complement strand
AGCAAGTGGATGTGCCGGATACGGCTCCTCCCGCCGACGTGACGGAGCAAGGATTGCCGCAGACGACGCCTGTGCAACTGCCGAGACCTCCCGCGAAGCCGCCGATTCCGCATAGCGGGCCGGGCGCAACAGCGCCCGGTGCATCGTACCAGTAGGATTTCAACGTTGCGCCGAGTGAGTTTTTTCTGGTTTCGGGAAGGGAGATGTTCTTTGATGCCGCTGAAAAGTTCCGTTTCTAGTGCCCTGGGATTAGTTCTTGTGACGGCGACCGCCATAGGCGCGTTTGCGTTTCAATGGGTTCCGGGCAAGAAGCTGTTGCTTGGATGTTCAGCGGACGAAACGACGGCGATCCGCCTTTTTTATAACAACGAATCAGACTATTTCCACTTCCCCTTGATTTTTCGCGCAGTTGAGCAAAGAGACCCGCGTCTCAATACGGCTCCGATGGTTGCGGAAGGCAGAACGGTCTACATTTCCCAAACGGAGATGCAGAGTTTGTTGCGAGGGCTTGCTCAATTGGATTTGCCTTGGCAAGAGTCGAAGAAGCTCGAGACCCTGGGATCTTTTAAGCGGCTTCGGCCTTGGTCGGATAGCATGGAAATTCTAGTTGCATGCTCGAAGGGAACGGCGAGGGTAAAGGTTGACCCAAAAAAAATCTGCGAGATACTCAAGCCGCTGGACTCCGCGCTCAAGACACCTCGGGCTCTTTGGGAATTTCAGAGGTTTCGTTTGAATTATGGCTGTCAAGTTTCGGGATTTCAATATGGTGCATATCCCAACCATTAAGCGTGATGCATTTCGCCCGCACTAGTAGTTGTGTGTCATCGGTTACACTCTCAATCGAAAGGGATCCCAGCCCTGGGCGAGCAGAGGCGCTTCTGTTCCGTTGTCGCGAACGAGCAGGATTCGCGTTTGACGCGTGATCTCGCCGATGCATGTGACGGGAACTTTCGACGAGGGGCGGCGCAGCAGTTTTGCGGATTTTGGAGGCACGGTGAAAAGCAGGCCGTAATCTTCGCCGCCGTGGAGGGCGAGTTGGAGCGCGTTCAGATCTAGGCGCGCGAGGACGGCTGGAATTTTGACTTTTGGGATTTTGGCGGACCACAGGCGCGCGCCGACTCCGCTGGCATCGCATAAACGGGCGAGGTCCGTCGAAAGACCGTCGGAAATATCCATCATGGCCGTTGCCAAGCGGCGCGTGGCAAGCCATTGACCCAGCGCGAGCGGGATTTTCGGGTAGAGATGCCGCTGAAGGAATCTTCGCAGACTCCGTCGATGCGCCAGCCGGCGCAAAATCAACCCAAGTCCAAGCTGTGCGCGGCCTAATTGCCCGGTGACATATATCAGGTCGCCGGGTCGCGCGCCGGAGCGCTTGATTGCCCGCCCGGGGGCAACTTCACCGAGCACGGTGATGCTGATTATTACGCTACGGCTCTTCGACGTGTCGCCACCAATGAGCCGGATATTCAATTCGCGCGCCGCCTTCGCCATGCCTGTAGCGAAGCGGTCCAGCCAGCGGCCGGTTTTCGACGCCGGAAGCGCCAGCGCGAGCAGGAAGTAACGCGGACGTGCGCCCATGGCACCCAAGTCGCTGACGGCGCGCGCCAGCGATTTGTACCCGATGGATTCGGGTGGATGGCTGTCGTGGCGGAAATGCACCCCTTCCAGAGAGGAATCGCAACTGACCGCCCATTCAACTTTCGAAGGCTGCCGGAGAATGGCAGCGTCATCTCCAATGCCCAGGCGCACCGCACCATGGGGCGGAGTACCAAGACGTCCGACGGACGGAATGCGCCGAGCGAGGAGGCTGATGAGCTTATCCTCCATGTTCTCAGCTTCCTCGGGCCTATATTTCGCGCTCATTCCTGGTGAACTTCCTGTCCGGCGTCACAGCTTTTCCCCTGTACTTCAGGGCAGTTGTAATCGCTTGCCGCAGTCCGTAAAATGCTCAGGAGCGATTTACTACGGCCGGATTATGAAGCCATCCGGCGAAGAAAGCGAGCCGACCCGGCCCAGAAGTATATTTTTGGTTGACTCTATTGGGTTGAGCACTTATATTCGCGGCGGGTTTCGAACCAAGTCTCCCGGTTCAAACGCTTTTTATAAATTGCGCAGACCGCGTTGAGGGACCAGCGGTCATCCAGTCCAGCGCAAAGAGAAACTAAGAGCCAAATTGCCATTATGAGAAAGAAATTCTATACATTTCTCATTGCTTCCTCGGACTCGGGGAACATGCGCCGTTTGCGCATTCCGCACTATGTCGTCCATTTGCTTGCCGTTCTCGTAATTGTGGGCGGCATGACGGTGGTGGTGGCGGCCGGCGCGTATTCGCGGCTGATCTGGAAAGTGACTGCGTACAATTCTCTGCGCCGCGACCAGGCAACGCTCACCGTGCAATACAAACAGCTCCAAAACCAGGTAACGGACGCGGATCAGCGCCTGAACTCCCTGCAATCGCTGGCCAGCGAAGTGGCCGTGGCGTACGGCCTGACGCGAATCTCGGAGACGCCCTTTAGCGCTTCGAATTCGACGGGGCAATCCGAATCCGCCTATCAGCAGACCCTCGATCGGTTTAATTTCCTAGAACAGAATGCGACCGCTGTGGTGCTGGTCTCGGATGGCGGGCTGAAGCTTCTTCCCGGAATGAAGCTGGCAAACGCGTCGTTCATGCCTTCCTTGTGGCCGGTGATGGGGAGAATCACGAGCCGCTTTGGCGAGCGCCTGGATCCGTTTGGCGGCGAAGGCGAATTTCACAGAGGATTGGACATCGCGTCACATTACGGGGATGACGTTCGCGCAGCGGGGGACGGCGTCGTGATATTCACCGGCGAACGGCAGGGCTACGGGCGCGTCGTTATTATCGATCACGGTTTTGGACTGACAACGTGGTACGCGCACCTTTCGGCGTATGCCCTGCAGCCGGGAACGCCCGTGAAGCGCGGCGACGTGATTGGTTATGAAGGTGAAAGCGGACACGCGACGGGACCGCATGTCCACTTTGAAGTGCGCCTGCATGATGCCCCGGTCAACCCGTGGCGATATCTGCATCAGGTGGACGCGGGCGGCTCCGTTACCAGCGGCGACTAAGATTCACGCAGATTGATTGTCGGATTCTCCCTCAGAATTATTCCCCGCGGCGCAGACCTGCGTTCTTACCTTGCGCTATTTCCTTGCGGGGCGGAACTGGCCGCAGCGCGAAGTATTTGTGGCGTGATTTGCAAATGCAAGCGCACGAGATGGCCATCGTGAGAAATGTCAGCGGCTTTTAACAGGGCGTCCAGCGCGGGCCACTGCGGGCCGATTTGCTGCTGCGTTTTCGGGTCGGCCAGGGCCGCGCGTCCCATCCACACCAAGCCTTCCAACGCCGTGGACAATTGAAATGCGTTCATCGTGGAATCGCACTCCGCGGTGGCTGCGACTTTCAAGTTTTGCCCGGCAGGAAGGCCCGCGAGCGTGATGCTGTGGACGCTTTGCAGCAAGCGCGCAAGTTGCGCGGAGTGCGTTTCGTCGACGCCGACGTCCTTGGAAAGGTCTGGCGTGCGCGCCACGGCGTAAATGGGAGCGCCGGCGACTCTCGCGACGCGTTGCGACATTTGCGAATCCATGCGTTCGTGGGCTGCGTTCAGCATCGCGGAAATTTCAGGTCCATCGGCGAGAACAATTTCCGTTGACGACAGAAACACGAAACGCACGGTTCGCGGTGGATTTGTCTCCGGGACTTCGTAAATTTTCCATTGGCCGTGCCCTACAACTCTGCCGCCGTTGCGCAGGGCGTAACGCTCGATTTTTGCCTCATTGAATTTCCCCTGCGCAATTGCTACGACGGTTGTGGGCGAATTTTTTGGCCACAGCGCCAGCGCGACGCGATCGAGATCGCGCGAATAATCAAAGCCAGTTGAACGCACGAATGCCGTGTATTCAGGGTCTTGCGCCGAGGTAGGCGCCAGACCGGAAAGCTCTCTTCCAATCGGCGCGGCGCGGAGCACGGCAACATCCGCGAATACCACGGCAGAAGCGCCGGCGGGCAACTGATGAACTAGATCAATTGAATTCGCCGCAATCGAGGTTCCGTCGCTCGATCCTGCGGCGATGGTGCCGGGCTGGACTGAAAATTGAGCGTCTTCCGCCCGCAATCGTGCTGTCTTTTCGCGCGCGTAGTAAGTGTAAGCCAGCACTGCGGCGGCGGCAATGCAAGCGGCGAGAACTATGGTGACTGTGCGTTTCATGCGGCCGTGTGCGGCTACTTTTTGAGTATAAGTTTCGGCGGGAATGGTGTAAAGTTGATGCTTGGCGTATAATTCTGGAGTCAGCTTGGCACGAGCCGTGCTGGCTAGTCGCACCCCCTTGCAATTTGATTGCCCACGTGATAGATTCGCAAGGTTTGGCGTGCTGGCGTAGCTCAGCTGGTAGAGCATCTGATTTGTAATCAGAGGGTCGGGGGTTCAATTCCCTCCGCCAGCTGAATTTTTAAGGATCGGGTTTTGGGTTTGGCTCTGGTGAATTCCTCGCATTGAAAAATGAACGGGCTGGTGTCTTCGGACACGAGCCCTTTCTGCGTTGCGAAGTTCCCCGGTCGGGACCAGCGTCTCAAGTCCCGGTGTTCTTTCGGGACGGGTGGGTGAGTGGCTAAAACCAGCAGACTGTAAATCTGCCGCTCCTTGCGGGCTACGGAGGTTCGAATCCTCCCCCGTCCACCATCGTATCGCGAGGGCGCCGAAGCACTGAAAGCGGGAACGTAGATCCGAATCTCGAAAAACTTGGGCGAAAGTTCGGAAGACATCGTTGGAAGTCGCGACATGCGCGCAGCCAACGAACCGGTGGATGCCTGGGTAGCTCAGTTGGTAGAGCGCGTCCTTGGTAAGGACGAGGTCACCGGTTCAATCCCGGTCCCAGGCTCCAGAATTTGAGTGGCGGTCGGGCGGGGGTAACTCAGGGGTAGAGTCTCTGCCTTCCAAGCAGATGGTCGCGGGTTCGAATCCCGTCCCCCGCTCCAAAGTTTTGGAAGGCGCAAGCGAAGAAATTCTGCGCAGAATGCGAATGAGGTAGGAAGCGATGGCGAAGGAAAAATTTGAGCGCAGCAAGCCGCATCTAAATATCGGGACGATCGGTCACATTGACCACGGCAAGACGACGTTGACGGCGGCGATCACGAAGGTGTTGTCGAAGAACAACCCGAAAGTGCAGTTCCGGGCGTTCGATTCGATCGACAACGCGCCGGAAGAGCGCGAGCGGGGGATCACGATTGCGGTGTCGCACGTGGAGTACGAGACGCCGAACCGTCACTACGCGCACATCGATTGCCCGGGGCACGCCGACTACATCAAGAACATGATCACCGGCGCGGCGCAGATGGATGGCGCGATTCTGGTGGTGGCGGCGACCGACGGTCCGATGCCGCAGACGCGGGAGCATATTTTGCTGGCTCGGCAGGTGGGCGTGCCGGCGATTGTGGTGTTTCTGAACAAATGCGACGCGGTGGAAGATCCTGAACTACTCGATCTGGTCGAGATGGAAGTGCGTGATTTGCTGAAGAGCTATCAATATCCGGGAGACACGATTCCAGTGGTGCGCGGAAGCGCGCTGAAAGCG
>DASYYI010000002.1:0-25691 GCA_035933995.1 Candidatus Acidiferrales bacterium | reverse complement strand
GGAAATGCAGAAGCTTGCCGACGACGACTTCCGCATTAGAACCGCCGAATTGAAAATGCAAGTCACGTCGAAGCTCGAAGGCGTGGACATAAAAGATCCCGAATACCGCGCGAAAATGCAGGAAGCCTTCGCGCCCGTTCTCGTGCCCGCGTTCGCCCTGGTCCGCGAAGTGGGCCGCCGCAAACTCAGCATGCGCCATTTCGACGTGCAGCTGATCGGCGGCATGGTTTTGCACGAAGGAAAAATCGCCGAGATGAAAACCGGCGAAGGAAAAACGCTCGTCGCCACTCTTCCCGCATATTTGAACGCCCTCGCGGGACGCGGCGTACACATCGTCACCGTAAACGATTACCTCGCCCGGCGCGACGCCGAGTGGATGAGTCCTATTTACAAAACGCTCGGCCTCACCGTCGGCGTCATCGTCCATGATCTCGACGACGTGCAGCGCCGCGCCGCCTACGCCGCCGACATCACCTACGGCACCAACAACGAATTCGGCTTCGATTATCTGCGCGACAACATGAAGTACGACCTCGCCGATTGCGTCCAGCGCGGCCATCATTTCGGCATCGTCGACGAAGTCGATTCCATCTTGATCGACGAGGCGCGCACGCCGCTCATCATTTCCGGTCCCGCCGAGGAATCCACCGACAAGTATTACCGCATCGACAAAATCATTCCCAAACTCATCAAGGACATCGACTACACGCTCGACGAAAAGCACAAAACAGCAACGCTCACCGAGGAAGGCGTGGCGAAATGCGAGCGCCTGCTCGACTTGCCCAACATGTACGACCCGCAAAACCTCGAACTGATTCACCACGTGTATCAGGGCCTCCGCGCGCATTCCCTCTTCACGCGCGACGTCGATTACGTGGTGAAGGAAGGCGAAGTCGTCATCGTTGACGAATTCACTGGCCGCCAAATGCCCGGCCGCCGCTGGTCCGATGGTTTGCATCAGGCCATCGAAGCTAAGGAAGCGGTGAAAATCGAGCGCGAAAATCAGACTCTAGCCACCGTCACGTTCCAGAATTATTTCCGCATGTACAAAAAACTCTCCGGCATGACGGGTACCGCGGAAACGGAAGCGAAAGAGTTCAATAAAATTTACGGCCTCGACGTGGTGGTGATTCCCACGAACCGCACGCTCATACGCCTCGAAAATCCCGACGTGGTCTATCGCACGGAACTCGAGAAATTCGAAGCCGTCGTCAACGGCATCGTCCAGGAAGACGGCTCTCACGTGAGCGGCGTCCGGCAATTGCATGAGAGCGGTCAGCCCGTGCTCATCGGCAGCATCTCCATTGAAAAATCCGAAAAAATCGCGGAACTGCTCAAGAAACACGGCATTCCGCACCAAGTCCTGAACGCCAAGCAACACGAGCGCGAAGCGAAAATCATCGCGCAAGCCGGCCGCAAGGGCGCTGTCACCGTCTCGACGAACATGGCCGGCCGCGGAACCGACATTCTGTTGGGCGGCAATCCCGAAGCCATGACGCGCGATTATTGCCTGAAGAACAAGCTCGCGATTCCGTACGCGCCGGCGAGCGCCGTCATCGGCAATGGCGACGAGCCTCCGGGCACAAGCGAAACTCCAAAGGAGATTCCGCAAGAAGCATCGGCCGGAGGAAACGGCGTAGGCAGCGTCGCGATGGTTCTCTTCCAGCAGGAAGGCAAAATCTTCCAAGTACCGCTGGAGCAATGGAAGCCGCTCTACGATCAGTACGCCGCGCAATGCAAGACGGAACACGATGAAGTGGTCGCTCTGGGCGGCTTGCACATTCTCGGCACCGAGCGCCACGAGGCACGCCGCATCGACAATCAGTTGCGTGGCCGCGCCGGACGCCAGGGCGACCCCGGCTCTTCGCGATTCTATCTTTCGCTCGAAGACGATCTCCTCCGCATCTTCGGTGGCGAGCGCGTCCAGAAATTCATGTACATGCTTGGCATGAAGGAAGGTATTCCCATCGAGTCGCGCCTGATTTCCAAGCGCATCGAGAACGCGCAGAAAGCCGTCGAAGCCCAGAACTTCGAGGCCCGCAAGCACCTCCTCGAATACGACGATGTGATGAACAAGCAGCGCGAAACGATTTATTCGATTCGCCGCGCCGTCCTCGAGGGCAAAGATCAGAAGGACGAAATCCTCGCGCTCACCGAGGAATTGCTCGCCGATCTCGTCGACACCTATTGCCCGCGCGAGCAGCATGCCGATCAGTGGAACATCGCGCAACTCTCCGGCGAAATCCTTAAGCAATTCGGCCTCGACATAAAAGCGCTCGGAATCGATCCGCTGCAGATGGATCACGACACGCTTCTTGACGAACTCATCACCAAGGCGCGATTGCGCTACGAGGAAAAGGAAAAGCTATTCGGCGCGCAAATGATGCGCTGGCTCGAGCGCCACATCATGCTTGATATCGTCGACGCGCAGTGGAAGGACCACCTCCTCACTCTCGATCACTTGAAGGAAGGCATCGGCCTGCGCGGCTACGGCCAGGTTGATCCACTCGTCGAATTCAAAAAGGAAGGCTTCAAGCTTTTCGAGGAAATGATGGGACGCATCGACACGGAAACCGTTCGCTTCCTCTACTTGATGCAGCCCGCTCGCCCGGAAGAAGAGGCCAAGCAGATCGAGCGTCGCCAGCGCCGCGCCCAGCAAGATTTGCAATTGCAGACCGGTTCCGAAAAAGCTGAAGCCCCCAAGCAAGTCCGCACTGGCGCCAAAATCGGCCGCAACGATCTTTGCCCCTGCGGCTCCGGCAAAAAATACAAAAAATGCTGCGGCCGCAATTCCTGACCCAGAATCAAGTACAATAAGGCCAACGGAGGCTCCGGAATGGCGCATCGGTTTACTGTGATTCTTGAAAAAGAGGAGGAGGGCGGTTACCACGTGTTCTGTCCCACTCTGCCCGGATGCCATACCCAAAGCGAGACGATCGAAGAAGGCATCCAAAATATCCGCGAAGCTATCGAGCTTTACGTCGAAACTCTCACCGAAGATGGGCTGCCTATTCCAACCGAAGACATTCTGATTAAACCAATCGAGATTCCGATGTGACTCCAAAGGTTCCTGCTGTTAAGGCAAAGTAATTAATCCGCGTAGCCGAGCGTCTCGGTTTTGAATTCCGGCGACAACGCGGCAGCCACGCAATCTATGTTCGCACAACCGATCAGGCGCGAGTCGTAATTCCAATGCACGGCGGCGAACTGAAACGCAAGACGCTTCGCGCCATCATCCAGGACCTGAAAATTACCATCGACGAACTATTGGAATTGCTCTGACCTTGGCAGCTTGCGCTGTCGCGCAACTCTCTTCACTCACCCTCGACTATCAACTTTCGACTACAAACTGCCTTCTTGCTCACCCTTTGCCCAGCCGTGCGTCTGAACTTTTAGCGGCGATTTTGCGTTCCATACACAGGCCCATTAAATTCAGGAGGGGTGAATCCGATATGAAGCTGACGAAAAACCTGCAACTCGCGAGCGCGGCATTCGCGCTTGCAACTTTGGCGGCAATCGCTCCAGCGCCGGCGCGCGCGGCTGCCGACGGCCATTTCGACAAGACTCTCACCGTGAACGGGCCCGTTGACATGGACGTCACGACCGGCTCCGGAAACATCACAGTGCGCACCGGCGATTCCGGCAAAGTGGAAATCCACGCGCGCATCCACGCCAACGATAACTGGTTCTCCGCCGGACGCGACGCCGAATCGCGCATCCAATACATCGAGCAGCATCCTCCCGTCGAACAGAACGGCAACACCATCACCATCGGCCATGAAAACGACCGCGACCTGATGCGCAACATTTCCATCAGCTACGAAATCGTCACGCCCGCGCAGACGCGCCTTCATTCCGCCACCGGCTCCGGGAATCAGACGGTCGAGGGCGTGGTGGGGCCGGTTGAATCCACGACAGGCTCGGGCGACGTGAAACTTTCGAGCATCGGCAGTGACGCCACGGCGCGCACAGGCTCGGGCGACGTCACGCTCTCCAACGTGAAAGGCAACGTGCGCGCCGCCAGCGGCAGCGGCACAATTCACGCGGACGGCGTAACCGGTGGCATGAACGCTTCCACAGGCTCGGGCAACATCATTCTTTCGCAAACGGGCTCAGGCGACGTTCAAGCGTCGAGCGGCTCCGGCACCGTTGAAATCAATGGCGTGAAGGGAGCGGTCCACGTCGGCACCGGCAGCGGAAATATTCGCGCGCAGGGCACGCCGACGGGCAATTGGCTTCTCCACACCGGTTCGGGCGATTTGACAGTCCAACTCCCGCAGAAGACTTCGTTCGAGCTGTACGCGCGCACCAGCTCCGGCAGCATCAATTCGACGTTCCCCATTACCTTACAGGGCAGAATCAACCCGCGCGAGATTCACGCCACGGTTGGCTCCGGCGGCCCGACCGTCGATTTGCGCACCAGCTCCGGCACGATTCGCATCGAATCGCGCTAGCTCCACGCCACTGGCGTTTGCGGGTGCCCCATCCTGAACGGCTTTTGTGAAGAGTGGGGCTTTTCGCTTTTCAATCATCCCGAAAGCTGGACTGGAGCGCCGCTCTCCGTCAATTCTCGCGCTTCGTTCTTATTTCACGAAGAGTGGAGGGTATTGGTTATTTTTTCTTTTTGGCTTTCGACTGTCGACTCTTAACTGTTGACCCTCAACTATCGACTACAAACTGTAGTCGTGTACTTCCAAAGCACACCCTCGCACACGCAACGCCAAAACAGGAGTATGATTCTCCCACCTTACCCGTCCCCCTCGCGGGCAAGGAAAGCAGAAACGCGATGGCTCGTCGCTGCAATGTTGACGGCTGCGGAAAAGAGATCCTTCCTGCCTTGACGGCCGACGGCGTCTGTCTCGATCACTTCCTTGAAATGGTGATTGAACGCGCGGATCAAGTGCGCGCCCGATGCATCGAAGCAGGTCTCGTTGACGAAGAAATCCTCGCCTGGCTTCTCGCCGATGCGCCGCATACCGTCCACGCGCTCGCCCAGAGCCAATTCGATCGCGATCCCGCTGACAACGAAAAAGTCCTCGAAATCCTTCTTTGTCTGGCCAATCTTCAGGACTACATCTCCCACCATTCCCTCCGCGTAAAATGGGTCCACTAGCGCATTTTCTTGCGTGACACAAACTTCTTGGTTGCAAGGTGCCCTCATCCTCATTCGGAGCGGATTTTACGGGTGCCCCATCCTCCGCGTCTTGTGCGGAGGGTGGGGTTTTTGATTTTCGTTTCTTGCGGCTCCCGCATGCCGTTTAGCCTGGCGCAGGAGTGGAACGCTTTTGTGTCCGGACAAGTTTCGGTTTTCGTTCTTCGCGTTCCTCCCCTGACGAAAAAGGTCGTTTTTCGCCTTTGCCCTCCCCGTTTACTCTCTGTACCCATCACCTTGCTTTTCGCGCCTCCCTGGCGCAAGCTCGACACATCGCATTCAAATTTCACCGGTCTTTGGCAGGCCCAGCAAAATGCCCGGGAAAATAAGCGACAAACCGCCCAGCACCGTAACGAAACCCGCTCCCTTCGCGGTTGCCCAGCCGGAAATCCCCGGCGTTCCGCGCACAAAAACCGCCGCCGCCGCGCAACGCCAAAAACTTTACGCGCTGGCAACAGGCGGCGCTTCGCTTGTAATCCTGCTCGTCGTCGCAATTTGGTGGGCGCGCGCTTCAACGCGTGCGGCGCGTTCTGATCCCATCGCCGATGTGCCCGTAAGCGCGGCTCCAGTCGTTCAGCACGTCGTATTGACCCCGGCATTGCCCGTGGCTCCGGGACAAGTAGCCACCACCGACCAATTATCGCGTCCCTGGGCAACGCAAAGATTTACGTATCGCAACACGCCCAGCGATAGCTTCCCTGCAATGGTCGTCCGGCTTCCGGGCAACGCATACTGGGCCTTCTCGCTCCTTTCTCCCTACGGCACATGCGATCTGGAATTCGTCGCCGATACGGAAGAATTGCGCAGTAAGTACCATTTTCCCGCCGCGCACCCCATGGTCGTTGACCCCTGCAGCCACACGCTTTATGACCTTGCCAAATATGGCAGCGGACCCAACGGCCTCGTTCGCGGAGCCATCGTCGCCGGCACGGGAATCCGTCCACCCCTCGCCATCGAGATTCAAATCAACGGCAGTCAAGTCATCACCTCCCGCGCCGAAAAACAATAACTCCTCTCGAACAGCCGTTTGCGTTCCTGTTTTGTCTGTTTGCGCCCTTCCGTTTGGGCCTTCGATTTTCGACTCTTAACTCTCAACTCTCGACTCTCGACTCTCC
The DNA here is from genome assembly GCA_035933995.1 of Candidatus Acidiferrales bacterium. Lineage (GTDB taxonomy): Bacteria > Acidobacteriota > Terriglobia > Acidiferrales > UBA7541 > DAHUXN01. The sequence continues at coordinate 19,424 of DASYYI010000002.1, read as the reverse complement.
TCTAGGCGATAATCGCCTTCGCTTTGTGCGCGCCCGCGCATCGCCCCGTTTCACGCGCGCGCCGACGGGAATCAAGCGGCACTCAATGTTACCTGGCACCAGAAAATCGCGCCTCACCGAACGCGCTTCCGTCCATCTGGACATGGCTCGCGGTGTCGCAGCTCTCGCCGTTCTCGTCGGCCACGTCCGCGGACTCTTCTTCGTCGACTATCACGATCTTCCGCATCATTCGCCCTTGGTCTCCGCGTTTTACGCCGCGACGGCTCTCGGGCATCAAGCCGTCGTCGTTTTCTTCGTGCTCAGCGGATTTTTCATCGTTTCGAGCATCGCCGACTCATTCGAGCAGCGCAAATGGTCATGGACCGCCTATCTGGTCAACCGCATCACGCGTCTCAGCCTGGTATTGATCCCGTCGCTGATTCTCTGCTGGATTCTCGATCGCATCGGCCTGACGATGGCTGCCACTGCCCCTCTTTACCGGCATCCCGTCGCTAATCTTTTCACCGACAGCATTGCCAGCCTCGAGACCTTCCGCAATTTCATCGGAAATTTATTCTATCTTCAGGGAATTCTGGTTCAGCCATTCGGCTCCAACGCGCCTCTCTGGAGCTTGAGTTACGAATTCTGGTATTACATCATTTTTCCGCTGGCCGTCTGTGCGCTCGTCAAGCGCTATCGTCTCTCCGCGCGCATTGCTTATCTCGTGTTGGCGGTTCTCGTCACGTGGTTCGTCGGCTACACCATCGCGTTGTATTTTCTGATCTGGCTTCTCGGAGGCGCTATCGCGATCTCCCGCGTCGTCAAATGGTCACCCGTCCGCTTCTCCGGAGCCATCATCGCCACCGCCATTCCATTTGTCTTGGTCCTCGGACTCAGCGTCGCGCATCCATTAAATTCTCCGTTTCTGATGGACGCAATCGTTGCGCTCGCATTTGGTTTGTGGATTTACGCCACCGTCGAAGCCCCTGAGAAATCCATGTCTGCGCTTTATGCCAAACCCGCGCGCCTCTTCGCCGGTTTTTCTTACACCCTGTACTTAACGCACTTTCCCATAGTTTTCCTGCTCCGTTCACGCATCATTGGCTCGCGCGCTTGGAATCCCACCCTCGTTCATTTTGTTTACGCGCTCCTGATCACTGCTGCCGCCACGCTCGTCGCGTATCTTCTCGCTCTCGGCACGGAAACAAAGACCGCCGCCGCACGCAGCAAAGTCATGTCCCTCTTCCCCTCCACTCGCCGCCCCGCGCCCGCCAAGTCCTGAAATTTATTCGCGGCATCCTTGCAGTTACCCAAAATAAAAGCCGCTCCGCCAGGATTTCTCCGGCGGAGCGGTTCGTGATCGAACGATCGGTTTTCAACTGTAACTGTGATTGCGCTTTATTCCGTCGCCGGCGTTAGCAGCTCCACTCGGCGCGTCACGATTTCCGGCTGATTCGTTTGCTGGTTCACCAAAACGAACCCCACCACCCGCAATTTCAACGGCTGCGTCCCCGTCAGCACCGAAAGTCCGCTCAAGTTGACGAAGTTCGTGAAGTTCGTCGTGATCACCGTCACTGGCTGCGGCAGCAACACTCCGGCCAGGAAATTATCGTTCAGTCGGAAACTTCCTGCGTTCCCGGACTGTATCTGCGTGCTTCCTGGAACCCAATCGCCCTGCTGCCCTTGCCGTTCAAGCACCACGCGATGCACGGTGAGCGTCTGCGAATTCCCTGTCCCGTTCAACGCGCCGCCGATTCCCACGCGCTGCCCTGGTGCCAACGTTGTATTGCTGAACAGAAGCGCCGTCAGCGGATTGTGGAAGTCCGCGATGTAATACTTTTCCGAACCATTCAGCGCCAGCGAATTGATTTGCCCTATGGGCGCTGTGGCTGATAGGTCCGGCAGCTCCGTCCGCGTGTACACATCAATTTGCGTCGCCGGACTCGGGCTCGCCGGGTTCACAAACGTAATCAACCCTCCGAGGAGGAAATGATCCTGCGAAACAATTTCGACTTCGTCCGCGTCGATCCCGTGCGTCACGGGATCAATCTTCCCGGAGATTTCCACGATCGAATTCGTAGTCAAATCCGAGAGAGAACCGCCGTCATCCCACTGCGTCTGCGCGTTTGTTGTCACATTCCACTGCCGGCTGTGAATTCCCTGCGCCGTAAACGCCGACGAGCTCGTGTCCACGCTCACCACTCCCGCGCGAAAGTCATCGATCTCCGCCTCCGAGTCATCCGCCGTCAACCCGCGCACATCAAAAGTCGGATTAATCGTGCCGGTCACTTGCCCGTTGGCCGTTTGAATCGTCTGCCACAAATCCAGGTCAATCAGCAATCCAACCAGATCGTTTTGATCCACCACCAGCGGCTTCGCCAACGGCACCGTCACCGAAAAGGTCGTCGGCGTCGCGTTGATCGAATTCAATGCGGGAGGCGACTGCGTTGTATCCAGAAATCCGATCACGGGAGTCGACCCGGTAATCGTCACGCTCGTGTACGAACCCAACGGCACGCTGTCCAGATCGATCAAGTCGTGCAATCCGTCGAGCTTTGCAAAATCCATGCTCACCGGATTCGTCAAAACCGACAACGAGCCTCCCGAATTATTCACCGTCACGCCCGTAATCATCACTTGAAACGAAACCACGCTCGGCAGCGAGGCCGGTGCGTCCGTACCAATCGAAAACACATTGCCCATCTGAGGCGGCGGAGGCGTCGTGTTCATCGAACCCGCGCTACATCCGCTGATCACAATCAACAAAATCCCTGCAACGAACACACCCATACTCTTGTGGATTCGCATCCCTTTTCTCCTAGTTACACCCCAGAACGACAAACCGCGAACGAAACGCTGTACACCCTGAAAAACACACTCCCAAATGAGGCCTTCTGCGAGAACAATCTAGGTTCAGTGAACTCGCTCCCTTATCAAACACCTGCTCACCCGAAAAGTTGCGCCTAAAAGGCAGCCCCACCCTCCGATGCAGCATCAAAAAAATGTACAGGCCTTCGCAACTCGATATCGACGTGCAACCATCCGTTCCCTCGGATCTGGTTGCATCCATGCCACGGAACGCGGAAAATGATGCAGGGGGGAATAAAAATGCGCAGAACGAGAATCGCTCTTCTTATTTCCTTGGGCACAGTCGCCGTCTTCGCGATGGGCTGCGCCCAAAAATCCAACGACACGCAACTGGCCACCACGATCAAGGCGGAAATGTTCTCTGACCCGCAAACGAAGGACTCCGGCCTGCAGGTCGCCGTCAAAGATGGCGTTGTCACGCTCTCCGGCACAGTGCCCAGCGACGCCGCCCGCTACGAAGCCTACAAACTCGCCACCACCACTCCCGGCGTCACGAAGGTGAATGACCAAACGGTCGTGCAGGCTCCCGCGCCGCCCACGCAAACCGCCGACGCGACGCCTCCTGCTACCGCCGCGGAAGAAACGCCGGTTCCGGCGCCTGCCGCCACACCAGAGCGTCGCAGTTCGCGCAACAGTCGCCGTGAACGCGCCGAACGCACTCGCGAGGCAAATGCCCGCCGCCAGCGCGACGCTAAGGCTCGCAGCGCCGACACACGCAGCACAGACGCGCGCGACGCCGAGCGCCGTAACCGGGAACAGAACCAAGCTCAATCCGCCGACGCTCAGAGAGACGTCCAGCAGTCAGCGCAGCCTCCAGTTCAGTCCGCGCCGCTTGTTGCGGCTCCTGCTCCGCCGCCTCCGCCCCAACCTCTTACCGCCACTTTTCCTCCCGGTACCACGGTCGAAGTTCGTACCGTCGATCCCGTCGATACTTCCGTCAATCATGTGGGCGACGAATTTCAAGCCACGCTTGCCGAGCCGCTCACTTCCGCCGGCGTCGTCGTGGTTCCTGCGGGCACGAACATCTATATGCGCCTCACCGAAGCGCAGTCCTCCGGCCAATATAAAGGCCGCAACGAATTGCAACTTCAACTCGTGCGACTCGAATTTCACGGGCAGCAGTACACTGTCGTCTCGGATCCATACACCGAAGCGGGCAAGTCGCGCGGCAAAAATACTGCGGAAAAAGTCGGCGGCGGCGCGGCCATCGGCGCCATCATCGGTGCAATTGCCGGAGGCGGAAAAGGTGCGGCCATCGGCGCCGGAGTCGGCGGAGCAGGCGGCGGCGTCTATCAAGGCGTATCAAAGGTCAAACCGCTTCGCATCCCGTCCGAAACGAGGCTCGATTTTCGCCTCAACCAACCGCTCAACATAACCTACATGCCCCACCACCGCGACGCGCAGTAACTTTTGCGTTCGCATGGGCGGCTGTTTGCCGTTTGAGCCATTCACAGAGACTTCAGAAACTCGATAATTGCCTCTTGATCGGCGCGTTTCAATCTTTCAAATTTCTGCGTCACTTGATTGGCCTCGCCCCGGTGTCGTGCGATCGCGTCGACAAACGTCAGCGAAGCGCCGTCGTGCATCAATCGGGGACGCAACCGCACGCCCCACAGCGGAGCGGTGCGAATCTTGTTCCGGCTGCTCTCGAAATCTTGTTTCGACAGGTAACCAGCCATCCTCTGAAAAACTCGACGCCCATAATGCTCCGGCGTCGCTTGCAGAATTCCGTCGCCCGTGCCCACGTCGTGCATCAGGAAATCGCTATAGGGATGAAATGTGACGGAACCGAGCGCCGCGGGAATCGTAAACGTTCCGCCATTGATCTTCGTTCCCGCCGGAGCCGTCATCAGCGTGGCGACGTGACACGTGGCGCATCCGATTTTGTCGAATAGCGCTTCGCCCTTGTTCGCGGCCGCGCTCTTGGCCAGCTCCGCATCGCGTGCAGGCGCTTTCGTGGCGCGAATGAAGCGGGCAAAGTGATCAATGTCGGAGAGCCCGTCCGGACCCGGCGTGTCATTCGGCTCGGAAACAGTGTTGCACAGCTTGGTCACCTCATCGGGTTGCAGGCGGCTCGTGACGCCCATTTCGTTCAGGTACGCGTCTGCCGCGAACGATAACAGGCTGGCATGCACATCTTTCCAGCCGAAGCGCCCCACGCCCATCTGCCCGGGCGCCTCCACGATGGGCACATAGAGAACTTGCCCGCAGATTTTCCTATGTGATGACTTGCATTGTTGCTTGGAAAGCTCGATCAGCGTTTGATCCGCAATCGCCTCGACGAAACCGTCACCCAAAAGACTCACGGAAATGCGAAGCGTGCGAATCGTCTCAGTCTCTGGGACACGCTCCTGAATTTCCTCGGCAGGAAAAGCCGCATTGGGGCAAATCGCGCGATCATTCACCAGCGAGCGGCCGCTGATCACCTCGGCTCCGTGCGCGATTGGAATGTCCGGAGTGCGAAAGTGTCCGTCCGGTCCCAGATGGCCCACGCGCAACTCCGTCACCTGAGACGCGGCGCCCGACACAGGATTCTGGTGGCACTCTCGGCACGACTGCGCGTTGTACAGCGGCCCGAGCCCGTCGCTCAACTGCTCGGTTTCGTCGAATTTGGTTTGATCGGCCTGATGCGTTGCATCATCCACCATGCCGTTGGTTTTGTTGTCGAAGCCTGTGGGCGCGTCTGCAAATTGCGTGGCAGTGAAAGCGAGAGCAAAGGTCAGGGCAACGGCTGCGAGCAAAATCCTCATGGATTCTCCCTCCTCGCGCGGATTGGGAGCGGGTTAGCCTATGGATACCACTTTCCTTCCTTGCGTTAAAGCCAAAAAATTCCGCAAACTCTCCTCTGAATCACGCCGCTCCCTGCGCACCCACCGCGGCCTTCTGTTCTGTATTGTTGATCACTGCTCCAACTCGATTCGGCCCTTCGCCCCACCGTTCCCGCAGCCAGCGATTCATAGGTTCAGAGAAGAATCGCGCCACAAGTTCCCCCAGAATGCCCGCGAAAATGGCGGTCACAATGAAGAGTGCCGGCACACCGCGCGATGGCTTCCCGTACGCTATGAAAATCCCAAACAGCCCGTACACCACAAACATGTGCGTCAGGTAAACCTCATAACTCCTCTGCCCCAGCCACAGAACGGGCCGCGCTATCCAGGGACCTTTGCGCCTTGTTTGCGCGACGGCAACAATCACCATGCACGTCCCCAACGCCAGCACGCTCATGTCCAGCCCTGTGCGTCCCAACACGCGGTTCGCAAACCCCAGCACCCAAATCATCAGCATCGCGCCGCTCATTTGCATCAAAAGCAACCCTCGGCGTCCGAATCGCAACTTCGGAAGCAGAATCGCCGTCAAGCAACCAAGCGCGATCGCGTCCATGCCTCCCAGATAGGAAACTTCCGACCACGCCGCATTACCCTGAGCGAATATCGTTCGCGCAAACGGCCCCAGCACAATGAACGTCCCGAGCAGCGCGACCAGCAATTTCCAGCGCCCCAGCCATCGGCAAACCAGCGGAAAGAAAAAATAAAAAGTCTCTTCGACGGAGAGCGACCACAGCACATACCAGTTCCCCGGAAAACTCCCGTTGTGCGCTCGAAGCAATAGATTCATGCGGAACGTCAGCGCCGCGAACAGCGCAGGGCCCAAACCGCCCGGCACGATGAAGTTCTTGATGTGTGCGAGATCGAAAATACTCAGCACACCTAACAACAGTATCAGCAACGGCGCGATGCGCGCGGACCGCAGCAAATAAAAGTCGCGCACTCGCACACTCGACAGAGTTCCCCATCGCCGCAGCGTCGTCGAGGTAATCAGAAATCCCGACACCGCAAAAAATATCTGCACGCCGCGCTGCCCGTTCCAAACGAAGTCATTGAGCAGCCTGTGCGGCAGCATCTCGCCGTACGGGATCTTCGCGATCACCAGCCGCATGTTAACGTGATTCAGCAACACGAAAAGAATCGCGAGCCCTCGCAGCATGTCAATTCCATCGACTCTGTTCCAGCTATGCGCTCGTTCGCCCGCGGAATTCGCGTTCATCCCCACATCATCGCAGCGTTGGAGGAGTTTTCACCACATTATGTAACCGCCTTCCGCGCAAATGACAATCTCCCGTTGCTCGTTACCCATTAGGAATCTCGCCCTCTCAAAACTCCACGGCCATCTCGCAGGCTTCCCCACGCATCGCACGTATATGTTCCTCCTCATGCGGGATCTTGCCGGCTAGCGCTGTATTCGAAATCGCGTCCGTTACCTTGGTTGGAAAGGGCCGTTATTCATCATGTATACTTCTCAAATTGTTCAGGCGTGGGGCAAAATTCTCAGGGGCCAGCGCCCGTCTCTCTCCCTGGAAATCACCCGCGAATGTCCTTTGAGATGTCCCGGCTGCTATGCGTACGATCCCGCGCATCTGGGCGGCGGACAAACATTGCGCGACTTGAACGATCGCCGCGGCCAATCCCTCGTGGACGGTGTCCTCGAAATCGTCGATCGTCTCAAGCCTTTGCACTTATCTCTCGTCGGCGGCGATCCCCTGGTTCGTTATCGCGAGCTCGAGTCGCTCGTTCCCCAATTGCTCGGTCGCGGAATCCACGTGCAGATCGTCACCAGCGCTTTCCGTCCCTTGAACGCCGGATGGTCCGCCATGCCGCGCCTGCACATCGTCGTTTCCATTGATGGCCTGCAACCCGAACACGACGCTCGCCGCGCCCCCGCGACTTACGATCGCATTCTAAAAAATATCGCGAAACAAAAAATCACCATTCATTGCACGATCACCGGTCAAATGATGAAACGCTCGGGCTACTTACGGGAGTTTCTGGAATTCTGGACGCCTCGCCCCGAAATCAAAAAAGTGTGGTTCAGCATGTTTACTCCCCAAATCGGCGATGACCTCCCAGAAATCCTCACGCCCGCTGAACGCGCCCAGGCAATTGCCGATATGCTGCAATTGCGAGAACAATTTCCCAAGCTGGACATGCCGGAAGTTGTCATCCGGCAATTTTCCTCTCCGCCCAGCCGTCCGGAAGATTGCGTCTTCGCGCTCACAACCACAACCTTGTCGGCGGACCTGCAAACGCACATCGCTCCCTGCCAATTCGGCGGCTATCCGGATTGCGCCCGTTGCGGATGCATCGCCTCAATGGGCCTCGCTGCGGTAGGCGCTCACAAACTCGCCGGAATAATCCCCGTCTCCACAATTCTCAAAGCCTCCATCAAGATTGGCCAACGCCGCGCGGCCCCCCCGAAGCTCCCGAACAATCGCGCAACAAAAGACCTTTTCCCCGTCCTGCGCCCCGATCACTACAACACTCAACACGAACCCGGTCGAAACTAATTCCTTCCTCAGCGTGCTTGCCGGGGCTTTTCCTTTTGGAGTGCGGCCCCTCGACGCCGTTTGGGGGGTCGCGTGGCGCGGGCTTCGGCTGGCTCTAGGGTCGGCTTTTGCGGGTGCCCCATGCTCGTTTTCTGAGCGTGGGCCTTTGTTCAGCCCTCGAGAGGTAGGGCTCGTGCCACCGAAACTCCTCCGTCAAGAAACTTGACACATAAACTCTATATATGTAGGATTATTCCATGAAGGCCCCGCGAATCTCGTCCCAAACCCTTCGCGTCCTGGAACAGTTCGTCGAACGTCCATCCACCTGGCGTTACGGTTATGAATTGAGCCGCGAAACGGCCTTGAAGTCTGGCACCCTTTATCCCATTCTTATGCGCCTGGCCAACTATTCCCTGCTCGAAACCAAATGGGTCACCACGCACGACGGAGTCCCTCCGCGGCACACCTACCGCTTGACGCCCAAGGGCCTTGCACTCGCTCGAACATCACTCGGGCAAAGCCGTTCACGCAGAAAATCTCGTCAGCTCGCGTTGTCCGGACGCGAAACGTGATGCCGAAAACATATCTTCGCCGGTTCGCGATTTTGCTCTTGCGCGCGGCAATTCGAATCGCGCCCCACGACACGCTCGATTGGGGCAACGCAATGCTCAACGAACTGAGCTGCATGGAGGGAGACTGGGCGGCTCTGTGGTGGGCCATCGGTGGTGCGCGCGTCCTCACGAAACACGCTTTACTGTCCATCATCATCCCAGGCAATCACCCGCGAACCGTCTCGGGTCCCGGAGCTCTTTTCGCCAAGGAGAATTCCATGCGCAAAGCCACTCTGAGCGTCATCGCAGCGTGCGCCGCAGCGTCTTTTTTATTCTTGCTCGCGCCGGCGTTTCGACAAGGGTTCGCCGTTTCCCAGATGCAATGGCATGCGATGACCACGCATTCCTGGCCCCGATCAGTCTCCCCAGCTCTGAAAACCCTGGAGCAGCAGGCGGAGAAGACTCACGACGCCGAGGCCCTGGCCTTCGTTGCTCTGCGCACGCCGAATCAAACTGAGAGCACGAGGCTGGCAGACGAAGCCGTACAACTGGACCCAAAACTCGTTTGGCTTTACGCCACGGTCGCCCCGAAGCCATCAGAGGCCGAGGATTGGATCAGGAAGCTTGAGCAGTGGGATCCGCAGAATGCGCTTCCACACTTCATCGAAGCGGAAAATATTGACATCGCACAAGCACTCACCGGAAAGGTCCCACAGCACACGAGTGACGAAAGTCCGGCGTGGCAGAACACGATGGCTGCTGCATTTCGCTCTACGAAACTTGATGACTATCACGACCGGCTCAAAGCACTCGATCGCAGGGTCGTGGCCCAGCACGATTTTGGGGATCCCTATCAAGTGCTCGAAGGTGAGTGCGAACCCTGCTGGCCGAGCTACTTGTCCTCGGATGCTTCCCGTTATGCAAAGTCGATGCTCGAATCCGGCGAAGCATTGGAAGCACACGGAGACCGGAAGGGCGCGTTAAAAAAGTACTTGGCTGTGGCGCGCTTCGGCCAAATGATGACGCCCGACGGCGATTTTCTGATGGACCGAATCTTTAGCCTTGTCGTGAACCGGCCCCTCAAAGAGAACTACCAAAGACTTGCCTCGTTATACCAAAAGCAAGGCGAAAACGAGCAAGCCGAACTCTACGCACTTCTCGCGCGAAAAGCCGCTCAAAGCGAAGGAGATTATCGTATTTTGGCTCGGCAAGAAGCCGCCGGCGACGCTGTTACCCGTTGGAATGCCTCCCTTGTAGAGGTTTCCGGACTGCTGATGCCTTTCTCCGCAGGACTCCTGCTGATTTGGGCATTGGCGGTCATCGCGAAAAACAAATCCCTGCGACTGACTGCCCTTCGCGCCAGCAGCGGAACTCTTGCGCTCGGCCTCTCTAGCGCCATCGGATTGCTTCTCTCGAGCGCCGTTCTCTACGTGAGTTACCGGCCTTACGCTGAAATTTTCCAGCAGTTCATCCGCACGGGGAATGATCGTCGCATTCCGGAATTCGGAGAATTTCTGGACTACACGCAGACGCCGCTCGGAGCACACGGTCTTTGGAATCAGGCGGATTTTGTGTTTTATTTCTGGCTCAGAGTCAGCGCACTCTGCGTGCTTGCACTTTTGTTCGTGGTCATCCGTCACCTCGCGCACCACCACCGGGCCGCCACCACAACATAGTCTCGTCGGCGCGCTATTGCGCTCCTCATTCCACACTCTGCTTACGTCAGTCGCGCGGACTGTGTCAGGCTTGGGGTTTTTGGTTCTTACGGGTGCCGGGTGCCCCATCCTGAACGGGTTTTGTGAAGGGTGGGATTTCGCTTTCTTCTTTTCACTTATCACTAGTCACCCGCCGCTAGCCCACTGCTTTTCAAATGCTGGCGGCAAAATTCGACGATGCGCGCCTCAGCCCAAAACCGCTCCTCGCCACTTTCGCGCGAGATGAACGCGCAATGCCCGCCATACCGCGTCGCCTCAAATTCCAAATGAGGATTCGCATTCAGATCCGCGGTCTCGAACGACCGAAAGGGAATCATCGGATCGTCCTGCGAAGTCAGCAGCAGCGCCGGCACGCGAATTTCACCCAGCCGCCCGAGCGCGCTCGACCTCTCGTAATAATCGTTAGCGTCGCGGAACCCGCAGAACTTCGCCGTGATCGCATCGTCGAATTCGCGCACCGTGCGCACGCGTTCCATTCCATTCAAAGGAAATTTCCCCGGAAACAGCGCCGCCTTCGCGTGCATCCGCCGCTTCAGTCGTTTGACGAAATGATGTTCGTAGATGCGATTCTTGGGCAAATCAATCGCGTCCGCGCAGGCGCCCAAATCCACCGACGGGCTAATGCCCGCGACCGCGCGCAACTCGGGCGGCGCCGCGTCACCGAATTCCGCCGCCATTTTCAGCACCAGATTCCCACCCATCGAAAATCCCGCGACGAAAACTTCCGGCACGCGATCTTTTTCGATCAGCTCCATCACCACCGCGCGAACGTCGCAGCTCAACCCGGAGTTGTAAAGCGTTGGCGTCAAATCCTCCGTGGCGCCGCAATTCCGCTGGTTCAACCGCAGCGCGCTGAATCCCGCCTCGAATGCCTTGTCCGCGGTGCCCTGCATGTAACTTGAATCGCTCGATCCTTCCAGTCCGTGCAGCAGCACCAGCGCCGGATGCCGCGAGGGCTCGCTTTGCCAGTGACAGTCGGCGCGCACGCGCGTCCCCGGTTCCGTCTCGAATAATCGCGCTTGCGTGGGAGGCAAATGAGGGAACGTCCGCGGCCAAAACGCCGCAGCCAGCGTCATCAGGTGAGGATTGCGCAACAACCCCAGTGGCTCAAATTTCCGCATCTCCATACAATTTACGTTACCGCTGCGCGCCACGCAACCGCTGCCAGTCGTCCATTACCTTCAGTTGGGATCACGGATATTCTTCTCGGCGAAAGAAGGCAGTTCGGGCGTTGCGGATTGCACACGCCCGTTGCAAAGCTCTGAGCGCCTACCACGGAGGATATCGAAACCAGTGCATCTTCGCCCACAGCAGGGCGAGGCCGACGAGGAAGCCGAGGGCGGCTTGATACTCGCGGTTGCGTCGATAGAGTTGCGAAGAAACTTTGGAAGATGATTCGCGTGGCTGTGGCGCGGGACGAAGGCGCGGCCAGAAGAGCGGGACGCGAGCGGCGTAGTCGACGAACGCGTCGCCGTAATGCGCGCGCAGTTCGCCTTCCTCGCGCTTCATCACCGCCGGATAAAACAGAGCGAGATAGGCGGCGACAATGATTGCGGCCCAGAGCGAATCTCCAGCGACGGCGAATCCCGCGGCCAAAATCACGCTGCCGAAATAAAGTGGATTGCGCGTGAAAGCATACGGACCGTTGACGGCGAGCGCTTCATGTTTGCGGAGATAGCCGGCGGCCCATGCGCGTACGGCGATTCCAATCGCTCCGACCAGAGCGCCAATCGCGAGAGAGCGCGAAGTGGGCCGCGCCAAAACCAAATAGGCAAGCGCTACGGGATAGCCGATGCGAACGCGCCACCGAATCCAGAAATTTGTGGCGGCGTGCGTCATGGCGTTTTCAGGCGGCGCGCGATTGCGTCGAGGACTTGCTCGACGGTGATGGACAGCATGGATGGCGCCGGAGTTTTGTCGCGGCGGTACGTCGTTTCCGCGGCGGACGCGTTGCGGACTACGACATCGTGTTTCGAAAAAGGGCCGTTGCGAGTGGGGTCGGTGGGACCGTACAGGCCGACGACGGGCGTGCCCAACGAAGATGCGAGATGCAACGGGCCAGTATCCGCGGCGACGAGGAATTTGGCGCGGCGCAGAAGCGCGATCAATTGCGGCAGATCGAATAATTCGACGAGAGGTTCCGGCGAGGCGGCTTCGCGCCGAACAATTTCCGCGAGATTGCGTTCGCCGGGGCCGAAGCTGATTACGCCGCGCCAGCCGTAACGTTCGACGAGTGCACCATGCAAAGCGCCGTAACGCTCGGCGGGCCAGCATTTCGAAGCCCAGCCGCCTCCCGGCGAAAGAACGAAGAAATCATTGATGCCGTGCGCGGCGAGGACACGATCGACGTGTTCGCGGCCTTCGCGCGAAGTGGGCAACCAAAAACGAATGTCGTTTACGTGCGCGCCGGCGCTTTCGACGAGTTCGATATTGTGCTCGACTTTGTGAAGGCGACGCGGCATGACTTTTTCCGTGTAAACAAAAGCAGCAGCTCCTTCGCGCGCGTAGCTCGCGTCGAAGCCGACGCGGCGCGACGCTCCGGAAAGTCGCGCGAGAATTGCGGAGCGATAGAGAGACTGAAAGTCGAGCGCGATGGTGTAGCGTGTGGCGCGCAGTTGACGAATGGTTGCGAGCACCTTGCGCCAATTGCGGCGGTCGATGGAGATTATTTTCGTGGCGTCGGGATTGCCTTCGAGAATTGGCGACCATTTGGAATCGACGAGCCAGTCAATTTGCGCGCGCGGAAAAGATTGGCGCAGCGCGGCGACGGCGGGAAGCGTGTGCACGATGTCTCCGAGCGCGCTCATCCGGAGTATGAGAAAGCGCTCGTCAGCCATGGGATGCTTGGCGAATGTACGCGACAAGATCGCGCGTGGAATGCTGCTTGGGATCTCCGGCAATCGCGACGCGAATGCCGAGGCGCGCCGCTTCTTCACGCTCGGGAACTGTGTCGAGCGTGTAGTCGGTGCCCTTGGCGTGGACATTCGGACGAAGGTCGCGCAAAAGAGCGCGGACGTCCGGCTCATCGAAAATCACGACGTAATCCACTGCGGCGAGCGCGGCAACAAGTTCGGCGCGCGCTTGCGCGGACAAAATCGGGCGGCCGGGGCCTTTGAGTCCGCAAACGCTCGCATCGGAATTTATCGCGACTACGAGGATGTCGCCTTCGCGCCGCGCGCCTTCGAGATAGCGCACGTGCCCCGCGTGCACAATATCGAAACAGCCGTTGGCGAGCACGATTTGTTTTCCGCTCGCTCGATGCCGGCCGAGGCGCCTTTGCAAATCAGCGCGCGAAAGAATTTTGGAACGTGTGTTCATGCGCCGGCGGTGGCCTCGCCGCGAATTGCGGATTCGAGCTCGGCGCGCGTGACGGTGGCGGTGCCGCGTTTCATTACGACGATGCCTCCCGCGTAATTTGCGAGATGCGCCGCTTCGACAAACGAAGCGCCAGCAGCGAGCGCGAGCGTGAAAACGGCGATGACTGTGTCGCCCGCGCCAGTCACGTCGACGGCGTCGTCGGAACCGTAGACGCGAATTTCGTATGGCGGTTTCGCGCGCTCAAAAAGCACCATGCCATCTTTGCCGCGCGTGACGAGCAGCGCGTCGAGATTGAGCGCCCGCAACGTGCGCTGGCCGAGGATTTCGAGCGTGCGGCGATCGTTGCCGATCCGCGAATGATAAAGAGCTTCGAGCTCGGGCTCGTTCGGCGTGGCTGCAGTAAGTTTCACGCCGCGATAATCGAGCAGGCGATAACGCGAATCGAGCGTCACGATTTTCGCGCGTACACTTCTGAGCAATTGTGGCGTAACGGACCCGGCGCCGTAATCGGAGACGAGCACAGCGTTGGATTTGGCAATGCGCGCACGGCTTTTGCGAAGGATTTGCGCGGCGATCCGTGGCGGCAACTCGGTTTCCGGTTCGCGATCGACGCGCAAAACCTGCTGGCGCGCCGTATGCGTCCAACGCGCGAGGAAGCGCGTTTTCGTCGTGGTGGTCCAGCCGCGCGCGCGAATGATTCCGGAGACGTCTACTTGTTTGCCGCGAAAATATTCGATGAGCGCATTTCCAGCGGTGTCGTCGCCGACCGCGCCGACGGGAAACACTTTTGCGCTCAAATCGGCAAGGTTGTTGGCGGCATTTGCGCCCCCGCCTGGAATGATTTCTGTTTGCTTGTGGCGCAAAATCAGAACCGGCGCTTCGCGGGAGACGCGTGAAATTTCTCCAGTGACGTATTCGTCGACAACGAAATCGCCGAGCACGACGATTGTCTGGCGCGAAAATGCCGAGACAATGTCGAGCAAGCGGGATAAATCCGGCGTCGAAGCGGTGATTTTGTTCCGCGCGCGACTCATCCCTTGTTTCTCCGCCTCCGCCCGGCCTGTTTTCCCAGATTTTTCGTCACATTCGCTCCCAAAATAAGATCAACGGCGGCTGTGAGATCTTCGACAACGTGATCAGGTTGGCGCGGCCAATCGCAGCGATGGTACTCGTATTCTCCGCGACCGTAGCCAGAAAGAACGAGAATACTGTGGCAACCGACGGATTGTCCCATGGAAATATCGTCGTAGCGATCGCTGACGAGGACTGAATCAGCGAGATCGAGCGCGTGTTCGCGCGCGGCCTGCTCGAGCATTCCGGGAATCGGCTTGCGGCAAGTGCAATTATTGTCGCGGATGTGCGGGCAATAATAAATCCCGTCCACGTGCGAACCAGCGGCCGCGAGTTCCATTTTCATTTTGTCGTGAACTTGCGGAATCAAAGATTCCGGAAAGAAGTTACGCGCGACGCCGGATTGATTCGTGACGACAATGACGGGGAGACTCGCCTGATTCAAGCGGCGAATCGCGGCAGCCGCGTACGGAAAAATAATAAAGCGGCTCAAATGATTGACGTAGCCCATTTCCTCGGAGATGGTGCCGTCGCGATCGAGGAAAACGGCGCGGCGTTTTGGCTTTTTCGGTTTCATTGGCGCGTCAGGCACGGGGCGGCTGCTCCAGCCATTTCAAGGCGGCGGCGTGAACGTCGGCAACAGTGACGCGCGTCATGCAGCGATGGTCGATGGGGCATTCGCGCAAAAAACACGGACTGCACGCAACTTTTCGCTGCACGAGGGTTCGCCGCGGCGTAACGGGCGCGGTGCCATATGGATCGGTGGAACCAAACACGCCCACGACGGCCACGCCGACAGCGGCGGCCACGTGCATCGCGCCAGAATCATTTCCGATAAACAGTTGGCAGCGTGAAAAGAGCGCGGGAAGCTCCCCGATGGGCGTTTGGCCAACCAAGCTGATCGGTTGATGGCGCATTCGCGCGGCAATTTGTCGCGAGACCTCGACTTCGGAAGTCGTCCCGAAAAGTATCACATCGGCGTTGAATTCATCAACGAGGCTGTCGGCAACGGCCGCGAAACGTTCCGGCAACCAGCATTTCGCTGCACCGTAGGCCGCGCCGGGCGCGAGCGCGATGCGAAGTGAGCCGGGATGAACGCCTGCGATCTGCAGGCGCGATTCGGCGGCTTCTGAAGCGCCGGGAGCAGGTTGCAGGCGAATTTCTGACACCGTCGGCAGTTTATCGAGCCAGCCGATGCGTCGAACCAGCTCGAGATAATAATATGATTCGTGCGTGGGGATTTCTCCGTCGCGCGGAACGCGAACGGCGCGAGTGAGCAACGGGCGGCGGGCGTCGCGGGCGTATCCGATGCGTTCAGGAATTCTAGCGCGCCAGGCCAGCCACGCAGCGGAGAATGCATTTCGCAAGAGTAACGCGCAATCGAAATGCTCGCGCCGAAGGTCGCGGGCGGAATTGTCCATGGCGAACGGGCTGCGCACGGAGGCGTCGAGGGGGATAATTCGATTCGCGAATGGCTGGCCGCGATAGAGATCGGCGACCCACGGACGCGCGAGAATTGAGATTTCGGCGTCAGGCCAGTGCGCGCGAATGGCTTCGAGCGCGGGGATGCACATGACCGCATCGCCGACCCAATTTGTAGCGCGGATCAAGAGCTTCATCGCGGCGATCCTAATTTTGTTTCAGCTTTTGCATGCGCGAGTTTTCCAAGAATCGTTTGCCAGAGGCCTTCCTCGTCATTGAAACGCAAAGCGATTTTGCAAAAAAATATTGGCAGCCGATTTGTGCGCAGCGGCGTCAGATCCTGAATATCTTTTTCCGTGCATAGAAGAGCATCCGCGCCAGCGACGAGGGCGCGGGATTCCAAGTCGGAAAGATCAGCGTCGGTATAGAGATGATGATCGCGGAAGGTTGCGCGCCCGGCGAGTCGGATTCCCCATTTCGTGAGATCATCGAAAAAAGCGGTGGGATTGCCGATGCCGCAAAATGCAAAACACTTTTGAGTGCCGGTTGGTGGATTGTTTTGTGAACTGGCGGGCTGGCTGTACGTTTCCACGCCGAGCAATTCGGTCCGCGCGTAAAGGATGGGCGCGGAAGTGTGGCGTTGAATGATCGTTTCGGTAGCTGGCGCGTGTTCGCTGCGCGTGATGACGATAATGCCGGCGCGGCGCAGCGCAGAGATTGGTTCGCGAAGACGGCCCGCCGGAAGAAGATGCCCTCCGCCGAACGGATTCGTCGCGTCGAGCAAAACAATATCGAGATCGCGCGCGAGTTGGAGATGCTGAAAACCGTCGTCGAGAATGAAACATTCGACGCCTCGACTTTCCAGTTCCCTGCCCTTGGCGAAACGATTCGCGCCAACGCCGATTTCGACTTTATCTTCCAGACGATTGCGAAGCAGAGCCGCCTCGTCACTCCAGCCGTTCGGAATCTTTATCCCATCGGCGAAGTGGGAACTTTGCGGCAACGGGCGATAGCCGCGAGATAGGACCGCCGTGCGCTTTCCCGTTGCCGCGAAACGTTGCGCGAGCCAAACGACTAGGGGAGTTTTTCCCGTGCCGCCGACGGTGAGATTGCCGACGCTGATGACGACTCCGTGCAAACGGCGCTGATGGGAAATACCAGCGCGGTAAGTCCACGCGCGCAGACGTGCTGCAGCTCCGTAGAGAATCGAAAGCGGCCACAGAAATGATTCGGCGAAAGTCACTCGCTGCCTCGCGGAGATTGCGACAGGTTTTCAAGAAGTTCGGCGATGCGCGCGAGTGTGCGCGCGGTGGCTCCGCGATTCGCTTCGACAAGACCGCGGGCTTTGCGTCCCATTTCGGCGCTGCGAGAAGGATATTGAATCAAGTCGACCCACACTTTTCCGAGTTGCGCCGCACTCGACACCTGAACGCCCGCACCGGTGCTGGAAAATCGCGCAGCCATGTCGCGAAAATTCTCCATCGAGCGACCGAAAACGGGCGACTTGGAGAACCACGCCGGCTCAAGAATATTATGTCCCCCGGAAGGCACGAGCGAGCCGCCGACGAAAACAGCGTCGGCGAGAGAATAAAGACCGGCGAGTTCGCCGATTGAATCGAGGATAAGGACGTCGCAGTTTTCGTCGAGAGGTGCGTGCATATCGAGCGAGCTGCGGCGAACGGCTTTCCAGCCTTGCTCTTCGACGGCGCGCACGGCCGCGTCGAAACGCTCGGGCTTTCGCGGAGCGAGAACGAAAAGCGCGTGACGCCACTGGCGCTGGACGATATCGTAAGCGGCAAGAACGATTTCCTCTTCTCCGGCAACGATGCTGCCGGCGACGAGAAGCGGCCAACGCTCCTGCTCGCGAATCTGTTGTGCGAGCCAATTGCCGAAAGCGGCGGGCGGAGGCGGTTCGTAGTCGTACTTCATGTTGCCGCTGATTTCGATGCGCGTCGCGGGCGCGCCCATTTCTTTCAGACGACGCGCGTCTTCGGCGGATTGCGCTAGGAAAAGATCGGCGTTGTGCAAAACGCGCTCGAAGAATTTGCCGATGAAAGGCTTGAAACGGCCGAAGCGGCGAAAAGATCTGTCGGAGATGCGACTGTTGACGAAAATGACGGAGATGTTGGCGCGATCGGCTTCGCGCATGAAGTTCGGCCAAATTTCCGTTTCGAAAATGACGACAAGGCCGGGACGTAGGCGCCGGAAATCACGACGAACGGGAGCGGGCCAGTCAAAAGGAAAATAAAAAATGCCGTCGGCGGAAACGATGCGTTCGCGCGCAACACGCTGGCCAGTGGCCGTGGTGGTCGAAAGGAAAATGCGACGATCGGGAAAGCGCTGCCTGAGGCCGTCGACAAGGGGCTTGGCGGCGAGAACTTCGCCGACGGAGACGGCGTGAACCCAGATCGAGGACGGTCCGGAATTATTGTGGGAAAACGTTTGCGGAAGATGTCCCATGCGCTGGCGGAAGCTGACGAGATATTTGCCGCGGCGGAGTCCTTGCAAGGCGAAATACGGCCCGAGGAGCACCATGACGATGGCCATCAGCACGCTGTAAAAAAAATACATGTGGAGAGCAAGGCGCCGGTCGAAAAAAATTGCCGGGCGCAAGAGAAGCATTATAGTGGCAAGGCGCGTTTGAAACCCACAACGTTTCCGGGCGCGGGTGCATCTATGCGCAAGAAGTGAATTACGGGTGGAAATGATGCGAATCCTGCTGCTGATTGCAACGCTGGGCGTGATGGTGGCCGTTCCGCAGATCCAGGAACCGGATATTTCGAAGTGGCCGGCGAAGGACATGCATCAGGATTTTGTGGTTGCCGCGCAGGCGTATGCGGATGCTGCGCGTTCAAAGGAGAAATTCGGCAAAGGGGCGGATCCTTATCCGGCGGGATTGCTGGCCGTCGACGTATATTTTCGAAACGACATGAAGTTTCCGGTGCACGTGGACCTGAGCACGATTCGACTGGACGTCAACGATCCGAACGGGCAAAAGTTTCACTTGGAGGCCTTGAGCCTGGCTCGGGCGGCGAACGACATCGCGCATCCCAACGGGCCGCCGGCACCGACCGCGCGGCGATTGCCAATTCCGTTTCCGGGCGGCGACAGCAAGCAGCAACAAGTGATGGACAAGCTGCGGCCTTTCACGTTGCAATCCGATATTGTGCCGCCGGGCGG
>DASYYI010000313.1:0-8541 GCA_035933995.1 Candidatus Acidiferrales bacterium | reverse complement strand
CCCCAGTAGCGGTCACGGTCGAAGCGGCCGCGATACCACGGGCCGACGCCGATGAACTCGCCTCCAACGAAATACGACGGGCCCCAGTAGCCGTAAGGGGCGCAGTCATACGGGTAATAATCGTAGTAGCCGTAAGGGCATGCCGGCGCTGTTACGTAGCCTCCGTAGACTGGGCCGATCCCAATGCCGACCGACACTTGAGCCTGGGAGTAGCCCGCCGCAAACAAGAAGATTCCAAGCAAAGTAAGGTACTTGAGGTAACGCATTTTCGACCTCCTTGTCATCGCCCGCCCTGTCCGCTGAGGTGACCCGGGCTGCATCGCTAAACTGGCGAGGCGAACCACTAAAGGGCAATCAGGTGGCCAAAAGGATGCGCGGAAGCTGCATGTCTAAGACTATTATAATCAACTATATATATGGAATGTAACAAAATGTTCCAGGTCGAGCCACGCTGTGAGATGGCCCCAAGCCACCACCAGCGGTGATTCTCAACCACACAACGGGAAGGGACAAGGAGGCAGCGCTTACCTCGGATGCGATAAGGGACTCTGCCCGTAGTACACGGCGTCCTGCTCTTGGGCACGCCTAGCCATTTCCTTCGTCCATCGCAAGCCCAGCTTCGCCGCGAGCTCCTTCTGGGCCTGCGATGGCGATAGACTTCTGTAGCTGGCAGGCACTTCGAATAGCGTTGAATCCGGGGCTCCAATTCTTAGGCTGAGCAGTTTAGTTTCGCTGGCGAGTCTAAATGAACCGTCCATTTGGACTTGCGTCATTCGCGACTGGAGGGCTTCGCAGCCAAGCTTTGGGGAACGCCACCACGTAATCCCTGAGCTGCCTTTGGGAAGCATCTTCAAAACGACGACATTCTCCCCCATGAGCGTGCCGTGGCCTGCCACGTACTCTCCGACACCCAAAAGACAATCAGGAGGAGAGTTGGAAAGCCGTTCCTTCTGGTAAGCGATGGACTTCGGCGACGGAGGCCATTTGACGACGGCGTGGATCAGATCAAAAACCGTGAATGCGCGACCGTCCGGGAGGGAGATATTGCGCACATTGAGTTTGGGATGATGCGAGATGGAATTGTTAATTTGTACTGTTGCACCATCGGAGCGCCGTGCTTTTGTTTCCTGAAGAAAAAGCTTGGCTTTCCGGGCTTGAGAATAACTCAACGACTCCGTGACCATCGTGAAGGGCACTACCGCCTGAGCGTGGGCTGGCAGACCGTGGCTCAAACGGCCGAGGCAGAATCCCATCAAGACGAATACCAAGAGGAAAAAAAGGGCACGGTCAAATCCGCGCGAGATAAAGGAATGACGGGACGAATGACGGAGGCTGATATTCATGCTCCTGCCCTCCTTTGTTGAACGGCTCGTTCTGGCAATCTTACTCCTCCCGCTGTCCGTTGCGGAGAAAAATGCGAACCTTGGCGGATGCGACCGGCGCGGAGCAAGAAACTGAATACTTAAACTAGTAACTCGATCGCTGACAGAGCATTTGTCAGGGGATGGCGGATTGGGAGACGAGGAGGATCTGGGATTGACTGCGGGTGTCGCCGGCGTAGCGCATGCGATTGTGGGCGGTGGTGGTCATGATGGTGAAGTCCATGTGGGTGGTGGCGGTTTGCGTGACGCTGACGACCATTCCTGTGCGGAGCGAGATGGAGGCGAGGCCGTCGCCTGAGCCGGTCCATTCGCCGAAGGTGCGCAGGCCATTTTTGCGGAAGACTTCCGGGGTGCGGTCTTTTCCTTCGTTTGGCGATTCGTTGGAGGGCTGGTTGGTTTGTTGGGCCGACTGCTGGTTGAGTTGCGTGGCGGATTGCTGACTTCCGCGCGGGGCGGGCGCACCGGTGATTTCGGAGTGCGTGAGGATGATGGCGCAATCGTCCGGCACGGCAGACGGAGTTACCGGCTGCGCAACGGCACCGACTGGCGGCTCCGGATGCACGGCGGGGCAAGGCTCGTCGCGTACGTAAGTTGATTCGATATGCCATGCGAGACCGGCAAGCGGTACGTTGTCGATGGCTTGCTCAGAGGACCATTTTTCGCCGAGAGCGATGCCTTTTTTCGGAACGGAAGCTCCCAAGGTGAGTTGGCTGAGCCACTGGTTCACAAGCGCGGAGCGGGACTGATCGTCCTGGAGCCCTTTGAGGCCGGTGACATCGGTGATTTTGCCGGTGGGCTCGAGGGTGAACTCGATCGACTGGCCCTGGAGCTTTTTGTACTGGTCGGCGATTGCAGCGGTGTCCGCGTCGTAGGAATCGCTGCTGCTGCTTGCTGCCGCCGTCTCGTATGTGACGCGGATGCGCGCCGGGCCGGGAGCAGCGGGCCTGCCGGAGACTTTGAGGACTTCCAAACGCAGGACCACGTTAACGGATTCGCCGGACTTTGTGGGACCTTCGGGATCGACGACGGGGCCGGAGGAATGCGAAGCGCTGTCGATGTGCATCTGCACGCTGTAGTGAAATACCTGTCCGGCGGTGAAATGCGGCGTGAAATGAATGCGAGCATTTGCTGTAGCGCGGCGCGCAGAGGGCGCTGTAGCAATGGCTACGAGAGAAAACACGCACAGGAAACGGCGAATTCGCGGGAGGCAGACGGCGCGGGCCATCATCTTGCGACGCTAACACAGCGCGCGCAGAGGCGCAAACCGGCGACGACATTTTCATTTCGCGCGGGCATTGACGGGGCGATGCTTTCGTTGGAGGATTCCAACTCCGGAACGCGGGCAAGTACTGGGAAGCAGCGAGGGGAGAGGACATGCCAGAAAAGACATCGTGGGACAAAATCGAGAAAGAAAAACTGAGCGCCACAATTACGCGGCAGATGATTTTCGGCGAGAAGGCCATGCTGGCGCGTATTTTCCTGGCGCAAGGCGCGATTGTGCCTCGCCACTCGCACGTGAACGAACAGATCACGTGGATCATTTCCGGCGCGTTGAAAATGATTTTCGACGACGGCGAGAGAATCCTGCGCAACGGCGAGATGCTGCTAATCCCCGCGAACGTGCCGCATGCGGCCGAGGCGCTCGAAGATACCGTGGACATGGATATTTTTGGTCCGCCGCGCGAGGACTGGATCAAGAAAACGGACGCATATCTACGCGGATAATTTTGGCAGCGACTTTTTTTCCGTGAATATTGAGGGGCATGATATGGAGCTGGGACTGAAAGGAAAAGTTGCGATCGTGTCGGCGGCGAGCAAAGGGCTGGGGCGCGCGTGCGCCGAAGAATTCGCGCGCGAAGGAGCGGAAGTTGCAATTTGCGCGCGTTCGGCTGCGAATCTTGAAAAGGCCACGGAGAGTATACGCAAGGCCACGGGGCGCGAAGTTTTTGCGCGGGAAGTTGATGTGACGCGCCACGAGGCGGTGCGCGATTTTGTGGCGGCGGTGGAGAAGCGATTTGGCCGCGTGGATATTTGCGTGACGAATGCGGGCGGGCCACCGTCGAAGAAGTTTGTGGACATCTCGATTGATGAGTGGCGCGCCGCTGTGGACCTGACGCTGATGAGCGCCGTTTATTTCGCGCGCGAAGTGCTGCCGCGGATGAAGAAAAATCGTTGGGGACGCTTGCTGGCGATTACTTCCGTGTCGGTAAAGCAGCCCATCGACAATTTGGTGCTCTCGAATTCGATTCGCGCCGGAGTGACGGGATTGATGCGCACGCTAGCGAATGAATTCGGCGGCGACGGGATCACGGTGAATTGCATTTGCCCCGGCTATACGCTGACGGAGCGTCTGGATGAACTTGTCGGGCTACAGGCGAAGAATGCAGGGGTCGAGCGCGAAAAGATTTTGGACCGCTTGAGCGCGCAAGTGCCTGTGGGACGCGTTGGCCGGCCAGAAGAGCTTGCGGCGATGGTGACGTTTCTTGCGTCCGAGCACGCGAGCTACGTCAATGGCTGCTCGATTCCCGTGGACGGCGGATGGACGAAAAGTTTGCTGTAAATTTTTGCGAGTTTTTTCTTAGCGACGACTCTCGACTACTTTCGCAAGTGCGACGGCGCGATCCCGAGTTCCATCTTTCCCGAGAATGCTAAGTCCGAAGCCGCCCTTGGCGTCGAGGACACTCACAATATAGCCTCCGCCAGTAAAAGCCGCGCCTTTAATACCTACGGCTTTCGAGCCTAGACCCGGAACCGCCGTGCCACCCGATTGTTCCTGCGCCGCGACCGTCAACTGCATGTGCCGCGCGTCGGCGAGCGTCACGATCACTTTGGTGTTCCCACTGCCCAGCCATGTGCAGCGGCCCAAGACGCCAGGAATAGGCGCTCCGGCTGTTCCCTTCCCGACCTTTAGACCCGTCGCCTTAGCGATATCCGCGGGTGTGAGCAGCGCACATGCAGCACTGCCGGCGGGTGAAGCACCACCTGCGATGGGGTAATTGCGGGCGGACTCAGGACCTGCGGCAAATGATATCGAGGCGTGTAAACTCAAAATGCTAGCAGCACCGATTACGACAACGAGGCTGAAGTTCGCGCGATGACGCGTAATAAAACGAAGCATGAACACCTCCCGTACGCGCCGTTCCCCGACGCGACGCGGTGGCGCATATTATCCAAGAATTTCGATCACTACTCTAACGCACACGCTTATACAACCCGAGGCGCCGGCGGGTCAAGGACGCCGTTTTCCCGTGCGCCACTTTGGCGACGGGCAAGGATAATGCTCGCGCTAATCGGCGAGAAGAACGCGCAGGTCGCGGAGATTATTTCCGGTGGGGCCAGTTATAATCGCATCGCCGAGGCGATCGAAGAAACTGAAGGCGTCGCTGCGGCTGTAAAAATCGTGCGGGTCCGCGCCGATTTTTCGCGCTCGGTCGAGAGTCGTGCCGTCGGCGACAGCGCCCGCTGCAGGACTGTTGCCGTCGATTCCATCCGTGCCGACGCTCAGCACAGTAATTTTGCGCCCGGCAATTTTCTCCACACAGGCCAGCACGAAGGCAGAATTGCGGCCGCCGATTCCCTTTCCTGTGACGGGACTGCTGACCTCTCCATCGGCGATCAGAGCGACGGGCCTGCCGTCGAACGAACGCGAGATCGCATCGAGCTGCGCGAGCAAATGTTTCGCGGCCTTCTCGACGGGCCAGCCGTCGGTCGCATTGTCGCACACGGTGAGAAATCCGGCGGCTTCGGCGGCAACGTGCGCGTGATGAAATAAATCGCGCCGGCCGAGAAGCAATTCGAATTTCGCGCGCGCAAAGGCAGGGTCGCCCGGCTTTGGAGTTTCGACAAGCGAATGTTTGTCGAACTTTGCGCGCAGGGGGGCGGGAAATTTATCGAGCAGATGGTATTTTTGGGCGACACGCTGCGCATCGGCGATTGTGGTTGGATCCGGCAGCGTGGGACCTGAAGCGAGTGCTGACTCCTGACCCTCCGGCACATCGGTGACGCCGAATGTCAGTTTCATCGCTTGCGGCGCTGCGGCGGCGAGACGCCCGCCCTTCACGGCGGAAAGATGCTTGCGAATCGCGTTGATTTCCTCGATGGGCGCACCGCAGGTAACAAGTGCACGATGCAGCTTCACAAAATCATCCAGCGAAATATTTTCGTCGAGGGGCAATTCAACCAATGATGAGCCGCCGCCGGAAAGCAAAAAGAAAATCAGCGTTTTTTCGACGCAGCCGCGCAGCAATTCGAGAATCGCGCGTCCGGCGCGAAAACTCTCCTCATTGGGAACGGGATGCCCGGCGACAAATGATTTCCAGCCATGGAGGGCGCGCGGCGGCTTCGCAGGGCCTGCTAGAATCCCGCGAACGTGGAATTCGGGCGCGAGTACGGCGTTGATTCCTTCGGCGAGCGCAACTGCAGCTTTACCCATCGAGATTGCGACGATTTCGCGATACTTGCGCAAATCCACTTCGGAATCGCCCGCTTGAATCAGGCCGTCGCGGCGAGAGAGCTTCTCCGCGAGCGTCGCGGGAATGTCGATTCCTGCGAGCGTGTTGAGAAAGATTTGCCGAGCAAGAGCCTTGCTATCGTCCATCATAGCCGTCAGTTTTCGCTTAATTATGCTGTAACAAAAACTTTTTCATGCTTTTTCCAGGGCGGCGGCTCCGGCGCGAGCAACCTCCAAATCTTGATCTTCCGAACCGGCGCTCACGCCAATTGCGCCGACGATCTGGCTATCGACGCTTAGGGGGACGCCGCCACGGATCGGCGTTTGCGCGGAAGAATTCGCGAGCGCGAGACCGAGCGACAGGATGACATTCGGTTGATCGCCTGACATTGCGGTACCGGTGGGAGCGCGGCGCATGGCTGCAGCTTGTGCTTTGACAAGCGCGACGGAAATCGATGATGGTTTTGCGCCGTCCATGCGGGCAAACGCGAACAGATGGGCGCCCTCATCGACCACGGCGATATTCATGGGACAGCGAATTTCTTGTGCGTGTTTTTCCGCTGCGGCAAGAACGGCGCGCGCGCCTTCTAGCGTGAGCTTCGGATGATTTCGCGTGACCAATGGCATGTGTTTTGCTCCCTTGTTATTTTGCGTCGAAGACTTCAGGGTTAAGCACGTTGGGCGGACGACGCCCGTCGAACAGCGCAATCACATTTTCCACGGCGATCACGGCCATTTTTGTGCGTGTCTCGACGGAGGCGCTGGCGATGTGCGGCGTGAGGATCACGTCGTTGCGCGCGACGAGCGCCGGATGAACCTTTGGCTCATTTTCGAAAACGTCGAGGGCCGCCCCGGCGATTTGTTTTGCGTCGAGGGCGGCCACGAGCGCGGCTTCGTCCAGCACTGGGCCGCGCGAGGTGTTGATCAGGTATGCGCCGGGCTTCATTTGCTTCAATGTTGAGGCATTGATTAGGCGGCGCGTTTCCGGCAGGAGTGGCACGTGAACGCTGACAAAATCAGCCGCCGCAAGCAAACGGTCGCGGTCGACATATTCCGCGTGCAGATCGCGCTCGACTTCAGGAGCGGCGCGCATCGCATCGGTATAAAGAATGCGCATGTCGAAACCTTGCGCGCGTTTTGCCATGGCGCGGCCGATGCGTCCAAAGCCAATGATGCCGAGCGTCTTGCCGGAGACATCGGAGCCGCAGAGTTGGTCGAGATTCCAGCCCGGCCAAGCGCCGGAGCGCATCCAGGCGTCGCCTTCGACAATGCGGCGCGCAATGGCCATCAGCAGCGCAAATGCAAAATCGGCTGTCGTGTCGTCGAGAACGCCCGGCGTATGCGTGGCGATGATTTTGCGGCGCGTGCAAGCTGCGACATCGATGTTGTCATAGCCGACGGAAACCGTGGCGGCGATGCGCAGGTTCGGAGCGCGATCAAGCAATTCGTCGTTTACTTTTTCGGTGAGCAAGCAGATGAGCGCGTCTTTGTCCGCGACGCGGCGCAGCAATTCGTCGCGAGGGGGCCGCGGCTGGCCGGTCCAATAATCCACTTCGAAATGCTTTTCGAGCAGCGCGCGGGCAGGTGCGAAAAGCCCGTGAGTGGCGAATACCTTCGGTTTCATGATCGAGGTCCCCAATAGAATACCGCGAGCGTCAGTAGCATATCGCCACGCCGCGTGTCAACGCAGCGCACGCGCGGCGTATCACGATTGCACCGCGCCTCGTTCCAGTCTATATTCGCGCTAGATGCGCGATCCGCTGGTCAAGTATCTCATCGGCACCTGCATTCTGAGCGTGGGATTGGTGATTCTGCTTTCCGCGACAGAAATCGCGCGCGGGTTAACATATTTCTGGGAACATTGGCTCGGAAAACGTTCGGCCGGATCGGCCACGCCTCGTGCCCTGTCCGCCGATTCGGAACAGCCGCGATATCGCGCGCGCCTGCTAATGTGGCGCGTGATTGCCGCGCTGATTGTGATCGACGGATTCGTTTGGCTTGCCCGCGCGACCTCGGAAGTATTTCGCGCCATACCGCTCACAAAACCGTGATGCTGTAGCGTCACGTTGACGACGGCGGAGACGCGCGACTATAGTGGTTTTCGAGCGTCTAACCAATCGTCTAACCAACTATGGATCGTCACCTCGTCCGCGAACTCGAACGATTCCTCGGCAAAGACGCCGTTTTCAGCCGGCCTGAGGATTTGCTGCTGTATGAATATGACGGGTCGGTGGAAATCGCGCGCCCGCAATGCATCGTTTTTCCGCGCACGGCCGGCGACGTGGTGCGAATCGTGGGGCTCGCAAATCGCTACAAGACGCCGATCGTCGGCCGAGGCGCGGGCACGGGACTTTCTGGCGGAGCGCTGGCGCGAGAAGGCGGCATCATCGTTTCGTTCGCGCGAATGAATCAGATTCTGGAAATTGACGCGGAGAATCAACGGGCGGTAGTGCAGCCTGGAGTGGTGAATTCGGATTTGAATGCGGCGGTCGCGTCGGCAGGACTGCATTTTGCGCCGGATCCATCGAGCCAGAAGGCTTGCACAATTGGCGGAAACGTTTCGGAAAACGCGGGCGGTCCGCACACGCTCGCCTATGGCGTTACCACAAATCATGTGCTGGGCCTCGAAATGGTGATGCCGACGGGCGAGTTGGTGCGCATCGGCGGAAAAGCGGTGGACGCGCCGGGATACGATTTGTGCGGCTTGTT
>DASYYI010000426.1:0-6222 GCA_035933995.1 Candidatus Acidiferrales bacterium | reverse complement strand
TGACGATTTCTTTCCGAAGACACGCGCAAAAATAGCATCCACGGATTTCAACTGCCTGCCCAGATCAAATGTCTTCTCGAGCGCCTTCCGGTCAAGGATTTTTGTAATGTTGGGATCTCCCGCGATGCGGTCCCGGAAACTCGACTCCGATTCCCACGCAGCCATGGCGTGGGCTTGAACCCACTTGTAAGCATCCTCTCGCGGCGCGCCGTGTTCGACTAAGTCCTGAAGAAGTTGACCCGAGAAAATCAGCCCTTGCGTCGAATCCAGATTTCGCCGCATGCGCTGCGGGAAAACTTTCATATTGCCCACGATTTCCGACATGCGATGCAACATGTAATCCACCAGAATCGTGGAATCGGGCAGAATCACTCGTTCGACGGAGCTGTGCGAGATATCGCGCTCGTGCCAAAGGGCAACATTTTCCATCGCCGCAACAGAATTCGCCCGCACTACTCGCGCCAGTCCGCAAATCTGTTCGCTGCCAACTGGATTGCGCTTGTGCGGCATCGCTGAACTGCCGCGCTGGGAGCCGCCAAACGGCTCTTCCACCTCACGCACTTCGGTGCGCTGCAGATGCCGAATCTCAAGAGCAATACGCTCGAGCGACGCCGCGACGATTGCTAGAGTGGCCAGGTAATGCGCATGCCGGTCGCGTTCGATCACTTGCGACGAAATAGGGGCAACGCTTAACCCAAGGCGCCGGCAAATTTTCTGTTCGATTTCAGGTCCCAGGTGCGCGCACGTGCCCACCGCTCCGGCAATTTTGCCCACGGCCATTTCCTTGGCCGCCTCGCGAAAACGCGCCAAATCGCGGCGATTTTCGTCATACCAATTCGCAATCTTCAAGCCGAAGGTGATGGGTTCCGCGTGAACGCCGTGCGTGCGGCCAATCTGTGGAACGTCTTTAAACTCCCAGGCGCGCCGCTCGAGGATTTCGCCGAAGCGCTCGATACCGGGTTCAATCAGCGCGGAAGCCTCGCGCACGAGCAGCGCCTGCGCCGTATCAACCACATCGTTTGACGTCAGGCCATAATGCAACCAGCGCTCTGCTTCTGGGTCGCCAACCGTTTCGCCGACGGCAACAGTGAACGCGATCACGTCATGACGGACGCGCGACTCGATCTCCAAAATCCGCGTGACGTCGATTCTCGAACGCTCCCGCAGTCGCGCCGCCGCCTCGCGTGGAACTACACCAGCGTCGGCCAGGGTGTCAGCAGCGGCCAATTCGACTTCGAGCCACTTTTGAAACCTATTTTCTTCGCTCCAAATCCGGCCCATTTCCGGCCGCGTGTATCTTCCAATCAATTGCTTCTCCTGGACTGACGAAATACGGTCGTCAGGGAAGTACGAGCCCGCTATTTGGTGTCAGGAAACTCCCGGAAGATATAATAACCGAAGTAAGTCTCGCACTGAGGCAAGAAAATTAGTCCAGCAGAGGCAGCATTTTAAGAAGCAATTTCAGGCCGGACGCAGCCGTCGTTCGCGGAATTGCACGATCCGTTCTTCCTTCTTTCGCGCGTTCCAACCATTCTGCAAA
This sequence comes from Candidatus Acidiferrales bacterium, assembly GCA_035933995.1. GTDB lineage: Bacteria > Acidobacteriota > Terriglobia > Acidiferrales > UBA7541 > DAHUXN01. The sequence continues at coordinate 4,682 of DASYYI010000426.1, read as the reverse complement.
GATCGCTCCGTCGGTGCAACTTGATCGGCGGAATCTTGCACCGGCGCACCAGGCAGGTCGTCAGGTAGCTGCCGTGTCCCAAGCATGTGCTGGGCCTTTTGGATCAAGTCCCATCGGCTGCCCACGCCGAATTTTGCCAGCAGCGAAGATACGTGAAACTTGACGGTGCGAACAGAGATGGAAAGACGATCGGCAATCTCTTTATTGACGCGATTCCGTAGGAGTTCTTTGAGGACCTCGCCTTCGCGCGGACTCAGCGGAACTGAGCAAGACAAACTGCGGCCGAGGTGCAATAGCTCTTCTGCTTGCTTGATCACCCGCTCAATCAGACTGTCATCCGCAGGAACCCACACCGCGTAATCCGTGGGCAGTTCGCCCCGGGCCATGCAGCCCAGCGCTAATAGGCTAGCCGCGCGGTCTATCGCCGCTTCCCGGTCACCGTTCAATTCGACTTGAAATCGCGATGCTCCGCTGCGACGCTCCGAAAAAACCAACACATCGGGAGGGTGCGAGCGAATTAATTCCGTCTTTTCCTGAGTTTTGGCGCTGAAAAATCGGCGAAGTTTACGTTCCTTTCTTAGAATGGCCGCCCCCGTGAATCGGAAATTGGTTACCAACCCGTGAGTGAGTCAGAAAATGTTCGCCAACAAGAGGAATGTGCTCAGAGTCAAATTAAGCTAAGTGAACCCGGCGCACCGCTTGGCTAGCTTTCCTGTCCCAGACCCAGGCCCCGTGAAAGCAAACGGCTTGCCGTCGAGAGGACTAATTTTTAAGAGTACTAGTATCAAGTCATTGCGCTGACCTTCCTAGGGTATTCCATGTACTACTTTGGTCAGAATTTTCATGCTTTGCGTAATTCTTCTACATCAGGACGGAACAAGCCGCTGGAGGAGATCAATCGCCAACACCGATTTAAACTGTTGATACTACAAACTTAGCGGTCCTATTGGGACGGTTTGGGAGGCAACCATCAACTCTCCGTGAAAAGCTGCCTCTGCAGGGCGTCGATTGAGAGCCTCGACGGCCGATAAATGCACCAGGTCGGGGTTATTATTGGTCTCGGAAATATGGGCAAGCACCAAGAAGCGTGCCCGGCCGTCGAACCCTTCCGGGTCTGCGAGGTACTCACTGACAATGTGGTTGGACAAGTGGCCGGTGCGGCTCATTACTCGTTGCTTGATGTACCACGGGTAGGGCCCCACCTTCAGCATTTCCAGATCGTGATTCGACTCCAGAATCAGGCAATCCGCTTCCCGCAGGTGGTATTTCACAAGTTCTGGCAAATATCCCAGGTCGGTGACGATGGCGACCTTTGTTCCATTGGCGCGAAATGCGTAACCGACAGGATCGGCAGCGTCATGTGGAACGGAGAATGGGGAAATTTCGATGTCGCCGATGGTGAATCGCTCGCCTGCACGAATGTGCTCGACGCGCTCCATTTTCTTGCAGGTCGCTTCGGGAAGATCGCGTACGATTTCGCGGCAGGTAGACTCCGTCAGGTATGCGGTGGCGCGCCAATGGTTCAGAAGTTGCGGCAAACCGCTCGAGTGGTCCGTGTGCTCGTGCGAGATCAGTATGCCGTCAATTCGCTCTGGACTTTTCCCCAACGCCGCCAAGCGGCGCAGCGTTTCCTTGCGACCGAGTCCCGCGTCCACCAAAAGGCAGGTATGCTCCGTTTCGAGCAACGTAGCGTTGCCGGAACTGCCCGACGCCAAGATGGAAACTCGGAAGCTGATGCGCCCTCGCTGCCGCCCAAAGCCCACAGCGGCTTGCGTGCATCATGGCAAACCCGCGCAGCTACGTCAATAAAATGCAGCATGACGTTGCAAGAATCATGATGACGAAAATCTCTCGTCTCGGAGGTTTTCAACAGGCGAGATGAGCGGACGTCAGGGCGAAGCCATTGAGACTGCCCACGAGTGACGCGGCGATCCGGTCGGGTCGGAACAGATCACTAGCTACTTGCTGGATTTCCTGCTGCGTCACGGCTTCCATCGAGGCAATGCGGTCGTCCGGCGAAAGGTACCGTCCGAAATACAGATATTGGCGCGCCAAATCGCTCATGCGCGAGCCGGTGGATTCCAGGGAAAGGAGAGTTGCGCCTTTCAGGTTGGCTTTGGAGCGGCGCAGCTCCTCATCCGTCACGGGCTTCTCTTTTAGATCGCGCAGCTCGCTCATCACGGAGCGGATGAGCTGCTCCACCGTTTCAAGACTGGTACCCGCGTAGATAGTGAGCATACCAGCGTCCCGGTAATGGTTCGTCTCGCTGAAGACAGCGTAAGCGAGGCCTTGCTTCTCGCGGATGTTCTGAAAAAGCCGCGAAGACATTCCGCTACCGAGTAAATTGTTCAACACGGAGACGGCATAGCGCCGCGAATCCGTCATCGAATACGCGGGAACGCCCAGGCAAACATGCACTTGCTCTAATTCCACCTTGGAACGCGAAGCGAGTTCCGCGCGCGGCAGAGGCGGCGTCTCGGAAAATCCGTTTTCCGTCGCAGCCCGCCCGCCGAAGCGCGGAATGATCAAGTCAAGGAGGCGCTGATGTGAGAGATTGCCTGCCGCAGTGATTACCATGTTGTTGGGCGCGTACCAGTGGCGAAACCAATTGTTGAGCGTTTTGCGGTCAAATCGTTCGACGCTCTCCGCTGTGCCCAGAATCGGACGCCCCAGCGGATGGTGCCCCCAGAGATTCTTCGAAAACATTTCATGGACCAGGTCTTCCGGGTTGTCCTCGACCATGCGGATCTCTTCCAACACCACCGATCTTTCACGGCTGATTTCTTCTTCGGGAAATTGCGGATTGAGCATCATGTCCGCCAACACGTCGAACACCGTTTCGAGATGCTCGTCGAGGACGCGCGTATTGAAGCAGACCATTTCCTTGGCGGTGAATGCGTCAACCATTCCGCCCACGCGGTCCATTTCGCGCGCGATGTCTTCCGCCTTGCGACGTGCAGTGCCCTTGAACACCATGTGCTCGATGAAATGCGAAATGCCGTTCAATTCGGGAGGCTCGCGTCGCGAACCGCTGCGAATCCAAATGCCCACCGAGACCGAGCGCACATGGTCCATCGGCTCCGTGACCGCCACCAGTCCGTTGGGCAGCGTCGTTTCCTCAACTTTGCGATTCCCAGCAGTCATGCAACTCCCATTCTGACACGAACGAAAATAAACTCATACCTCCACCGAAAATGAATTTCGTAAATTTCTGCAGTGAGCAGCAATCGTGTTATGCCTGCATGCTATGATTGTAAAAAGAGAGCAATCTGTGACCTCCTCCAATTCCAGTGTCGCACCGGCAAATGAGCGCGCTTGCCTTCTCGGCAAACCGCTGGAGGAGCTACGTGAACTTGTCAGTACGTTGGGTGAACCGTCCTACCGGGCTTCGCAGATTTACCACGCTCTCTATGCCGAACGGGTGCGCACGATCGATGAAGTCTCCAGCCTCCCCGCGGATTTGCGCCGGCGGCTGGGTGCAGTGGCTCACCTTTCCTTGCCTGGAGTTGTTCGCCGTCACCGGTCCACCGACGGCACCGTCCGGTATGTCTTGCGACTCGACGGCGCATCTCGCACGAATCCCGCGACTGTCGAAGCCGTTTTCATGCCCGAAGAGAAGCGGCAAACAATTTGCATTTCGACTCAGGCAGGCTGCGCGGTAAATTGCCAGTTCTGCCTGACGGCGACGCTCGGGCTGCTGCGCAATCTGACTGCCGCTGACATTCTTGGCCAGGTGATGGTAGCGCTCGAAGACAATCGCGCGGCGCTGAAACCGCAAACAAACGTGGTGCTCATGGGCCAAGGCGAACCGCTGCTCAATTACGACGCAGTGATGACCGCGCTCAGAATTTTGCTGGATCCGAAAGGCCTGGCGATTTCGCCGAAGCACGTGACTTTGTCGACTAGCGGAATTATTCCTGGCATCGAGAAACTGGCAACGGAAACGGTACGGCCCAAACTGGCCATTTCTCTGAATGCATCGAACGACGAACAGCGCAACGCGATCATGCCCATCAATCGCAAGTATCCTTTGAAAGACTTGCTGGAAGCGTGCCGCACTTACCCGTTGCGTGCGTGGGAGCACCTGACGTTTGAGTACGTTTTGCTGGGCGGATTCAACGACCATCCCGAAGACGCGCGCCGCGTTGCGAAGTTGATTTCCAATTTGCGCGCCAAAGTTAACCTGATTCCATGGAATCCGGGGGAATTGCCATACCATCCGCCGGATGCCGTGCGCGTCGAAGCCTTTCGCAAGATCCTTGCGGACAAGGGCCACTTGGTTTTTGTGCGCTATTCGCGCGGACAGGATGTTATGGCCGCCTGCGGGCAGCTTGCATTGCTCGAAGCGCCGGAGCTTGTTCGACCGCGGACGCTCTAGCCTGCTTGTGGATGATCGGTGGCGGCGGCATCATCCGCGTTATTCCATCAGTCAAACTACGCCAATCACCGCCATCATGCGCCCCGTGACTCCCTCGCGGCGGTAGCTGAAAAACAAATCTGTGCGGCACGACGTGCACAAGTCAGCAGCGAAAATATTCTTGCGCTGCAGGCCGGCGTTGGCCAAGATCGCGGAATTCGCGGCGTGCAAATCCAGATGGCATCGAACTGGGGGCGGCTGGTGCCCCGGCGGCATCATTGTAAGCCACCGCAGCGGATTGGGATCTTCGCCCGATGCCAGCATG